>CAYHRJ010000008.1:4439-32698 GCA_964359095.1 uncultured Gammaproteobacteria bacterium | reverse complement strand
GGCGAGCGCTTCTTCTATTTTGGAAAGTTTTTCCATTTCCGATTCAAGCATTTTGGAAACAGGAATATGCGTCCAACGCGAAACGATTTGGGCAATTTCTTCTTCTCCAACAACCTCCTTCAACAAGCCGCGTTCTTTTTGAAGACCAACGAGTTCTGTTTCAATCTTACGCAATTTTTTTTCTGCAGAAGGAAGTTTTCCATAACGAATCTCAGCAACCTTTTCAAGGTCGCCACGTCGTTCCTCAGCCTCCGCAGACGCACGGAGACGATCAATGTCAGCCTTTGCCTCTTGGATCTCTGTAATTTTTTTCTTTTCGTTTTGCCAACGTCCTTCTAATCCCTGCGTTGCTTCACGCAAATCCGCAATATGTTTCTCGATGTCGCGCAGTCGATCTTTGGATTCGCGATCTTCTTCTTTTTGCAAGGCTCGTTGTTCAATTTCGAGTCGCATGAGATCACGCTTGAGCTTGTCCAGTTCCTCTGGCATGGAATCGATCTGCATGCGCAGAGCCGAACCAGCTTCATCCATCAAATCAACTGCCTTGTCTGGAAGATTGCGATCCATGATGTAGCGATGTGAGAGTTGTGCAGCCGCGACAATCGATGGATCAGAAATACGCACGCCGTGATGCACTTCATATTTTTCTTTGATCCCGCGCAGGATGGCTATCGTGTCTTGAACGCTTGGTTCCTCCACGACGATAGGCTGAAAGCGACGTTCAAGCGCTGCGTCTTTCTCGATGTGTTTCTGATACTCGCGGAGTGTCGTGGCGCCAATCGCTCGCAGATTTCCTCGAGCGAGCGCTGGTTTCAAAATGTTTGATGCGTCCAGTGATCCGCCTTCAGTCGTGCCTGTTCCCACAATCGTGTGAAGTTCATCGATGAACAGGATAATGCGACCACTTGAATTTTCTATTTCCTTAATGACCGCTTTCAGTCGATCCTCAAACTCACCTCGATATTTTGTGCCAGCCACAAGTGCACCCAAATCAAGTGACACAACGACTTTTTCTTTCAGAAGTTCTGGAACGTCACCAGAGACAATCCGCTGTGCCAGTCCTTCCACAACGGCCGTTTTCCCAACGCCAGCTTCGCCAATGAGCACAGGATTATTTTTTGTCCGTCGTGATAAAACTTGCATGAGCCGACGAATTTCCATGTCGCGACCAATGATCGGATCAAGTTTCCCATCGCGCGCGGCCTGTGTGAGATCGAATCCATATTTTTGTAAAGCCTGATACTTGCCCTCAGGTTCCGCAGAATCCACACGTTGGCTTCCACGAATATCTTTGAGCGCGCTCATGACGGATTCCTCTGTGATGTTGTAACCGAGCAAGAGTCGGTTAATTGCCTTATTTGAAAGAAGTCCAAGAAACAAATGCTCAGTCGAAATAAACTCGTCTTTGAATGCCTTTGTTTTTTTATGAGCCTGCGCCAACACAGCGGCCATCTGTTGACTCATGTAGATTTGCGCGAGTCCACCAGGCGATCCGCCTCCAGTTTTGGGAAGGGAATCGAGAATGTGATCTACTTCCCCGCGCAATGTGCCGCGCGATGGAGTAATTTTGTCAACAAGCGCACCCACCACACCGTCTTCTTGCGTGAGTAGTGATGAGAGCAGATGAATCGGCTCAAGCGTCTGCTGTCCATGCTCCACCGCAATGTGATGCGCCATCTGCAGCGCCTCCTGTGACTTGTGTGTAAAATTATTTGGCATCATAAAAAAAGTATTTAGCACTCACAAGTGTAGAGTGCTAAAAGAGAAATGTCAATTTTCTAGAGATCCTATTCATAGATTGAGTGATCACCTACATCAACGAAAGTGACTAAACCATCACCTTCGATCGCAAACAGAATTCTGTGGGAGGAAGTGATGGAAAAGGACCAAAATCCTTTTAAGCGCCCGCTCAACTTATGAGTCATCAAGCGTGGATCGAAGCAGTTGGCACGGAATAGTTTCTCTCGTAGCAGTATTTCTTTTTTGAATGAAATCGATAATTTTTTGAAGGCACGATGAAAATGAGAAGAATAAAAAATCTTTTTGACCTCCATATCAATTCATCAAACTCGCAAGAGAACCTTTTAAGGTCTTCAACTTCTTGGTATCGCGTTCCTTCTCGTAAAGCGAAATCGCCACCAGAGCCTGCTGTTCCTCAAGATAATGCCGAAGAGCCGTTCGAAAAAGCTCAGATCGAGTCATGTGTTTACTTTTCGCTATTTTTTCTGACTCCTTCACTAAAGACGGTGGAAGGGACAGGGAAATGAGAGCTGTTGTTCGCATAGAACTGTTTATTACTAAGTATTAATGGAAGAATACCCTATGAGATTCTCGTTGTCAAGATAGACTTGCTGTACCTCATGCCTTTTTTTGCTATCATGTAGCTGTGTGAAGCATCGTGAAGTGTTCGACGTAAGAATCGACGATCTTTCTCAGGCAGAGCTCAACGAAAAGCTCCGGTCTTGGTTTGAGTCATTCGTGAAGGGGAGAATCATCGTCACGACAAACGCGGAGTTTTTGATTTTGGCGAGAAAGGTTAAGGTCTTTCAGAATCAGCTGAACGCGAGCGATCTGTCGCTGCCAGACTCTGTGAGTCTTCGCTACGCCATCGCGGCGCTCACGGATTCCTATCTTGAACATCGCCATCCTGGTGTGGACGTTCTTCAAACGCTTGCGAAGCTTTGTTCTGAGCAAGGCAGGCGACTTTTACTCCTTGGTGGCGCATCTGGAGCAGCACAGGCAACAGCGATGAAATTCATTCAAAGTCTGCCAGATCTTCAGGTTCTCGCTATCGATCCTGGAAATGTTCATTTTAACGACACGACCAACGTCTCACGAAATATTATCGAACAAATCCGGCAGACAAATCCTGATGTCGTTGCTGTTGCCTTGGGGCATGGGAAACAAGAGGCGTTCATGTTTCAGATGAAAGATTTGCTTCCTCATGTGAGAATCTGGATCGGTGTTGGCGGGGCTTTCGATATGCTCTCAGGTCAAAAAAAACGCGCGCCGCGGTTGATCCGAAAAATCGGACTTGAATGGGTGTGGCGACTCATGAAAGAACCGCGCCGATGGAAACGAATCATGAACGCGAGCATCGTCTTTCCATTCACGGTCGCATTGAGTACACTTAGGTCTCACAGATTCCTTAAGGCTCTGACGCGTGTTTTTCCCGAGGTCTATCGACAACTGAAAGGCTTATGAACGTCAAAACTCGCTTTCCACCATCACCAACAGGATTCCTCCATGTTGGATCGTTGCGCACAGCGCTCTACAATTTTTTGTTTGCCAAAAAAAATGGTGGGACGTTTCTTGTCCGCATTGAGGATACAGATCGTGCACGGCTGGTTCAGGGAGCGGTGGAGTCGCTGATCAAGACGTTAGATCGCATGGGACTTTCGTATGATGAAGGTCCTATCCTCGTTGAAGGAACACTACAGGAAAAAGGTGATCATGGCCCATACGTTCAGTCCGCACGATTACCGATCTATCGAGAACATGCCCTGCGACTTGTTGAGCAAGGCGATGCGTATCACTGCTTTTGTACCAGAGAGAGACTCAAGGAGTTAAGGAAGTCACAGGAACTCATCAAGGCTTCGACCAAGTACGACCGTCATTGCTTGAACCTTACGGCTGACGAGGTGAAGTCACAATTGGAAGGACAAGAGGAACACGTCATCCGTCTTCGTATTCCGGATGGCGAGACAACCTTTGATGACGCCATTCGTGGACGTATTACGATCCAAAACGAACAGATCGACGATCAGGTGCTCATGAAGGCAGATGGATTCCCAACGTATCACCTCGCTGTGGTCGTGGACGATCAGCTCATGGGTGTCACGCATGTCATTCGTGGCGAGGAATGGATTTCGTCAGTGCCAAAACATGTCCATCTCTACCGCGCGTTTGGATTTACGTTGCCAGTCTTTGCCCACCTTCCACTTATCCTGAATCCAGACAAATCCAAACTTTCCAAACGTCAAGGCGATGTTGCTGTTGAGGATTATCTTGCCAAAGGATATTTGCCTGAGGCGCTCTTGAATTTCGTTGCTCTGCTCGGATTCAATCCATCAGCGGATCAAGAGATCTACACGCTTGATGAACTTGTGGAGACCTTTGATCTCTCGAAGGTCAACAAAAGCGGTGCTGTGTTTGATATTGCAAAGCTGAACTGGATGAATGGCATGTATATTCGTGCGATGGATATCGACAAGCTTCTCAAAACCGCAAAGCCATTTTGTGGTGGAGAAGGGGAGTTGGTGAGCGATGATCTGCTAAAAAAGATTCTCATTGTGGAGCGCGATCGACTGGTGACGCTCGTGGAGATTCCTTATCGTATCAAGCCGTATACGCAAGCACTCACATATGACGCTCACTTGCTTGTCTGGAAAAAGTCGACAAAAGAAGACGCAGTGGTGCAGCTCCAGAGCATCCAAGAGTTCGTCATTGGACTTCCATCCAGCATCTTTGACGATGTGGCATTGATTGAAAGCGAGATAAAGCAGTATATTGAATCTAAGGGCTTGCAAAATGGCCCTGTCCTCTGGCCAATGCGTGTCGCGCTCTCAGGAAGCGAGCAGTCGGCTGGTCCATTTCAGATCGCGTGGGTACTCGGACAAGCAGAGACGATCTTGCGTTTGAAAAAAGCAATAACCAAACTATCTTCATGAGTCCATTCGCTCATCGCATCATGTGGATCCTAACGGCTTCGGTCGTCGCGACGGAATCATTATTTGGTAATGGTTTTGTGTTCGCTCAGACATATGAAATCGATACGCTCAGTGGTGAAATTGACGAGAAGCGAAGTGCGATTGACCAACTGAATCGTCAAATTGATTCGTATAAGGACAAAATAGAAAATCTTCAGGCTCAGGAGGCGTCTTTGTACGGCGAGATTGATCTTCTTGAAAATCGTATTGCCAAGACCGAACTTGACATAGAAGCGACCGAGACGTCTATTGATCTTGTGAATATCGAATTGACGGCTCTTGAGAATGAAATCAAAATAGTTCAGGAGACACTTGAACGTCAGCGTAAACTGATCGCCGAGGTTCTGCGACAAATTCAAGTCGAGGACACAGCCGTTCCGATGCAGTTGTTTTTTGGAAACGATTCGTTCTCACAATTTTTTGATAGCCTTGAACGACTAGAAAACGTTTCAGAAGATTTGCAAAAAACAGTTGACCAAGCACGTGTGACAAAAGTGAGTCTCGAAGAGAAGCTTGGAAATGAAGAGCAAAAAAAAGAACAGCTCATCACACTGGAATCAAATTTAGAAAAGGATCTCGATCAGTTGTCTGAGGAAACAGGAGCAAAAGAATTTTTGATTGTTCAAACGCAGCAGTCCGAAGCAGCGTTCCAGCAGCTCCTTCAGGAAGTTAGACAGGAACAAACCTACATCAATCAACAAATTATTTTCTTGCAGCAGGAAATTGAGGGACGACTAAGCGCAAATGATCAAGGAGGGGATTCTTCTGTCCTGTCATGGCCCGTAAACCCAACACTCCGTGGCATTTCTGCCTATTTTCATGATCCAACCTACCCGTTCAGACACTTGTTTGAACACTCAGGACTTGATCTTCCTGCTGCATCTGGCACGCTTGTTTTATCTGCGGCAACTGGATATGTTGCGTGGACAAAAAATGGGCGGCTATATGGAAATTACGTGATGGTCATCCATGCAAGTGGCGTCTCAACGCTCTATGCGCATCTTTCGCGTATAGATGTTGTGGCTGACCAATTCGTTGCGCGGGGTGACCAGATCGGTGCGGTGGGAAGCACAGGTCTCTCAACAGGTCCACATCTTCACTTCGAGGTGAGAAAGAACGGAATTCCGACAAACCCACTTGATTATTTGATATCCTATTAAGTATGACTCTTGAATTTGTTCTGACATTTCTTGGCTGGGCGTTCTCACTCGTACCACTTGCAATCTTTCTTGGTGTGAGCATCAACATGATCCGCGGAGCAGGGGAGGATGATGCCCAGATCCTCGCCCTCTCGCTTATTGGTGTAACAATTTTTTTG
The DNA here is from genome assembly GCA_964359095.1 of uncultured Gammaproteobacteria bacterium. Taxonomy (GTDB): domain Bacteria; phylum Patescibacteriota; class Patescibacteriia; order UBA9934; family GWF2-40-263; genus JACRJW01. The sequence continues at coordinate 26,671 of CAYHRJ010000008.1, read as the reverse complement.
ATCGGTGTAATTACGCTTGTGCTAGTGTACCTTACGAACTTGTTGTAGATGAACGGGATTGTCAGGAGCTGACGTGTTGATGTTGTCGTAGGGAACGACGGCGACAGTCCGGCGGCCCGGAGACAATGTAGACACAGCACCTAACTGTTGCGTCGCACAATAAGCCTTATGCGACGATGACACTGCGTGTCACTTAAAATACACATGATCCCCAAAACGCAAATCAATGTATTCTAGGTCCTCTGGATCCTCTACCTGCGTCGCTAGAACCGTTTTTAAGCTCTCGCCCTGTGCCTCTATATCACCTGTGACATCAAAGTATATCTCATAGCCCACCTGAGTCACGATACTCATCCATCCTCCCGCTAATCGATTCACTCGTGTCTGAGTGTATGGAATTCCTTGTGAAAGCAATATCTCGTGGAAACGAAAGACCTGTGTTATCTCCTCTGGAGTGAGAACGGGGACGCCAATCAGTACCGCTACCTGATTGATGTCGTAAAATAAAGGTAGACGGAAGGCGAGTTCAGCGTCCGATGGTACGTCTCTTTGCAGTGGACGTGTGATCACCCCTTGAAGATCTACGACATACTCCTTATCTGTTTCCCACAGGAGGTTCGATGTGCGTTCTTTTACAGTAATACGCAGCTCCTTCCCTGCTTGACTGATGGAGATGGATGCAAACGTAAACGCACCTTCTAGCGCGAGTTGAAAATCCGCACCGGAAAAAAGAAATTGGTTTGATCGGTGAAAAAAGAGCAAGGCACGCTGATCTAGATACGCGCGAACTTCCGTTTCAAAAGCCATGCGATCAATCTGATTGAGTCCGTCAATGGAAACTCGCTGAATGGCGAGAGCTCGGTGAGAAAAAAGAATCACACAAACGGTCACGATGATAGCGACTCCTCCCATACTTCCACCAATCCACTTCCACGGGATCTTGCGAACACGACGAAAATACGGATTCTCGCGACCTTTATCCTGATAGCGTCGTCTTTGCGTTTGTTGAAAGAAGTTTCTTCTGGACATAGCTAGACAATAACTCGCGGGAGTAGTGGATTGATGCGAGCAAGCACCTCGTATGGAATCGTTTGTGTGCGCTTTGCGATCTCCTCAACCGTTACACGATGACGTCCATCGGTTCCTAGAAGAATCACTTCTTCTTCTGTTTCAAGATTTGGGATCTGCGACACGTCAACGATCATCATGTTCATGCAGACACGTCCCATCACCTTACATCGGGATCCCTTGATCAAGACTTCCCCACAGGACGATAGCAAACGATCGTATCCATCCCAGTATCCCACAGGCACAATGGCGAGTCTTCCACCGCGCTTCATCATCTCGGTGAGTCCATAACCGATCGGAGTGCCCATACTGATCGATTTGATCTGGGCGACACGTGATTTCCATGTAAGCACCGGCTGAAGCTCGCATCCAAGATTCAAACGTCTCACGGTATTTTCCACAAGCTCAGAGGACCAAATGCCGTACATCGAGATCCCTGCTCGCACAAGCGTTTTGTGCGTTTGAGGATACAAAATTATCGCCGCTGAACAGGCACAGTGACACCACTGTGGCGTGAGCCCATTCTCCGTAAGGATCGCTCGAGCCTGCTCGTAGAGGGAAAATTGATGGGCCGCAAATTCAGGATCATCAGAATCTTCGATGTTGGCAAAGTGCGTTGAGAGACCCTCCAGAGAAACACGATCACTCTCTCTTAACAATCGTGTGAGGTCTGGAAGATCATCAATCGCCACACCCTGACGCATCGTTCCTGTTTCCACTTTGAGGTGAATGGGAAAGGTTTTAGCGAGTTCACGACCGACCGCTTGGGCATGCTCGATCCCTCCTCGATCGTAGATGGTCAGGTGAATGTTTGCCAGAAGCGCTTCCTTAAATCGATCGAGCATCGTGTACCCAAGCGTGATCACGAGTGCACTGGGAAACAGCGTTCTAAGTGTGAGAGCGTCATCGATCGAATCAACCGCAAAGGCATCAACTCCTGCGCGCGCCGCAATACTGGCCACTTCATCAAGGCCGTGGCCGTAGGCATTGGCTTTCAAGACAGCACAAAAACGTGAACCACTTTCAAGAAGAGATCGCAAGGTTTCAATGTTGTGAACGAGCGCTCGTTCGTTCACTTCAACCCATGAGCGATGACGTTTCATACAAAAAAGCTTTTAGGATCGTGTCGTTCGCCTCAAGGGAATCTAGCTCCAGCGCGTCTTCATAGGTGAACCACGCTGATTGATATGCCTTCTCACCCTCATGCTGAGGCTCCCCTTCTCCAACCACGCAGTGAAAGCAGTGGATGTGTACGCGCAAAATTTTATCCTCCAAACGCCAATCGTGTTCGTGCAGTTTAAAAAAGCGTGATTCTAAAATTGACAATCCTGTTTCTTCATGAACCTCACGAGCGATCGCCTCGGTGGGATCCTCCCCCACTTCGATCTTCCCTCCAGGAAATTCCCACTTTTTGTCCCACAGGGGGTTGTCGTCGCGCCTTTGCAGCATCAAAATTCGAGCATTACGCTCACACACGCCAACCACGATATCGAGATCCTTGACCGGTTTCATACTTTTTGTATGCGAAACATCGGAATATATTGGTTGTTGTCCGCCATCCATCGAATTAAATCTTTTTCCATAGCCTGTTGGTCATGGCCAAGAACAATCATGTCCGGCTTGGCGGTTACGATGATTGAGTAAGTCCCAAGCTCCTCATCGCACAGATACGCCTCATCAACAAACGCAAGTTGCTTGATCGCCGCAAGTCTCTTCATTTCCGTGGTCGTGGGTCGTTTCTCTTTAAGAAGAATCACGTGTGCATCTCGTGCCACGGCGACGAGGAGAACTGTTCCCTGTGCTTTCGCTGAGCGAAGAAAAAAAAGGTGTCCAGGATGCAACCCGTCGAACGTTCCAAAAACCAAAACCCGCTTCGCTTTCATATCAGTCTTCGCGGTTGGGACGGAGCGTTGGGAAAAGGATGATTTCTTTTAGATTTGGAGCATCAGTAATGAAGGCAACCAAGCGGTCAATTCCGATACCCATTCCGCTTGTCGGAGGCATCCCGTGAGCGAGTGCGTCTAAAAATTCTTCGTCCATGAACTGTGCCTCGTCACTTCCCTGCTCACGCAATGATTGCTGTTGCTCAAGCCGACGACGTTGTTCCACTGGATCATTGAGTTCATGATAATACGCGTTAATTATTTCCTGTCCTTTTATAACAAGCTGAATGGACGCGCTCTTTGTTGCGTCAGTGGAATTTTGTCTTGCGAGAGGCTTGAGCTCAATTGGGTAATCTAAAACCCAGGTCGGTTGTTCAATCAACGGGCGAGCTGTTTTTTTAAACAACTCATCGTAGAATTCACCGATTCCTACGCAACGTGAAAAATCTATATTCAGTTTGGCTTTTGAGACAGCTTGCTGAAGGTCTGCTTTATTCCGGTAGGCATCAATGTCGATTCCACAAGCTCTCTGGATCGCTTCGCGAAATGTAACACGTGGGTAAGATGACCCGAAGTCAATCACCGTTCCTTCATGCGACAGTTGCAGTTTCCCTGTTGCCTGCTCAACAATGTGACGCATGATGTCCTCGAGTGCTTGAATGAATTCCTCTTTTTCGACAAAGGCCCAGTAAAGTTCGATCGTTGTGAATTCTGGGTTATGAGACTGGTCAATACCCTCGTTACGAAAGAGTCGTCCAATTTCGTAGACTTTTTCAAATCCACCAATGATCAAACGTTTAAGATAAAGTTCCGGAGCGATACGAAGGAATAAATTCGCGTCGAGGGCATTGTGGTGTGTCACAAAAGGTCTCGCGTTCGCACCTCCAGGAATGGGCTGAAGAATAGGTGTTTCTACTTCAAGAAAATCCATCTTGTCCAAAAATGATCTCAAGGATGAAATAAGTTTTGAACGAACAATGAAACGCTGTCGAACTTCCGGATTCACAAGTAGATCAAGCTCTCGCTGTCGATATCGCGCCTCGACATCGCTGAGTCCATGCCATTTTTCAGGAAGCGGAAGCACTGCTTTGCTGATCAGACGATACGCGTTTACTTCGAGAGTCTTTTCGCCTTTTTTGGTGAGGAACACGCTTCCTGAAACTTCAAGAAAGTCTCCAACATCGATCGTTTCGTGAAAAAAGGCGTAGACCTCTTCGCCAACAACATCTTTGCGCATGGCGATTTGGATCATGCCAGATTGATCTTGGAGTTGACCAAACGTGAGCCCTCCATGCCTGCGCAAAAGACGCACTCGACCGACAAGCTGAACCGAGGTTTTCTGCGTTTCAAGTTTGTCAAATTGTTCAAGCACCTGGGCGGTTGTGTGTGTTCGTTTTGCCGATGTCGGATATGGATCGATGTGGGCAGCTCGCAACTTGTCTAATCGTCCCAAACGGTCTTTTTCTTCTTGGATCATAGTGTTAGTGAATCTCTAAAATCGTGTACTCCATTATACCAGAAGGAACCTCGACCGCGACCACATCTCCTGTTTTTGCGCCAAGAAACGCTAGACCGATCGGCGACTCGTTACTAATCTTTCCCTCAAGCGGATTCGCTTCGTTTGATCCAACCATTGTGAAGGATTTTTTCTCACCTCCGACCTCTGCAATGAACATGGTTCCGATGCCTATGTGAGACGCTCCTGTTTCAGCATCAATCACCACCACGTCATGGATTTGATTTTCTAACTGAGAGATCCGTGCTTCGTTCATTCCTTGCTCTTCTTTCGATTCTTGGTATTCAAAATTTTCTGAGAGATCTCCAAGCTCTTTGGCGTTGGCTATCTTTTCAGAGATTTCCTTTCTCGTGATTTTTTGTCGACGAATCAGTTCTTTTTTTATTTCCTCCAGTCCTTTTGTAGATAAATACGATGGCATAGAGCTTCAAAAAATTAACACCCGCCGATCCGGCCGAGTGTGTAGGTAGGCTACCTGTGTGGTGTTGCCCTGTCAATCGCGCGCTGTGGATGAGTTTTTTATTGACAGAACCGCACGGTCACAGCACACTTCTTGCATCTATGACGCTTTTCCTCATTACCATAAGTACGGTGCTCATCGCACTCGTTTCACTTGTTGGTGTGATTATCTTTACTCTTACAAAGCATCGTTTGCAAAACAGTATTCTTGTGCTGGTTGCATTGTCCGCTGGTGCGATGTTTGGAAACGCGATTTTTCATCTACTCCCTGAAACCATCAAGCTTTCGCAGGAAGGTCCTTTTTCTTTATTCACTTCGCTTCTCATTTTAGCGGGTGCATTTTTCGTTTCCTTTCAATTTGAACAATGGTTTTCTTGGCATCACTGTCACAATACAGATCACTGTGACACCACGCACCCTTACGGACATCTTGTTTTGCTGAGTGACTTTATTCATAACTTTGTCGACGGCATCATTATTGCGACAGCCTTTATCGTTTCACCCACCGTAGGAATTTTCACTGCGATCGCGATTGCCTTGCACGAGATTCCACAAGAATTAGGAGACTACGCAGTTTTACTTCATAGCGGTTGGGAAAAGCGAAAAGCTGTTCTGGCTAACTTTGCGGTGGCGTTTACGGTTGTGGCTGGAGGAATCGCTGGCTATTTTCTTACACAATCAGTCAGCATCGCTGTTCCATTTTTGGTTCCATTTGCCGCAGGAAGTTTTCTCTACATTGCAACGTCTGACCTCATTCCTGAGCTCAAGCATCAAACCAACGCAAAAAAAATTTCCTTGCACTCATTTATTTTTCTTCTTTCCCTTGCCATAATGATCGCTGCAACGTTTCTCGAATAGCTAGACGCACGCCCCTAGAGGGGCTTAGAATTTGCATTATACTGAAACCACCACTGAAAAAGCTCCTTCGCAAGTGGCACGGCGGCGTCCGTACTCTCGCCACCTTCTTCAATGAGAACGACCAGTGTGAGCGTTGGATCCTCATAGGGACCAAATCCTGTGAACCAAGAATGATACGGACGATCACCAGGAGTTTGAGCGGTTCCGGTTTTGCCGGCGACAGCCTCAGAGAGCGTCAAGAGTGAACGAGCACTCCCTTGAGTAACGGTTTGCCTCATTCCCTGGCGGACAATCTGCAGCGCAGCTTCATCGAGCTCCTCGAGCATGATGGGCGCCTCATGCGATACGCTTGCGGCACCTGGACCATCGACGGACTCTACCACATAGGGAACGATGCGTAAGCCGTTATTGGCAATCGTTGCAATCGCCACGGCCATTTGCAGCGGTGTTGTCAAAAAATCCCCTTGCCCGATCGCGTAGTGATACGTGTCACCGACGTACCAGCGTTCTGACTTCACTTCCTGTTTCCACTCCTTTGACGGGAGGAATCCATCAGACTCTCCTGGCACATCAATCCCTGTTGTATTCCCAAATCCGAAACGCTCTGCGTACAGAGAAATGCGTTCAACACCAAGGCCGGTGACATCGTTGAGTCCACCTCCAACAATATAAAAATACGTGTTTACAGATTCGGCAATTGCTTTTCGTGCGTCTGTGATTCCGTGTCCACCGCCTTTCCAGTCAGGAAAGAACCACTGGCCAATTCGAACGCCACCACTGGAGAGGAACGACGTGTGTTCTGATACGATTCCTTCTGACAGAGCGGCGTAGGCAACGAATGGTTTGAAAATCGAACCAGATGGAAATTCGCCTGCAATGGCACGTGGAAAAAGTGGCTGGTCTGGATCTGCAAGCAAAGCTGAATACCGATCTTGTTCAATCCCTCCAACGAATTCATTGCTGTCAAACGTTGGCCAGCTCACTAGGGCTCGTATTGCTCCTGTCTGTGGATCAAGGGCGACGATCGAGCCACGCGTCGCCTGAACGCGTGAAAGCGTTTCTAATAACTGCTGCTCGGCAAATTTTTGAAAAGGCGCGTCTACACTGAGCATCATATTTCCTGCTACCTGTGCCTCTGTCTGATAAATGATCGAGAGTTTATCGCCAACCGCATTCACCTCGTAGGACCTCGACCCTGGTGTTCCTCGTAAAACAGCTTCATAAGCTTTCTCCACACCAGACTTTCCAATCTCATCGATCAAACGATATCCAGAGGCTCGTAAAGACGAATACTCCTGTGTGTTGATGACACCGGTGTAACCAAGAATATGAGAAAGCGATGGAATGGACGCGTGGTACAGACGATGGGTGGTTGTTGTTAGATGGAAACCTGGGAAGAGAGAAATCTGCGTGGCGATGCGAATTCCGGCTTCATACGGAATGTCCTCCAGTACGCGAACCTCATCAGTGGAGTTTGCAAGATTGCTGGCCATCAAGACGTCCAGATCGGTTCGCTGGAGGCCAGTGGTCTGAGCGACCGTCAGAAAAAGATTTGAACGTTCCGTCTCATCCACGGGCAATTCTGATACAACGAGCGTGAGTAAAAAGCTTGGCTCATTCCAGGCGAGTGGTTCTCCATGACGATCAAAAATCATTCCGCGTGGCGGAAGGATCGTTTGTGTCGTGTACTGGTTTTCTTTGGCCTGCTCTGCATACACCTCTCCGTCAAGAATCTGGAGCTGAGCTGAGCGTCCTCCAAAAAGGAGGATAACAGACACCAGCATCAGTACGGTCATCCGCAATCGCTCTTTGGGAATGCTCGATGAAACACTTCCCATCGCTTGTGTTGATAGATAGCTTCCTTTCCACCCAAGGTATTGCTCCATCGGCGTATCTTCGTGTACCGGATTTTTGTGACCGAAACGGTCATCCTGTTGAAGGACGAAGACGTGGGAGCGAACAGATCGACGATGCCAAAACATAATTGTTTAGGAAGCGAAGAGCTTGATTTTCATACGGACAAAAAACTCATGAAGAGGAAAGAGGAACAAGAGGACGATTGATCCCAATGCCCAACTCCATGCGCGCACCAGAAGCAGATCGTGCAACGAAAGCGCGTACGATTTCTCAAGGATTCCTACAATAGCAAAAAAAATCTCAGCCAATGTGAGGGTCAGAAGACTGATCGTGAACGTACCGAGGATTCCCCAGAAGGAACGATTTGAGAATAGATGACGTGAACACAGGATCAGCGCGACAGAGGCGATGGTGTACGATATGAATTCAAACGAAACAAACGATATATGAAGAAGATCGATCACAAGACCATGCACCGCAACCCACCAGACGCTTGGACGAATATCCATTGATTGAAATATGAAGACAGAGACAACGAGAACAAGGGGGGTTCGATCGATGGGAAATGGCAAGGCGTAGACGAATCCAACCTCCATGGAAGCAAGAAGAAGAAAGAAAAATATTCCGAGAAAGGGACGAATCATAGGGATTCGTCAATCAGGACAAGTACATGGGCGAGATGCCGGATATCTTGCAATGGCTCAAGCAGGGCCGTTTGAAAGAGTGTGTTCTGATCGATCTCAACGCCAATCACTTGACCAATCAAGAGGCCACTTGGAACCGTCTCCTCCAGACCTGAGGTAACCACAAGGTCATTAATTTTGATGGTTTCATCTGTTGGGATAAAGCGAATTTCCAGAAGACCTCCAACAGTGCCATACGCCACGCCGATCGTTCGACGATCATTGATCAAACTCACCGCTGTTGTGTGAGTAGGATCTGTCAGGGCAACGGCTGTTGATGTGTTGCGCTCCACAGTAAAAATCTTTCCAACGAACAAACCATTTTGGGCGACCACTGGATCACCGACCTGCACACCCTGATGCTCGCCAACATCGAGGACAAAACGCGCAACGGTTTGTGAAAGACTCTTACTGAGAATCGATGCGCCGATCGCAGAGAAACCGGTCCGTTCTAAAAAACCAAGTTCTTCTCGAAGGGTTTCATTTTCTGTTTTGAGGCGATCAAACTCCACTGCATTAATAGCAAGCGCCTGCACCTGGGTCTGTAGGAATAAATCCTGTTCCGTGCTCAGTGCGACGCTCGCGGCTGTCCCAACCTCAGAAAAAAATCGCATGAAAGGTGAGAGAAGGTCTGTGACGAGTCCTTGAAAAAAATAGAGCGCCAAAAGGAACATCAAAATAAAAACGCTTAGCATCAATGGGCGTCCGCGTTTTGCAGAGGATCGGAGTTTCATAATCCTCGACTAAATAATGCTTCCCTCCGTTGCTGATGGAAGCGAGATGTCCTGCAGAAGCTCACGATTTTCCAATAAGATACCGGCTCCACGCACGACACATGTGAGTGGATCCTCAGCCACACGCGCAGGAATCGCTGCTTGCCGTGAGATCAGAACATCGAGTCCACGCAAGAGCGCTCCTCCACCCGTAAGAACGATGCCACGCTCGTAAATATCAGCCACGAGCTCGGGTGGCGTGGTTTCAAGCGTTGCTTTGACGTTGTCGATGATCGTGCGAATAGAACGCGAAAGTGCTTCTCGAATCTGTGTGTCGTTCACAATAATTTCCTTTGGAAGCCCGGTGAGTAAATCACGTCCACGCATTTCCATTTCCATTGGAGCCTCTTGCTCGATCGCTGTCCCGATCCGCATCTTAATTCTTTCAGCGATGCGTTCACCCAAAAGCAAATTGAAATGATCTCGCGCGTACTGAATAATATTCTTGTTCATCTCATCACCCGCAATATCCAGTGACTTCCAGGTTACAACACCTGCGAGCGACATCACCGCGATCTCGGTTGTTCCACCGCCAATATCAACAATCATCATTCCAACAGACTCAGAAAGTGGAAGCCTCGCCCCAAGAGCTGCGAGCATTGGATTCTCAACCATATGAACTTTGCGCGCACCAGCGGAAAGCGCCGCGTCTTCAATGGCCTTGCGTTCGACTTCTGTTGTTTCTAGTGGAACGCCGATCACAATGGTCGGACGAGGTACAAATGTAAAAGACTCCGTATGCACTTTGTCAATGAAATACTTCAACATCTTTTCCGTCACTTCAAAATCCGATATGACTCCTTTGCTCAAAGGTTTTGTAATCAAGATGTGTGGCGGAGTCTTGCCAAGCATGTCCTTTGCGTCCTTTCCCACGCAGAGAATCTGGTCTGTACGCGTGTTTACCGCCACAACAGAAGGTTCGTTAATTACAATTCCGCCGTCCTTTGAATAGACAAGCGTATTGGAGGTGCCAAGGTCGATGCCTAGATCTTTGGAAAAATGTCCGAGGAATTTGCCGAACATACAAATAGGATGTTAATCCTCCCATCCTACCTGAGGTTTTCCTGAGTATCAAGTTTGATTTGGATAGTTTTTGTGCTCAAGGGTCCGTTCATTTGAAACAAACATGAGCTCAACGAATCCGACAATGAAAAGGACAAGGAGCATCGTCCACCAACGGAACCAACCTTGTGAAAACAGGATAAGGGAAATGACGAACAAAGTGGTGAGTAAGAGGCTCTGTCGAAAAGCTTTAAGGGTGATGCGTACTGGAAGTGTTTCTTGCTTTGCCCAAAAGCGGATGGCAATACCCAGAAGCGAGAGCGAGCCAAACAGAGCAATACTGAACGTAGAATAAAAAAGCAAAAAACCTAGCCAACCTGATTGTGTTGGATCAATCGCGTTTATGACCACGACCCAAGCGCTCCAAGCCGCAAGGGTCGCACAGGTCATCATGATGAGATACCTACGAAAGCTCATAGCGAACAGATTCGTGAGAAAGAACAAGTTGAATGCGCTCTATTTTAGCTGGCGGAAATTCCGCGCGAAGTTTTGTGAGTAAATCCTCTTCATGGCGCTTCATAAGATGTCGCGCAGGTGCATTGATTGCTCGAAGCTTCACAATCCCCTTTTGAAAAGAGACCGCCTGCACATCGCGTGAACGAAACGACGGCAAGTACGCTGGGATCATTCGATTACACGCCTCCACAACCATCGATGCGCGAACGCTCCGCAACACACCGGCGCGTTTGAGAGAACCAGAGAGCAGGTCGCGGAGAGAAGAAATGCCCATAGAGGTCCTATTGTATCACTTCGGAGACCACAGCAAAACAAGAAATTAACTTTGATGGGGACCCCACTGTTTCAGGAAATGCTGCGTTGCAGTCATTTCCTTCGCCTCGTCCCCCATGAAAGTTAATTTCTTGTTTTGCTGTGCTCTCCTCAGGCTACTGTCGGAACTCACAGATGTTCCTGAAGTCGCAGTACTGACAGAGAAAGCTTGGAGTGGCTTCAAAGTTGGATGTGCGGATGCCTTGCACGCGGTCTACCATGGATCCTTCCAGATCGTCGAGTTGTTTTTGTGTTCCGAGAAATGAGACGCGGGAATTGTCTGTGAGGTAGTGATAGGTGAGTTTTTTTGGTTTGAGGCCAAGAATCTGAACGGCGGCGAGTTGATAAAGAAGAAGCTGCTCTTTGTCATCAACTTCCAGATTTGTTTTCGGCGAACCCGTTTTGTAGTCAATAATCTCAATTCCGTCCTCAAACGCGTCAATGCGATCAATGCGTCCCTTGAGCGCGATGTCGCCGATCTTCATGGTGAAGCCTTGCTCGACAGAGAGTGGTGTTGGAGGCGTAGCACTGTACTGTGCCCACAGTTGTTTCAGCGTAGCTTCACCAAGCTCGCGATACTTCTCTCGTTCACGATCGTCAATGTACCAGTCGTCCTGCCAGCAGGTTTTGTAGGCATCCAATAGCTCAGCAAGACTCACGGGAAGACCAACAACAGGCTCCACCTTCGCATCAAACAAACTCGTCTGCTTCACACCGGTACGCTCAAGCCACAGCACAAAAAATCGCTGAAGGGTGTTGTGCATGGTTTTGCCAAACGAGAATGTCCACTTTCCCATGACCGGAACTTTGAAGACGTGCGCAAATTTATACTGGAGCGGACACGTTTTGAATGCCGCAAGTTGTGTGAAGGAGAACTGCTTTGGGATTGGCATCTTGAGGGAGGTTGTAGGTGGTAGTGGGAAGGATGTATCTGAATCGATCAGCTCCATGATCGACGCAGGACTCTTTGGCTGAGCATAGCCAAGCTCGTGGAGGAACGGTGAGATCTTGCGTTTACGAGCGCCGCCGTAATCATCAGCGGACGTGAAAAATAATCCTTCCTTGGCACGTGTCATCGCCACGTAAAATAATCGACGCTCTTCCTCAAGATGTGCATCGCCCTCTGTCGGTGTTTGAGATCCTAATCCTTCAGGCAGCTCAATCGCGTCCTTCATGGCACGCGTAGGAAATTTTTGTGCCACGAGATTCACGACGAACACATAGCGAAACTCCAAACCCTTGGCCGCGTGAATGGTCATGATACGTACCATGTCAGGGCCGGATTCAAGATCGACACTGAGCGATCCTTCCTCGCCAGCGTCTCGTTCATGCGCGAACTCCTTCAAGAAGTTGTGAAGAATTGGATGTTCGTTTGAACGCTCAAAGGCCTTTAGTCTTTGGTACAACTGCTGGAGATGGCTGAACGTTTCGATTTTGTGCCGCTCGTCCAACCTGTTGACGTACTCAAGGTATCCAGACTCCTTTGCCATCATCACAAGAAGCTCACCGACTTTGCGTGTGCGAGCATGTCGTTGCCACTCTGATATTTTTTGGAGTAACTCGTGGATGGCGTGAGAGTCCTGTGGGTCAAGCGAGGAAAAACTCTGCGCCATTTCGCACGCCTCGTACAACGATTTTCCTTTACGCGCAGCAAGACGATTGAGTTCCATCACTCCCCGCTCGCTTACACCAACAACAGGTGATGTTAAAAGTCTGTACAGACTCGGACTATCAAAAACGTGATCGACTACTCGCAAAAACGCCAGCATGTCCAGCACGGCTGGTTTTGTGTAAAGACCTGAGAGTGCCAGAAATTGATACGGAATTTGGTGTCGTTCAAGCGCTTGGGCAAAGTCTGTTCCAGCAGAGTTGGAACGCACAAGAATCGCGAAATCACTCCACTCGATCCCAGGCTGGGCCTCACGAAGCGCAAGAATCTTTCGTACCACGGTTGCCACCTCTTCCTCGCTCGTGAGTGCGTGGAGATGTTCAACAGTTGCCTCATGTTTTTTTGTGGCCTGCAATTTTTTTGACAACGATCGCGATGAGGTTACTTCAAGACGGTTGGGATTATTGTGTTGAATAAAATCGTAGGCATGGTCGAGAATTTTTTGCGCGGAACGATAGTTCGATGTGAGCACCACGTGCTTTGCGTCTGGATAGTCCGTTTCAAAACGAAGAATGTTAGCGAGCGACGCACCACGAAATTTGTACACAGACTGATCATCATCACCCACGACCGTGAGATTGTTCTTCGGCGCCGCTATCTCTCTTACGATCTCGTACTGTGCGTCGTTGGTGTCCTGAAATTCATCCACGAGAACATAGGTAAAACGTTTGCGGATGATGTCGCGGATAGCAGGACGTTCTCGGAGAAGTTTCAATGTATAGAGCATCAGGTCGCCAAAATCGAAACAATCATGCTCGAGCAAAATCTGTTGATAGGTTCGGTAGGCGTTTGCGAGTTCCGTGAGTCGCTTGATTTCGGAAGTTGTAGCTTCATCTGCTTGAGCAGAATCCATGTCAGCGAATCGTGATTCAATCGATGACAGATACTGATCTGGATCAACTCCTACATCTTTCGCACGAGAAAAATGCGTGAGGAGCGATCGAATATACTTAGTCGGATTTCCAAGCGGTCGGTAATGGTCGAGTTCAAAACGATCAAAATGCTGTCTGGTAAGAAGCCACGCATCAAGTTCGTTCACCAAGCGAAAGTCTCGCGACAAGCCGATCTCAACGCCATAGTCGCGCAAAAGTTTTTCTGCAAACGCATGAAAGGTTGAGATCTGCAAATCAACATACCCATACGGCAACAGTCGATCCACGCGTTCCTCCATTTCCCCTGCGGCCTTGTCGGTAAAGGTTAGCGCAAGGATCTCCTCAGGCTTTGCATGACCCTGATCGATGAGCCACGCAATGCGATGCGTGACAACAGTCGTCTTCCCTGTCCCGGCTCCAGCCACGATCATAAGCGGACCATCTGTGTGGGTAACGGCTGCTTGCTGTTCTGGGTTGAGTTTTGAGAGGAGATCGGAGGGCATAGCGAGTGTCATCTTACCACGGCCGATTAAACAATTATAAAACCCTCATCATCCCTGACGAGGGCGCGTGGCACGTCGTACGAGAACGACGTGCCGTTGGTCGAGTGGGCGACCTAGGTTGCGTATGGACGCAGGAGAGGATCGCCGTCACCCATGGCAATCGGAGCATTCGGTGAGTCTTCCTTGTATGGATCCACAGGGAACAAGTGTCCCCACTTTTGCTGACCCTCCACCTTCCAGTAGGCGATCCACTTGGCACGGCTGATGAAGTAGGTTCGCTTGTGACCGTCCGGATAGTTGACGTGGATGCGGCAGATCACCTTGTTAGTGGGATCGACCGCCTTGATGCGCGGCTTGGCCGCCATCTGGAGAACGATCTGGTGCACCAGGGTGAGACCAAGCGACTGTGCTTTTCCACAGGGCGCATGAACCTCGGCGGTGATCGTATGGATCTTCTTGAGCGCTTCGGCTTCCCGAATCTGCGCGAGAACGTACTCGTCGATTCCCATGCCTGGATACAGCGGCGAGTCAGGCGCGACTACCATGCATCCACCGTGATGGGTGATGAGGTGAAGCCGGAGCCTTCCACCAGCCGCCTGAGTGACTTCGCAGTCGTGCTGGATACGATCGAGCATTTGGTCCCCGTCAGGACAGCGAATGGCGATCACGCCGTTGTCGAAATGAAGCTTTCCTCCGTCTTCATCCTCGATGATCTTGCGGTCACGCAACGTTTCTACGACTCCCTGATCGAACGGACTCAGATGTCCCATGAAGCGACCTCTTGTGAGGGGAGGCGCAAGTATGCCTCATTTTCACGAATAGGTCAATAATGCTTTGAGGACATGAGGCCGCGGACTGACGGCCGGTTTTTTGTATCGTTAGTACCCCATCTCCGCCATCATCGCATCCACCCCAGAACGGATGCTCGACGGGGTTTCCCCATCGTTCCGCAACACCCGTCCTTTGATCGCACCGATGACCGAACCGAGCTGGCTAGGTTCGATCGTTTTTCCGGTGGCCTGGGCGCGTGCCCGGACGTACAGGTCGATGCGACCCTTGTGGTCGGCAAACGTCGCCTCTGTCACCTGCTTCTGGGCATTCTTCCCTTCCGGACGTTCCTGTCCCGCGTTCAGGGCGGTTGGCTTCTCCGGCGTGGCCTCAACCGGCAGGGTTTCCTCGTACGCGCGCGCAATGAACCGGCGTGTCATCTCGGCATAGTCGTCCTTGATCCATCCGTCTCCATACTCCGCGCGGTCGAATCCTTTCGGCTGCCCACCAGCGGCGAGCACATCGAGCCGCATCATGAACGCGTCAAACGCATTCGGATCCGATGTCTCAAGCGCGCGAGCCTCGCCGAGCTTCGCCAGGAAATTCTTCGGCAGTCGGCGCGCAATGATCACGTCGCCCTTCGGAAACTTGTCCGTCGTGCTCAACTCCGCCTTGAACCCATGGCGTCGCAGATACTCGACGCGCGCCATATCCATCTTCTTCATCGCGCGATTTCCCGAAATCCCTCCTTATCGATCCCAAGAAGCACAATGGGCATGGACGCGCGCAGCTCCTTCGGTTCCCCGCCCTCGCGTTCAAGCGCGGAACGGAAATATTTGACCACCACATTCCCCTCGAGCTTGTTGCTTTTCTTATAAAACGTCTCAAACTGCTTCGTCGTCGTAAAGTCAATCGCCAGACGAATCGGCGAACAGCCGTCCTACGCCAGCCATTCCACCACCACGTCTACGCCGGAAACCCAGTCGTCGTACTCCGCAGTCGGGATCAACTCGCCCCCGAACCACCCACACCGTTTAGCTTCGGCCGTCAAATAATTTTCGAAGGCAAATGCATCCGACCCCGTCTGCTTTTGCTCACGCATGTTTGGCCGACCCTTCTTTTTGGCGAGAAACGCCTCGTCCCTGGCCATGCCCTCCTCCGTTATATGCCGGAATGACCGAAGCGCCGGACGCACGACCGCCGCTCCCTGTCCAGAAATTTTATATGCATCGAAAAAAGACCAGACCTCATTCTGGCCTTCCCGGTTTCCCTCAAATGATCCTTCCACGCGCGTGCTCAACATACTTGATTACGTCTGCGCCTGCTTGAGGGCCGGGCTCAAAAACCGCATCTTGGGACCAAATGCGCGTCCGATGTTCTGCGGGTCGGTTTCTGCGACGGCAAGCAAGCGGTCGCGTTCCTCCTCGGTCAGCGTCCCGTTCGTCACAAGCGGTTCGACCGCGTCACGGAGCTTGGCGATATCATACCCCGCGAGCTTGCACTCCATGCGCAGTTTCGACTCGGCCTCGGCGAGCATGTCGGCGGTAAGCGGCTCGGAAGAATTGCGTAGCGCGGCCCAAGCCCGCTCGAACTTCTGTTTGTCGAGTTTTGCCCCGTCGAGACGCCGCTGCAATGCCGCGAGCGATTCCGACTTTTCACGCGATTCTGCAAGCGCCAGGAAATTCACCAAGTCGGGCTTACCATCGGGGCGCAATGACGCCATCGTGTCGACGTAGCTCGCGAGCAGCGCAAAATCGCGCGCGTCATCGGCCATTTCTCCAAAATATTTCTCGTATGTGGACGCCTTGATCCCCTGAAACTGGTACGCAACCTCATGCGACTCAATGGCCGCGAGCATGGCCGCGTCCATCCCCTCGGCCACGCGAAGCTCCTCGGCGCCAACCTTCCCATGCTGCCGCTTCGTCTCGCCTTCGTTCTGAAAATATGAGACGCCGGTCACCCCCTGTTCCTTACAAAAATCGCGCAGTGCCTGCTCGTCGCCGGCAAGAGCCTTGCGACCATGCTCGGACGCGGACAGCATTGCCTGCCATTCGTCCCAAGTCACGGAACGTTCTTCCTCCCCGAACTTGACCGTCAGGCAATCGGCCTTCGAGATATCGTGCAGAAATACGTACTTTTTCACGGACTCCGGGTCACGCCGAACCGCCCGCGTCAGCACCTCGCGGATCCCCGGCGATATTTCAGCTGGAAACTCGCTCTTTGCGACATCCTCAATGCTCTCGACGATCAGGCCAAGATGGCTGTCCATGAACATCCCTTCGTTATGGTAATCGCCCACCTGCGGAACCGCAAACGACCGCTCGATATTCTCGCGCAGTTCCCGATGCTCCTCGCCCAGAAAAATATCCGCGACAATGGTGCGCAGCCGGTCCACGCGAGCCTTACGAGTATCGGCCGCCGCCCGTTCGTTTTCCGGAACGAATCCTTGTACGTCTCGCATAGATGGAACGTTAGCGTTGAAACGCGTTCATAAGAACCGTGCGGAATTCCTCGGACGACAGCAACGATGTGTTGGATGCCGCAATGAGACTTCCGCCCGCAACCGCAACCGTCGGGTCGCCGTGACCCAGGTATTCCTTGCCCTTACGCAGCGTCGTCCAAGCCTCGAGACCATTTCCGGCCGCGATGAGAGGCTCGCGCTTGGCACGTTCGGCATCATTAAGCGGAACTTCCAAAAATGTCAGGTTGAACAGGTCGAGCGACTCCGGCTTGATACCTACATCATAACAATCGCCGCCCTTCGTGCGCTCCTGACCTGCGTACGCCGCAACGATCGTTTCCGGCGGCATGCGGGAATAGGACATGTTCGTAACAAGAAGCGGGCTCAACTGCGTGTGCCCGAAGATGACGAGCGGCACCTCAAGATCGGCGCCTTCCTTCGTCTTCACGACCACCCTCGTCTGTTCCGCGACTTCAAATTCCTTGTTAAACGCCTCTATATCCGCGCGCACCTGTTCTTTCCCGGCATCCAAAAGTTTCTTCGTGTCTGCAGGAAGTGTAAGGTCAGCGGCATCGAGATTCGTAAAATCAATCGTCTTGCCCGCAGACTCGGCCTTCACGCACGCATTGTACACGGTGAACATGTGCTTCATCATTTCTCCATGAAACTTGTCGCTGATTGCCTGCGCCCGTGCAGGCTTCTCGCCTTGCGGAATGTCCGCACTGCGCCAAACCGCGCCGATCTCCGCTCCCATGCGGCCGAGCGTTTGCGACTTCAGAGCGCCAAAATACCCCATGAGCGACTGCACCACCTTGTCCGGATCCGTCTCTGAAAACCGGCCATAATCCACCAAATTGACGAAGTCGCCAAGTCGTTCCGTAAAACCAGGAAGCGACGCCGCATCACGCGAATCCACGAGTGTCTTTGTGAGGTACGTCGCGGTGATGGAGTCCAGGTCGCTGTCCGTGTGCCCGCTCACCGAACGGATGTCCCGATCCTTGATGAGCGCGACGACTTCGGATGGAAAATCTGCGACCATCTTCGCCGCGCAGCGGCGAACCGCACCCTCCGGCATGTTCAAGACGGCGGCGTCTATACTGTGATGGTCCACAATGCCGCCGCGGATCGTTTCGCGGTACAGCTCGTCAACCTCCTCCACAGTGCGCGGCGAACGCTTCTCCATTGATGGAAGCGTCGGCTGACCCGTATCGACCACAAGCATATCGCGTGGCATTCCTTCCGCACTTCCACCCTTTCCAATACGGGCATAGCAATTCTCCGCGCTGGTCACTTCGTTCTCGGGATTGAATGAGGATTCGTATTCAGACATAGAGGATGGTTAAGCGGGGCTTTTGCCACCAAATCCAAGGTTAGATCCGTGTTGCTGTATGTTAGCACATGCTGTATGTTAGAACAAAGCCGTAGAAACAAAAAATCTGAGTGGATAAATCCGCTCAGATTTTCATTTTTAGCTGAGTTATGTGGCTTCCCGCAATCCCGTGCGGGGAACGGAGAATTGGTCAACACGGACTCGCTTTTTGCCGACGATGGCCTGGAGTTCACGGCTAAGAATCTCTCCGCCAAAGTCAGCCTCTGTGCTGTCGCCGATCGTGATGACGACGAGAGGATCGTCTTGTGTAAACTTATCACCGAACCCGTGCTCACCAAATGCAATCTTCATCGCGAGCTGAATTTCAGATAGTGCCTGCTCAGGTGTCATGAAACGCGCACTCACGACAAAGCCTGCTGGAAGCTCAGTGACACGGCTGGGATTGAATCGTCCTGTTCCGTCAACATACACCACGCGCGCTGTGTGAAATTCCGCTGGGCGTGTGAGTTCCGTGACGTGACCCTTGTATGGAACACCGAGTTCGTCAGCCATCTTCTTCGCTTGCTCGATTGCGATCTCATCAACCGTCCTATCCGTGATTCCATGACGCTCACGGTACAAACCTGCTGCACCACAGCCTTCATGGCTTGTGACGTCCTTGATTCCTGCTGCTCTCAGCTTTGCGATGAATTCCTCACGCTGCGCTCCTTCCGTAAGAATGCCAGACCCTGCTGAACGCATATCACCTTGAGGGACACCTTCGTCCATGCAGCAGAGCGTGTGTTCCTGACCTTCAAATGCATTTTCAAGATTGGGGATGTCGTCTACAAACTTCTCCATCCCCTGTTCCAAGATTGCGCTGATTGTCTCTTGCTGCTGCATCCACTCGTGTTCTTTTTGCACAGCGTGAGATTCGTGTTCGACGTTCATACGATTGCTTACTTATATTTTTTTCTCCTGCTGGCCACACGATGACGAGCCAATTCTCTCTCGAGCATCGCAGCAGCGTTTGCAAATGCGACATCATCGACGTGACGTTTTTCTTCCAAAAGTTTGCGTGCGCGATCACGAGCTTCCTCGATTTTTTCAAGCTCTAACTCTTCTACGCGCTCAGCCGTGTCTGCCAGGACCACGATCTTGTTTCCAGACTCCACATGAAGAAATCCGGTGGACGCCACGAGAAAACTTTCATCTCCATTTTTTTTCAGACGCAACTCCCCTGCCTGCAAGTTCGCGACAAGAGGAACATGTCCTGGCAAAATCGTTACCTCACCCATCTGCGTCATCGCACTCACCGAATCAACCTCGTCTTCAAAGACAATGCGTTCAGGAGTGACGATGGAGAGGTGGAGTTTGGACATATCGTAATTCGCCGATTACAAGGATTATTCAGCTGCTGCAACAACTTCATCAATACTTCCCTTCATATAAAACGCTTGCTCTGGAATATGATCGTAGGTGCCGTCTAGAATTCCTTTGAAACTGCGAACGGTGTCTTCTCGCTTCACGAATTTTCCTGGTGAGCCAGTGAACTGCTCAGCCACGAAAAACGGTTGTGACAAAAACTTTTGGATTTTTCGAGCGCGCGAGACGATCAGCTTATCTGCATCGGATAATTCATCCATGCCCAAAATCGCGATGATGTCCTGAAGGTCTTTGTAGCGCTGCAATACCTTCTGAACTGCACGCGCTGTTTGATAGTGCTCCTCGCCAACAATGTTGACGTCCAGAATCGTAGAACTTGAATCGAGTGGATCAACAGCTGGATAAATACCAAGCTCTGCCAACGATCGTGCGAGCACAACGGTCGAATCCAAGTGACCGAACGTGGTCGCAGGCGCTGGATCGGTGAGGTCATCCGCGGGAACGTAGACGGCTTGGATCGAGGTGATGGATCCCTTCTTCGTCGAGGTGATGCGCTCTTGCAACGCACCCATTTCTGTGGCGAGGTTTGGTTGATATCCCACAGCTGACGGAATACGTCCAAGCAAAGATGAAACCTCAGATCCTGCTTGTGTGAAGCGAAAAATATTATCGATGAACAAAAGTACATCACGACCTTCATCATCACGGAAATATTCAGCGAGCGTGAGTCCAGTGAGCCCGACACGCGCACGGGCTCCAGGCGGTTCGTTCATTTGTCCAAAGACCAAAGCCGTCTTATCAAGCACACCTGACTCTTTCATTTCTTGGTACAAATCGTTTCCTTCGCGTGTGCGTTCTCCAACTCCTGCAAACACCGAATATCCACCATGCTCTTTGGCGATGTTGTGGATGAGTTCTTGAATCAAGACGGTCTTGCCCACACCTGCCCCACCGAACAATCCTGTTTTTCCGCCTTTTAAAAATGGACAGATGAGATCGATTACCTTGATGCCAGTCTCAAATACTTCGTCTTTTGTTGATTGATCAGCAAACGACGGCGCCTCGCGGTGAATCGGATCAAGTCGTTTTGTTTTAACGGCTCCGAGTCCGTCAATCGGCTCGCCGATCACACTCAACATGCGCCCAAGCGTTTCAGGTCCAACAGGAACAGCGATCGGTTTGCCTGTGCTTACGACTTCCAACCCTCGCTTGAGTCCATCGGTTGTTGACATCGCAACCGTGCGGACTGTGTTGTGTCCTGTGTGTTGCGCCACCTCAAGGGTGAGTGGGACTCCAGCATTCTGCACTGTAAGCGCGGTCAAAATCGAAGGTAAAGACCCTTCTGGAAAACGGACATCGACGACCGCACCGATGACTTGTGAGATAGTTCCTTTGTTCATATTACGCTTCGAGCGCTGCCTTGCCGCTTGATATCTCCGCGATCTCTTGCGTGATGCCAGCTTGGCGCGCTTGGTTATAAGTAAAACTGAGATCACTAATCATATCCCCTGCTGCATCCGACGCGCTTCTCATCGCCATCATACGACTTGAGTGCTCAGACGCTGCTGACTCGAGGACTGCTTGATACACCATCGTCTCCACGAGACGTGGGAGCATTTGATTGAGTACTGTTTCTGGTGAGGGTTCAAATGTGAATTCGCTCGCCAAACGCAGGCTTCCGCCAGAGGCGGAATCCACCTCATCCACCTTTTCCACCTCCCCACCAAGTGGCAGCAATTGCATGATAAGCGGCTTCTGTGTGATCGCGCTCACGAAATCTGTGTAGGCAACCAGCACACGATCGTATGACTCTTTCGTGTATTCGTCGATCACGAGTCGTCCAATGGGGAGCACTTCTTCAAATGTTGTGTTGTTGGTGATCTCGACGAAGCTCGCCATGATCGGCAGCTTCATTCTCCTCATCGCGTCCCCTCCTCGTTTGCCAATGCAGATCGTTTGAAGTTCGACATCACTCCCAAGCGATCGAATCTCTTCGCGCGTCTTTCTCAGAATATTCGTATTGAATCCACCCGCGAGTCCTCGATCAGACGTGATAAGGATGAGCAACACGCGTTTTACTTCTTCGTGTTTGCGCAACAGTGGATGCAAACTCGTGTCGACGTGTGCACCGATCGCACTAATCGTGCTCCACGCAAGTTTTGCGTACGGACGTGTTCCCAGAACCGCATTCACCGCCTTGCGCATTTTGCTCGCCGCAACCAACTCCATCGCCTTGGTAATTTTGCGCGTATTCTTGACGGACTTGATCCGACGTTTGATTGAGCGAGTTTGCACTGCCATAGAGAGGTGGGAAGGTGGAC
Organism: uncultured Gammaproteobacteria bacterium; assembly: GCA_964359095.1. Classification (GTDB taxonomy): domain Bacteria; phylum Patescibacteriota; class Patescibacteriia; order UBA9934; family GWF2-40-263; genus JACRJW01. The sequence goes on along the minus strand of CAYHRJ010000008.1, from coordinate 4,455 downwards.
TAGGTGGATGAGGTGG
>CAYHRJ010000008.1:0-4339 GCA_964359095.1 uncultured Gammaproteobacteria bacterium | reverse complement strand
AGGTGGATGAGGTGGCGAAGGTGGAGTTGAAATCTCCAATCACTTTTTTGAGTGCCATCTCAATCTCATCAGTCAGGGCTTTCTCTTTTTTCAGCTGTTCCATCACGTCTACACCTGAACTCTGCAGATACTCCTGAAATTTTTCTTCCCACTCAACGATACGCTCTGCTGGAATCGCGTCGAGCAGTCCGTTGATCGCCGCCCAGATTGAGGCGACCTGACGCTCAAATGGGAGAGGATGATATTGAGGCTGTTTCAAAAGCTCAGTGAGACGGCGACCACGTTCGATTTGTTTTCGTGTACCTTCATCAAGATCGGTTGCAAACTGCGCGAACGCTTCAAGCTCGCGAAATTGGGCAAGCTCAAGGCGTAATTTTCCCGCGACTTTTTTCATGGCCTTTGTCTGAGCAGCAGAACCAACGCGTGAGACAGAAAGTCCGACGTTGAGCGCTGGACGAATACCGCGATAGAACAAATCTGTTTCAAGATAAATCTGCCCGTCAGTAATTGAGATTACGTTTGTTGGAATGTAGGCTGACACGTCCCCTGCCTGTGTCTCGATAATCGGAAGCGCGGTTAATGATCCTCCACCGCTTTCTTCGTTCAAACGAGCGGCGCGTTCAAGCAAACGCGAGTGCAGATAAAACACATCCCCAGGGTACGCCTCGCGTCCTGGTGGACGACGAAGCAACAACGAAATTTCACGATACGCCCAGGCTTGTTTGGAAAGGTCGTCGTAAATAACGAGCGCATCCTCGCCTTTTGCCATAAAGTATTCGCCGATCGTACAGCCGGTAAACGGTGCAATGTATGAAAGCGCGGCTGGATCAGACGCTCCTGCAACAACCACGATTGTGTATTCCATTGCACCTGCTTGTTCGAGCCTCGCCACAATCTTCGCGATCTTAGATTCTTTTTGTCCGATCGCAACGTAAATACACTTCACGTTCTGACCTTTTTGATTGATGATAGTATCAATCGCAATCGCAGTTTTTCCTGTTTGTCTATCGCCAATAATTAACTCACGCTGACCACGACCGATCGGAATCATGGTATCGATCGCTTTAATTCCTGTTTGCAGTGGTACACCAACGGATTTACGCGTCATCACACCAGGAGCAATTTTCTCAATCGGAAAAAACGTTTTTGCGTTCAGCTTACCTTTTCCGTCAATGGGATTTCCAAGAGGATCAAGCACGCGTCCGACAACATCATCTGAAATGGGAATCGATAAAATGCGCCCAGTCGACTTTACCGTATCGCCTTCTTTGATTTTTGAGGCCTCACCCAAGATGACGGCGCCAACGCTATCTTCCTCAAGGTTCAAAGCCAGACCAAACACGCCACCTGGAAACTCCAGCATTTCTGAGGACTTGGCGCTCGTCAGACCACTCATGCGTGCTGTTCCATCACCCACGGATAAAACCGTCCCAACGTCTTCTTGCTTGACCTCCGTGTGAAAATTTTCTAACGCGACTTTTAATGCGTCGATGATCTGTGTTTTGGTTGTCATACATTTTCTAGTGTTCGTGCTAGCTGTCTCAGATGACCCTGAATGGATCCTTCAATTATTTTTTCATCGACTCTCAGACGGGCCCCACCAATGAGATCCTCCTCTACCTTTTCTCTGATCTCTGCTCCGTGGGCGATCTTCAGCAGCGACGTTCGAAGCGTTGTGGAGATTGGATACGCTGTCGTGATCGTGATGGTTGCTGCTCCGTAACGATCGGCCCATGCGCGTTCCAGCGCGTCGATGAGTCCACGTACACGATGTGTCTCACGACGTTCTGCCAATGCCTGCACGAGATCCTGCGCCACAGCCTTCACTGTTTTTTCGTCCGCACCATCCAGTTGATCGACGAGTGTGCATGCAAGTTGTGTCTCTGTTTTTTTCATACCGTCATTTTATCAACGACGCCTTCTGCTAGTTTTAGCGCTTTCTTTTCGTCAACAGATTCTTGCAAAATCTTGCGCGTTGCTTCCACTGCGATTTTTGCAATCTCTTCTCGCGCGTCTTGGATCATCTGAACCTTTTCAGCTTGGAGCTGAAGTTTCCCTTGCGCGACAACCGACCTCACTTCCTCTTTTGCTTTTTCAAGTAATATCTTTTTACGATCTTCGGCTGTGGTGCGAACATCGTCGAGCATCTTCGCAGCCTCACTCTTAGCCGTTGTCATGACCACCTGCTGTTCTTTTTCAATCTCAACCACACGCTTCTCAATTTCACCAGCTTGCTTGACACTCTTTTCAATTTTTTCCTGACGCTCCTCGATAATTTTTACGATCGGCTTATACGCCCACTTCCACAACACCAACAGCACAATCGCAAAATTAAAAAGCTGTGCCAAAAAAATCTTCAGATTGATTCCAAGTGTTCCAATTCCACCGACGGCTTCTGTGGCTTCAACGGCTAGTTGTACTTCTTGTGACATACGAACGGGGCTAAAGCCCCTATGAATTCTTAGCCCCTTTAGGGGCGTCATCGTGCACCAACCAACACCCACGAAACTCGTGAACATTGGCCGAAGCCGTTCACTACAATGTGAACGACACGACGAGCGCGTAGATCGCAATGGCTTCTGCAAATGCCATGGAGAGCAACATCGGCACAAATACTTTGCCTGCTGCCTCTGGATTGCGGCCGATGGCTTCCATGGCTTTGGCACCGATCAGACCGATGCCGAGTCCAGGGCCGAGTGCGCCCACGCCCATGGCAATGGCTTTGGCAAGAGGAACGAGTGTTTCTGAATCCATAAAATGAAGGTGGTTAGGTGGATAAAGTGGATTAGGTGGTGGGGATAGGAGCAGAAACGAGATGTTGTTCTTCATGCTCATCATGCTCCTGTGTAGCAACGGTGAGATAGGCGAGCGTCAACATGGAAAACACAGTCGCTTGGATGATACCAACCAAAAGCTCCAGAAACATGAATGGGATTGGGAGCGCGTAGGCAAGGATACCGAGCATCACGGTAAGTAGAACCTCGCCGGCGAATATATTGCCAAATAATCGCAAAGAAAGCGAGAGGACTTTAGCGATCTCAGAAATAACTTCCAGAAGTCCAACAAAAAACTCAATAATCGCAACCAGAATGGCCATGGGCCCTTTTTTCAGCGCACGAAAAATTCCACGAATATTCACAAACTTACTTAGGTGCGAAACAGGACCAACAGCCATCAGCCCAATCACGTGTGAGGAGATGACAGCAAACAGCGCGATCGCAAGAGTCAGATTCAAATCACTCGCAGCAGGACGCAGGAGAGGAATGAGTTCGATCGCGCCTTCATGCTCCGCCCAAACGCCAATCGAACCTGTGCCTGGTAAAAGTCCCAGCCAATTCGAAAAGAGGACAAACAAGAAAATCGTTCCCACGATCGGTAAAAACTGTTTCGCGCGTTTTATGTCGCCTGTCACTTTCTGTGTCTCCGTAAGCATGAACTCGACAGTACCCTCAATCACATTGTGAATGCCTTTTGGCACGAGACTTGTTCGACGTCGCGCGACAAATGCCACACAAATAAAAAACACGACAGCAATCCAACCATTGATCATTGCGTTGGTGATAGGAAAAGACCCGATGTGAAAAAGTGACTCAGCCGCAGCTGGAGGAATAATCATAAGGAGGTCAGCAATTTCTCGTACTCGAGACGATATTTTTTTGCCTTTCGAACGAGGATAATTGCTGAGAAAACGAGTGCTAGAAAAAGCAGTGTGATGAGATAGCGTGGTTCTGTGACGTACTTCTCATCTAGCCACTTTCCTGCGAGTGCAGCAAGGACAGCAGGAATAGCAATCGATCCACTGAAGTCAGCGAAGATTTTCATGGCAAGTCGGTAATAGCGAGCGTCAGATGCCATATCGAAGATCCGCCGAAGCCTTGGCGAAGGAGGAGATAAAATCAAAGGCGCCGCCAGCATACGGGAAAAACGGTGTAAGGTCAATCCAATTTTAGAAATTTGTCCCCAGAGTCTGTCGATAAGAAAAGCCTCCGTGCGTGGCACAGAGGCTGCGTTGGACAGGAGACCTTACGGCGGTGACTCCTCGGGTTCGCTCGCGGAAGGGTGCTCCCTGTGAAGCCCGTCGTTCGCGGACATGTCTGCGTACTTCAGCGTGTCGAGGATCACCCACTTGAAGGTGAGTACGCAGATGATGAAGCAGACACACGAGAAGGCGATGAATCCTACAGTCAGACCCCAACTGCTTCCAGCGGTTGGGACAGGTGTGGTGACTGGCGCTGGCTGAGGTTGAGCCTGGGCTGGTGCTGCAGCCGGTGGAGTCGGTGGAGTCGGCTGGGGTTGAGCTGGTGCTGCAGCCGGTGGAGTCGATTGAGCCGGCTGAGGT
>CAYHRJ010000007.1:6987-32988 GCA_964359095.1 uncultured Gammaproteobacteria bacterium | reverse complement strand
AAAATAAAATCCCTAGGAGTGTTTCCCAGGGGAGCTCGACAGCGTGCCAATCGTCTTGTGGCACGGTTGTCCTCGTAGAGCAAAGTGAGCTGTGCATGGACACCCTCGTCTTTCGAAAATGTGAATATCGCACAGCGTAAGTCGGACAGCGCGACATTCGTATTCACACGGAAGGAGTCGTCCGACTCACCATGACTACCTCAAAAAGCATGAGGTGTCAAGATGTATCAGGCAGATTCGACGTTCTCGACGACGCGCAGGACAGGCGCGCCGGTGACTTTGGAGAGCAGTTCCCATGTGAGGCACGCGTTGTCAGGGCACGAGTAGATGGTCATGTCTACTTTTGTGCCTTGCGTTTTCACGTCGATGCGTTTGCGGCAGTGCGTGCACTCGAAGGTCCTATGCGCGTTCTTCCGGCGACGTTTCCACTCCAGCCACCAGGCCGTGAGCACGAGGGTGTCTTGGGCGTTTTCAGGAGCGCTGTCCAGAGTGTGGTGGTTCAGCACAAATGTGTGTTGTCCTTGGTCCTTGATCCACTGGAGAATCAGGAGCAGTTTCCCAGAAAGGGTTGCTGGTAGCTCGTCTGGTGTCAGAGTGAAATCGAGCACTCCAATCAGATGCGTCCACTCGATCCCGTCTGGATCAAGCTTGATGGTGAGCGCGAAGTGAGGTTTTGGCACGAGTTGTGACAAGAAGGCCTCCAGGATCAGTGAGCCTCTGCTATAATACACCCATGCACTCCGTCATCACAGAAAAGACGTTCTACCAATACCTCAAGTGTCCCAACTGGGTTTATTTAGATTTTCATGCTCTTGAACCAAGGCCGCATGATGTGCTACTTGCACGGCTTCAAGACGATGGCCTTCTTCCAGACAAAGAACACGAGATCATTTCTGATCGAGAAGATCTTGTGGAAGTGACAGCTGAAGACCCAGATCAAGCGTTCAAGCAAACTCTTGCCTTCATGCGTGAAGGACGCAAGACGATTTATCACGGTGTGCTTGTCGATAAGCATTGGGTTGGGCATCCAGATATTTTAGAGCGTGTGGAAGGCCGTTCTCGTCTTGGCGATTATTATTATGTGGCGGCTGATTTGAAACGCACGCGTTTTGTGCGTGACGATCACAAGTTTCAAGGATGTTTTTATGCTGAGCTTTTGGAGAAGATCCAGGGCGTGAAGCCTGTACAGGGTTATGTCGTGACGCCAGACAAAACAGCGCTCCCGTATCTCATCGAAGAATTTGAAGCTGAGTACGAACTCACCCTCACCGAGATTGAAAAAATTATCGCAGGACAGCGACCAGCGCATTTTGTGACGTCAGGTTGCAAGCAGTCGCCGTGGTTTGATGTGTGCCGTGGCGAGTCGCAGGCGTGTGATGATGTCTCTTTATTGAATCGTGTGTGGCGAGAGGAAGTCCATCGTCTTGAAGACGCTGGTGTAAAAACGATCAGAGAACTGGCTCTTAAATCGATTCCTGAGCTCGAGCATCTGTGTCCCACTGTTAGCTCTGTGCGTTTGGAAACAATGCGTGACCAGGCGATCGCTATTGTTGAGCAGCGTCACATCATTCGTCGGCATGTGAAGATGCCTGAGGCAAACGTAGAATTATTTTTTGATATTGAAAGCGATCCATTGCGTGACTTTGATTATTTATTTGGTGTCTTGGAGGTGAGCAGTAAGGGTGGACAGTATCACTCGTTCATGGCGCAGTCGCCAGAGCAAGAAGGGGAGATGTGGAAGGAATTCGTGGCGTGTGTTGAATCACACATGGATTCACCCATTTATCACTATGGTTGGTTTGAGAAAGAGGTTGTGAATCGCTTTGCGGCCAAGTATGGCATTTCAGAAATTGCTCGCCAGGCCCTTGAAGAGAACATGATCGATCTGCTCGAGCTTATTCGTCCAGCGATTATTTTTCCGTTATCGTTTTACTCACTCAAAGATTTGGCCGCCTACACCGGTTTCACCTGGAGGAGCGATGACGCTTCTGGCGCGAATTCCGTATTGTGGTTTGAGGAGTGGCTCAAAAAGAAAACACCAAAGTTGTTGCAGAAGATTCTTGAGTACAACGAAGATGACGTTCGTGCAACGCACAAACTTCAGAGATGGGTAAGAGAACATGCGAGTTTATGAAACGAAATACGTTGTTGATCATCGGGGGTTCACTCGTTGCTATTTTTATTCTCGTTGTCATCTCGAGCCTGTCGAGAGATCCCGAGGACATCCGAGATCCCTCCGCTTCGGACTCACAGAGTTCGTCCTCCGGTCGGGATGACGCACTGGACGAGTCATCCTGCACAGCCTCCGGTGGTGACTGGAATTCCTGTGGCTCAGCGTGCCGCACAACGCCGGACGCGCCTTGTATTGAAGTGTGTGTTGCGTACTGCGAGTGTCTTTCAGATGCACAATGCCCCACAGGGCTTAAGTGCAGTGATTTTGTAAACGAAATCGGCGTCTGTCTATGAAAATGATCCGCCTCTTTGTTACTCTCGTGATTCTCTTGATCGCTTTTGGCGCTGCGCTCTACACACAGCGCGTAGATGTGATGGAGTGGTATCGAGACGTAACGGCGTCGGTGTTGCCCGAGGCTGTGGGGTATGAGGAGGTCGAGGAGGGACAAGAAGGACAAGAGGTAGAAGAGGTGGATCAGGTGGAAAAGGTGGATGAGGTAGTGGAAGAAGAAACAGAAATTCAAGAGGAAGCATTAGACGAATCAGTCCCATCCGACCCATTGGTCACAGAGAATACAACCAACGAAGTCGCACTGACCGCTGTTAATCTCGCTGTCCCATTCACTCCTCAGGCGCCGCATGCCAATTGGAGCGCGCCGTACAAAGAAGCGTGCGAGGAGGCTAGTGTGTACATGGTTCACCGATTTTACGAAGGAACGCCTGAGGGGCTCATGAATGCCGATAAGTCGGATCGAGATCTGTTGCAGATCGTTGCGTTTGAACAAGAGTTGTTTGGCTATTACGAAGATACAACGATCGAGCAGACCGCGACGTTTGCTGAGCTCATGTTTGGGTACGCGACAGCGATCGCTGAGAATCCAACGGTAAACGACATAAAAGCACAGCTTATTCTCGGTCACCCAGTGATAGTCCCTGCCGCTGGCCGTGAACTTGGTAACCCCTACTTCACCGCACCTGGCCCCATCTATCACATGCTCGTCATCCGCGGCTTTACCGACGAAGGACAGTTTATCGTCAACGACCCAGGCACCTCCCGCGGCGAAGCGTATCTTTACGACTTTGACACCATCATGAACGCGATGCACGATTGGAACAACGGCGAGGAGATCACGGCGGGAAGAAAAGTGGTGCTTATTTTGACGCCTTAACTGAAGCCATTATTTTCATGAAGTCCACAAAGAATAACATCGCCTACATTGACGGAGCGAATCTTCACAAAGGCATTTCGGCGCTTGGATGGAAACTAGATTACCATCGTTTTCGTGTTTGGCTTTCTGAGAAATATCACGTGCAGACTGCCTATTTGTTTATTGGTCTCATTCCACGGTACAAGGATCTGTACGCACACCTCCAGAAGTGTGGTTTTACGTTGATTTTTAAGGAGGTGGTTTACGACGGTTCTGGGAAGGCAAAAGGTAATTGTGATTCTGATCTGGTTTTGCAAGCCATGCAGGATGCGTATGAAACAACGTTCGATCAAGCGCTTCTTGTCACGAGTGATGGAGACTATGCACCCCTAGTCAAGTTTCTTTTAAAGCGGCAGAAAATGAATGCCGTGTTATCGCCGAGTACATCTAAAAAATGTTCTATCCTTCTAAAACAGACAGATGTAAGGATTGCCTACATGCAGGATCAGCGTTCTTTGTTACAAGCCCAAAAAGAAAAAGCCCCCGGTGGGGACGGAACCCCACAAGGGTCTCTTTCGTGGTGAATACTGATAGAATAAGCTAAAAGGAATAATGTGTCAAATCAAGATTGATTAGTTTATGAAAATCCAGGATTTCTACAACTCTAGACAGGATGAAATCATTTTACTTTTTCGTGAGTTTTTAGAAAGCGACATGTTTCGTTGCTATCCCGTCTTGAAAGGGAAGACGAGCTTTGTCATCACAGGTTCGATTCCATCCAATCATTACGATCAGTATAGTGACATTGACGCTGAATTTTTTTACACGCAAGAAAAAGAACGTGAGGAGATGAATCGGATCGTAAAGGAATACAAAACATCTTTGCGCGAGAGGAATATTCCCATACAATTTCATCCTGCCAAGACATTTAAAGAGGTAAAGAAAGAACATCTTACTGGATGGAATAATGATGATGCACTACGAGAGTATTCGACGGCGCTGATTGTTCTTGATCCCCAGAGTCGTTTCCGAAAATTGCAGGCACAGGTTAAATTCTACCCATGGAATGTCCTCAAGGAGAAAATCAATTGGCTTTTTGCTGAGGCAGTGTTTCACTATCATGATCGTTATCTCGTTGCACTCATGCGTGGAAACGACCTTTTTGCTGAAGCAGTGAAACTACGCATCATGAAGTTACTAGGAAACGCGATGCTCATGGCAGCTCAAAAGTTTCCTGCTTTTGATAAGCATCTGTATGCCGAAATTCGAGAGTTGGGTGACCGTAAACTACTCACGACAATCGACCAAATTATGACGAAGCCGGTTCGTGGTAGTTCCGAGCTTGTGGAAAGACTTTTGAAGATTGTTGAAAGTAAATTGATCAAGGATGGTTGGATAAAAAAACAAGAGAAGGAATATTGGATTTTATTGCGTCCGAAGTTTAAAGTTGAGATGGTCTCATAATTTTATGGATTATCTACTCGGTGGATCACTTGGAGGCTTGGTCGCATTCGCGTTTGCGATTCCCGCGATCGTGCTTGAAATCACACAGCGTGGGAAAGTGAACGATGCACCGCTTTTGATTGACGTCAGGACGATTTTTGGCGTGACAATCCGTCACAAACACGAAATCTTTTTTATCGGTCTGTTGCTCTACATCGTGATCGGTTTCTTGTTTGGATTCATCTATGTTGTGTTCGTGGAACGTGGTTGGTTGTTTGTGACCAACGCGCCATACACGTTTTTGTCGCTACTCGTATTTGCGATCTTGAGTTGGATCGTTGCCAACATCGTCGTGTATCCTATTTTAGGACTAGGAACCTTTGGGTTGAAAGAAGGCCGTCATGTCTGGGTGGAGACTCTTGTCTCTCACTTGATTTTAGGTGTGAGTCTTTGGTTACTTGTTCAGTATTACCAACCTGTATTTTTTGGAACATGAGGCTTCTGCAAAACTCGCGATCTTGCGACTTGCGGGGCCCCGCCACCACCTCAACGTAGCTATCGCTACGCCTCGGCGGCTGGCTTCCCCGCGCATCGCAATCTCATCGAGTTTTGCAGAAGCCTATGATTCAGTCACTCTCTGTTTCTCAATATCTTGAACTCGTAAACGTGTCGCTCGGACAAATCCCGTCGGATTTTGTCATCGAGGGTGAAGTTTCTGATTATCGCGTGGCCCAGGGGAAGTGGGTCAGTTTTGATTTGAAGGATGAAAAAGATATGGCGCTCCTCAAGTGTTTCATGACGACTTGGCAGTTGAGGACAGTCATAGAAGACGGGATGCGAGTGCAAGTGAAGGGCGCGCCAAAGATTTACGAACGGTTTGGAACATTTAAGTTGAATGTCACAGATGTCGAACCTGTTGGAGAGGGAGCCCTGAAGCGTGCCTACGAACTCCTCAAGAAAAAATTGGAGAACGAAGGACTGTTTGATCCATCTCGCAAACGGTTGCTGCCAAGATTCCCCGAGCGCATCGGCCTTATCACTTCGCGCGATGCCGCCGCGTATGGTGACTTCCTGCGGATCCTCAACAACCGTTGGAGTGGGGTAGAGGTTCTTCATGCCCATGTCCACGTGCAGGGTGGTGAGGCGGTCGGGGAGATTGTGGGAGCCTGTGAGTATTTCAACAATCTCGACGATCGACCTGATGTGCTTGTGCTCACCCGTGGCGGCGGAGGGCTTGAGGATCTGCATGCCTTTAACGACGAGCAAGTCGCCCGTGCGATTTACGCGTCGAGGATTCCTGTCGTCTGCGCGGTTGGGCATGAGCGAGACGAATCGTTAGCAGACTTTGTTGCCGACGTCCGCGCTTCAACGCCGTCTAATGCTGCCGAGCGCGTGGTGCCGTCGCGTGAAGAAATTAACTACGAGATTCAGGCGATGACGTCGCATCTTGCATCTTGCATGGACGACATAATCCGTACGCGTGTTTCGGTGATCGATGAGGCAACGCATCGCATAGGTTTTATTTTAGAAAAACAGAAAGATCGTTTGTGCCGTCTGTCTGAGGCACTCGTGTCAGGCTCGACTGCTTGGCTGTCCCGTTTGAGCGATCGCCTTGTAAGTCATTCACGAGTGCTGAAAGAATTAGATCCCAAACGCGTCCTGTCTCGTGGATTTAGCATTGTCCGCTCTGCTGGTTTAGTGCTCACAAACGTCTCAACCCTTGAAGTAGGAAGCCCTATTCAGGTACAATTTGCGACGGGTTCAGCTGACGCTCAGGTTTGTCGAGTAAACGAGAATGGTCAGCAGAAACTTGTATGACATCAAAAAAATCAACCATCAATTTTGGAAAAGCCTTTGAAGAGCTTGAGGAAATCACGCGATGGTTTGATTCACAAGATCAACTTGATCTCGATCGTGGTTTGAAACAATTCGAACGTGGTCTAGAACTCGCAAGCGAGCTCAAGAAAAAACTTTCAGATGTTGAAAATAAAGTCGAAGAAATCAAACGGAAATTTTCCTCTGCCACCTAATCTACCCCATCCACCTTTTCCACCTGCAACCTATGTCCTACATTCTTTTTCGCTGGATCATCAATGCCCTCGCGCTCATCTTGGTCGCGAACGTCGTGCCGGGATTTGGCGTCGAGACGTTTTACTCAGCGCTCATCGCCGCGCTCGTCTTGGGACTCGTGAATGCTCTCGTGCGTCCTCTCTTTTTCATCCTTACGCTCCCGATCACGATTCTGACACTCGGCCTGTTCACCTTCGTCATCAACGCCTTCATGATCTGGCTTGTCTCAACGATCGTGAAAGGGTTCGTGGTGGAAGGATTCACTCCAGCACTATTGGCCGCTCTGTTGCTCTGGGTCATTTCACTTGCAACCAACTGGATCATTAAACAAGCTAAGGAATCCTAAACAGCGCCAACGCGCTGTTTTTTCTAACGTTCTTATTTTTCCTCCTTCCAAATTCCTACTTCCAACTTCCACCTTATGACCCACTCCAACTCACTCAAACCTTCCACACTCGTCATCTCTGTCGGAGGTTCGCTCGTGGTTCCCAATGGCGGCATTGACGTCGCATTTCTCAAAGATTTTCGTGAGCTGATTCACACACACATCAAACACGGTTGGCGTTTTGTTGTCGTGGTTGGTGGTGGGGGAACAGCACGACACTATCAAGAAGCAGCACGCGACGTCGGGAAACTCACGCGCGACGACCTTGATTGGCTGGGCATCCACTCGACGCGTCTGAATGGACATCTGATGCGAACGATTCTTCGTGACGTGGCACACCCCATCATGATCAAGGATCCGACAGGGCCGCTCCATCGTTGGACGAAACCCGTTCTGGTCGCGGCGGGGTGGAAACCAGGATGGTCAACGGATTACGTTGCCACACGTTTGGCGAAGCGATTGAAAAGTCATGTCGTCGTTAACCTCTCCAACATCGATTATGTCTACAATAAAGACCCTCACAAGCACACGGACGCCGAAGCCATTTGTGATATTTCCTGGAAAGAGTTTCGCAAGATGGTTGGCAACACGTGGGATCCAGGCATGAATGTTCCGTTTGATCCGGTCGCTTCACGCCTGGCACACTATAGCGGCATTCGGGTTGCGATCATCAACGGAAAGAACTTGAAGAATCTCGACGGTCTCCTTAAGGGAGAGCGATTCGTCGGAACCGTCATCAAATCCTAAGAGCGCTTCGGCGCTCTTTTCATAAGTGGGCGATGAGTTGACAATGGAGTTTAAATGGCCTATTCTCTCAAGTCCTCAATCCGACGGGACAGCTTTGAAAAAGGAGTGAACCATGATTGTCGACTCTGCCGTGGTCAGCGTTCACGTCTCACCTCTCCCGCAGACGATGTGACGATCATCTACTTCCGAGTGCATTATTGAGAGTCCTTTTCACGATCCCTCCACACGAGGGATTTTCTGTTGACTTGGGAGCCTGGCTCCCAAATTTGACACAAAGAGACTCGTTGGTTATCCTAGTGGCGAACTGAAGATTTACCCCGACGCCAGGTTTTGCCTAGGTCGGGGATTACCGTAGACAACGAGCCGCAGGTCACCCGAAGCTTTTAGCGAAGGGGGACGGCGTAAGTCTCGTCGAGGTGTACCAAGAAGGATTACCTTTTTGACCTTGCTCTGCGGCTGTGAATCCGCAGTTTTTATTTAAAGGTCGAGACACTATGCCCAAAACACGTGCGCAGAAAGAGGAAATCCTTGACGAGCTCTCAGAGAAACTCTCTCGTATCAAGTCCGCAGTCTTTACCTCCGTTTCTGGTTACACCATGGATGATGCCAATGCGCTGCGACAAAAGGGTCGTGCGCAGGGAGTCGAAATCGTGGTTGCCAAAAAAACGCTCTTGACCCGCGCGCTTGAGAAAAATGGCTTCGCGGTTCCAGAAAAAGATCTCGTAGGCAGTATTCTCACAACGCTCGGCTATCAAGATGAGATTGCTCCATCAAAGCTCATGGCTACGTTCTTGAAAGATCGCGAAAGCATGAAGATCGTCGGTGGAATTCTCGAAGGAAAATTTGTTAAGTCCGATGCCATTTACCAATTGGCAACCTTGCCGAGCCGCGAAGAGCTTCTCTCAAAACTCGTTGGTTCTCTCAATGCTCCGGTCTCTGGATTCGTGAATGTCCTTGCCGGCAATTTGCGAGGCCTTGTCCATGTCATCAATGCTGTCCGTGAAGCGAAGACAATTTAATACCTACAACCTAAAACCTACTCCCTATGCCAGAAGAAACAATTGAAGTTCCTGCAAAGTTTCAGGATCTCGTTTCCGGAATCGAAAAAATGTCCGTGCTCGATCTTGCTGATCTCGTAAAAATTCTTGAAAAGAAATTCGGTGTGAGTGCTGCTGCACCTGCCATGATGATGGCTGCCGGTCCTGTTGCTGGCGCTGCTCCTGCCGAAGAGAAAACGTCCTTTGATGTTGAGCTTACTGCCGCTGGTGAGAACAAGATCAACTCCATCAAAGCGGTGCGCGCGATCACAGGGTTAGGTCTCAAAGAGGCCAAGGATCTTGTGGACGGTGCTCCCAAGATGGTGAAGGAAGGTGTCGATAAAGCCACAGCTGACGACATAAAGAAAAAGTTGGAAGAAGCCGGTGCCAAGGTGACCATCAAGTAAGAATTAAAAAATCCCCCAATTGATTGTCGGGGGATTTTTTGTTTACTCTGTCACGCGTTTCAACTGTGCGCCTTCGATCACGATGACATCTGGATCGTCTGTCGTCACCACGATGATTTCGTATTCTTTGCTTCCGTCGCTGAAGGTTTTCTTGACGCTCAATGATCCGTCAAGAAATCGTTCGGTGATGGTGTACGTTCCTTCCTCGCTGTACGCAGAATCGGTTGTGAGCGTGTAGGTTCTGTCTTCAAAAACGTACTCCATCCACCACGAGTATTCGGCTTCACTAGAGGCTTCAGCGCGCCAGGTTCCTGTGAGTTCGTCTGCGTAGATGTCTCTACTCTGTAATTTTGGCCACAGAAGCATTGCTCCCACGATGAGAACAGCGATTGCGAGCACGATCCAGTGATGTGTTTTCATATATTATTTGATATGACTAGCGGCAATCGAATAAAGTTTTGATCCTGCTAAAAGATAGATGGTATAGCCCGCTTCGTCAACAACGAAGTTGGTGAGGTCGGTGAAAGCGCCAGATCGATACTGAACCAGAAACTCTCCTGTCTCTTTTTCAAACACGATCAATCGATTGGTTGCACCCTCAAGAACATAGAGATATTTGCTTTCAGGATTCGTCCAAAGTTTGCTCGCGCTTGTTATGGCTGGATCAACGACACCAACGTCGAAGCCTTCTTCGCTTCCGCTGGCAAATCGAGCGATGCTTCCGTTGCTCATGAGGACATAGGCATTTCCGTCGATTGCGAGCGACCTCGCGTTGTCAAAAGAGACCGTGCGTGAGGTGATCCAGTTTGATTCACCTGAGAAGGCTGAACCGCTGCGATTGAAACGGAGGATTTGACCTTCCTGCGATCCGAGGGTTGGGCGAAGCACATACAAGCGGTTGGCATAGGCTTCCACATCAATCCACACGGTATTGCTGACACCTGTTGCCGTGAGCGTACCATCCTCTTTGGATACCAGAGATACAACTCCTGTTTCGTCTAACACGTAGATACGTCCTTCTTCTTCTGTGCTGGCGGTCGCTGGACTTGCCTTTGCTTCATCTCCAACGACAACCTCGAAGCGCTTGTCTTCACGGTTGAAGGTGTAGACGCGACCATCAGAACCGAATACGTACAAGGATCCTCCACTTGAAATGAGACTATTCCCAAACACACCATCATTTAAGCTGGAGAGATCACCCAACAACGGTGGATTTGGAATCGTGACCAAGTGTCGGATTTCATCCAAGGCGCTTTCCAGATCTTGTTTCAGTTCCTCAGATTTGGTGGCGCGTTCAGTGGTATCTGTGGCAAGCGATTCAATGAGTGTCTGCGCGTTCAGGAAGAGGCTTCTGGCTTGGTCTTCGTCTTTGTAGATGATCGCGCCAGCCGCTCGCTCCATAAGGTCTTCAATCGTTGCAAGATTGGCTTGATAGGTTTTTTCTGTCTCTGTTCGTGCTTGAGATTTTGAGAGAAACGAGATACCAATTACGAGAACCAAGATAGCAACACCAATTCCCAAAATAAGAAACTGTGTTGCGCGTGGAACCTGCTGCGCTCGGCCAAGAAAAGATCGGAGTCGTCGGATTCCTGTGTCTTTTGTGAGTATAATTCTCCTTTGAAGTCTCGTGCGTTCTTGGGAATTTGAAAGCGTTTTGATGGCCAAGGTCGTGTGTTTGACCGAGCGCTTTGTAAGGAAGAAGAGGATGCGCCAGATGGTGCGTCCCACACGTTTGAGGGCTGTCGTTGTAGAATCGCGTGCGTTAAGTTCTTGGAGAATGCGAGATTTTGTTCCTGTTTGATTTTTCGTCCACAGAAGAATCGTCTTGATGAATGAGGACAGTTTTGGACGCTGATCCTCCAAAAGATGATCCGTGGAATCTTCCATGCGTTGGAGTTCGTCCACGGAGACATCCGCTTTTAGAACAGCCGTTTTTGTCACGAGGGTTTGAGCGAGCCGATCCTCACTGGAAACCTTGACGATCGTCAGGAGACAGCCGTCCTTGTGTGAAAAATATTGACGAACTTTTTCTACTGCGCTGATCGGTGGAAGTGTTGTAAGAATTTGATTGAGTTCGTCAGCAGCGATGGCTTGTTGGAGATCACGGTCACTCACACAGAAGACATCACCAGGATGCAGATCGCCATCTAGGACAACCGCGAATGCTTTTTCCCAGGTGGGGAGGGATTGCTCTGTTTGCATTCCACGGAACAAGTTGAAAATTTGATAGCGTTCAGATGGTTTTTTGTGCAGAAAGAGAGCTGTGAGTTCACCTGTCCCTGAGAGAAACATCTGGTGGGTCGAAGCAATACCTACAAGAGCGTGTACCTGCTGGATGGGGAGGACGAAGTGTCCTTCACGCACATGCTCGCTGAGTGTTTCGTTGAGTGCACCAAGGAATTGTTCAAATCGATGCTGTGGATTTGCTTCGCTGCCAAACGAGTCCGAGAGGCGATGGATTTGTTCGCTCAAAATTTGCAAAAACATTTCTGAGTCTGCATTTTCCTTTTTTGTATAAGCCAATAGGAACACAAAACCACCTCGATCCTGGACCGGGAGAAGAATCGAGATACCACGAATGTGTTCATCTGGAGACTCTGGTTCGTAGTGAGCGGCTTTAATGTGTGTGGGCATAGCATTTGCTCTGTGGAGCTACTTTGTGTACATTATACCCGGATGGATTCTACAAGCAAATCTAGCGATTATGAGCAAAAAACTCTTCAAACTTGAACAGATGTTTGGTTCAAAAACCCGTGCGCATCTCCTTGCGCTTTTTTTACAACACCCTCAAGAGTCGTTTTTTGTTCGAGAATTGACACGAAGAGTGAGCGCTCAACTGAACTCGGTTCGACGAGAGTTAAAAAATTTGATCGAGCTTGATCTGATTGTTGAAAAAGTTGGTTCAGACAAAGTCACAAAAAAACTATCCGAGAAAAAAAAATACTACACCGTGAATACAGATTTTATCCTCTATGAGGACCTCAGGTCGCTTTTTCAAAAGGTTCAAATTCTTTTGAAACAAAATCTTGTCCAAGAGATTGAAGAGAAGGGTCGTGTGGATTATTTTGCTTTCACAGGAAGATTTGTTGATGCTCCTGATATTCCAACAGACATTTTGATTGTTGGCGCCATCAAACAAGCGGATTTGGAAAAAATGATCAGTAAGTTTGAGGCTGAAATTCCTTATGAGATCAATTACACCCTCATGCCTAAAGACGAATTTTTAGATCGACGCCAGGTAGCGGATCGTTTTCTTTTTTCTGTTTTGAACGGTGAAAAGGTTGTCATGATTGATCGGCTTACCCATTAAGTATGGAGCTTGCGATTCTTGCTCAAGAGATTGATTCTCTCACCCTCGCGCTTGTGGAAGGTCAGACGGTTCTTAAACAAAACGACTCTTCTGTATCGCCTGAGCAGTATCTCAAGACAGTTGATGAGGTACTGCGTACATGGAAAATAACCGTGTACGACCTCGCTGGCGTGATCGTTGTCACGGGTCCCGGATCGTTTACGGCAAGTCGTGTGAGCACTACGATCGCAAACACAATTGGTTTTACGTGCGGGATTCCCGTCACAGGAATCGAGAATCCAAGCCATCTTTCTCTGGAGGAGTTGCTTGCTTCATTGGCAGTGATAGAGAATCCTCTTGCGTTTGCTCTTCCGAGTTATCGTCTCCCGCCAAACATCACCCAACCGCGTTCTATCCTTCGTGGGGATAAACTAATGGAGTGAGCGATATACAAGTGGTACAGTAAGCTCAACCTCTAATTCATCGTTTATCTATTTTTCTATGCCTTTCTCTTACGATGTCCTTCAGGGACCGCTCCTGGAACTCTGGAGCACCATCATTTCCTATCTTCCTAATTTACTTGGTGCGATCGTTGTTTTTTTGATCGGCGTCATTGTCGCGATGGTGTTGCGATCGGCTGTTGAACGTGTGGTCGCGCTTCTACGCATCGACGATCTTGCCAAGAAACTCGAACTCACACAGCAGTTTGAGCGTGTGGGTTTGCGTCTGCACATCGGTTCCTTGCTTGGCTGGATTGTGAAATGGTTCTTTGTGATTATCGGTCTGATCGCTGCCACAGACGTGCTTGGCTGGGATCAGGTCACAGATTATTTGGCGCAGGTTGTCTTATTTGTTCCAAACGTCATCATCTCCGTCATCATTCTCTTAGCTGGAATCTTGCTTGGAAATTTTGTGCAAAATGTCGTGAAGTCAGCGGTAGAAGCCGCACAGCTTGCATCGGCAGAATTTCTCTCAGGCATTGCCAAGTGGTCGATTCTCATCTTCAGCTTCATGGCCGCACTTGTACAATTGCAAATTGCTCCTGAGCTTATCCGCGTCCTTTTTACAGGACTTGTAGCAATGTTGGCACTCGCCGGTGGGTTGGCTTTTGGATTAGGTGGCAAGGAACATGCCCATCAATTCTTGAATCGTTTGAAGAAAGATATCTCCTCTGAAAAATAAATGACCGACCGCTACACGTACGGACATCTTCGTTTTTGGGAAATGTTCCCCGGCCTGTTGGTCTGGGGAACTTTTGCTCTTGCCCTTCTATTGTCTTTTGTTGAACCACTGTGGGTGATCGTGTTTATTCTCGTGTTTGATTTGCTCTGGCTCTATCGCGTGGTCTACTTTAATATTTTCGTTGTTCTTTCTTGGAAGCGACACAGGGAGGTTCAAAAGGTGAATTGGCAAAAGAAACTCGAGACACTGTCTAACGCGCGAAACATTCATCATCTCGTGTTTCTTCCAACGTATAAGGAAGACTATTCGATCATTCGCGAGACATTGCGATCACTCAAAGAAAATAGTTTTCCCAATCATCGGATCCTGGTTGTGCTTGGCGGCGAGGAAGGTGATAAAGAGGCCTTTGGGAAACATGTCCATCGTGCACAGAAGGAGTTCGGGTCTGTATTCAAGGCGTTGATCGTCACGCTGCATCCCAAGGGGTTGCCGCAGGAGATTCCAGGGAAGGGATCTAACTTGAATTGGATGGGCCACGAGGTCGAGAATATTTTGCATGAGAAGTATCCAAAGATTTCCGACGAAGACATTGTCGTCTCGTCTTTTGACATCGACACCATCGCGCACCCTCAGTATTTTTCGTACCTCACGTATCTGTACTGCACGGTAGAGAATCCGACACGATCTTCCTATCAACCGATCGCTCTTTTCTCCAACAACATTTGGAACGCCTCAGCTCCTGTTCGCATTGCTGCGTTTGGGACTACCTTCTGGCTGTTTGGTGAGCTCACGCGTCCAGATCGACTCTGGACATTCTCGTCTCACTCCATGCCTTGGAAGATGTTGAAGGACGTGCGGTTTTGGCAGAAAGATATTGTGAGCGAAGACTCGCGCATTTTTATGCAGGCCTTCCTTCATTACCACGGAGAGTATCGTGTGACGCCGATGTTTTTGCCAGTCTCGATGGATGCCGTCACAGGGAAAACGTATCGAGAGTCCTTGAAAGGATTGTATGTTCAAATGCGACGATGGGCTTGGGGCGTGGAGCACTTGCCCTATCTTATCCACGGATTCAAACGGGACAAGCAGATTCCACGCTTGAAAAAGTTTCGCTATTTTTTTAATCACGTGGAAGGGATGTACACCTGGGCGACAGCGCCGATCACGATGTTCGTCCTCGGTTGGTTACCACTCTGGGTTGCCAAAGGGGAAACCAACGCGCTCATCCAGGCCGCGCCGTTTACGCTTGAGCAAATTATGCAGTGGGCCATGATCGGAATTCTCATTTCCGCGGTGATGTCTTTGACGATCCTCCCTCGTCGTCCACAAGAAGTTAGCAAGCACACCTGGATCATCATGCTCGCTCAGTGGTTGCTCCTTCCCATCACGTTTATTGTGTTCGGTTCCTTTCCAGCCATTGATGCCCAGACACGCCTGATGCTCGGAAAATATCTCGGCTTCCACGTCACAAAAAAGACGAGATAATTTTACCTCGTCTCTTTGAGCACAATCCGCTTTTCAAATCCTCCACGCTCCTCGCGTTTTTTTGTTTGGATGAGTTGGAGTTGCTCTCGATGCATTCCGTGAAGCGCTGTGAGGCTGTGAATGACTTCTAGGATATCCGCGAGTTCCTCCGTTTCTCCGCTTTCAAGGTATTCAAGGACTTCCTCCGCAAGTTTTGCGCGCAGACGTTCGCCATATTCTTTGAGCTCAGCCGTGTAGGAGTCTGCGTGCCCACCATGGGCCTCGATGATTTCGATTATCTTGTCGCGTACAAGTTTGTCATGGCGCACTGCAAATGGATGATAACCTTGGCGCAGAAACGTCTGCACAGGAGCAAACAGAGGAGAGGGAAGTGACTCCCAGGAAAACCACTCCCAACCTGAACACTTATCGGGTTCACAGTTTGTGACTTCACCTGAGAGATACTCTGCTTGCATGAAAAGCGTGATGTAGTGCGTGCCCCATTCAGGTTGATTGTTGTTTACGGCTCCCACGAATCGGACGTTCTGAATCTCAATGCCGGCTTCTTCCATTGTCTCTCGACGGACGCAAGCCTCCCACGTTTCACCAAACTCAAGATGTCCTCCAGGTGGACACCAAGATCCTTCTCCGTGAGCGCCTTGGCGCTTTCCCATCAAGACTTTTTCGTCCTTGACGATGATGACAGCTGTTCCGACTTTAGGGCGTGAAACACTCATATTTCTCAATGGCCGCGGAGGCTTAGCCCCCGCGGCGCGGGGGCTAAGCCTCCGGTTCTACTAGTTCTATTAACTCTGAGAGATTTGAGAATAGATAATCAGGATGTTCTGCCTCAAGCACCTCGCGCGTTTGATAGCCTGTTGCCACGCCAGCGGTGATAAGTCCTGCTTCCCGAGCGGAGCGGACATCGTGGGTCATGTCGCCCACGTACATGCATTTGTCTGGTTGCACTTTCATCAACTGGCAGACTTCCTTGAGGGCATCAACTTTGTTCCGTGCGTCGCCGTGGAGGATCTCGAAAAACGGAGAGAGCAGATAATCCTGCACCTCCTGTTTCAAAAACACCGTTGGGTGTGAGCTCACGACAGCTGTTGGGATTCCTGCTGTTTTTATGTGAGAGAGAAGCTCGTGTGCATCCTGAAAAACTCGCGGCCGCACTCCTTCTTCGAGCGACTTTTGAAAGAATTCGCGATACAATGCGTAGATCTGGTCCCCAGAATCTGTGATACCGTTCTCGCGATAAAACTCGATGGGTGTCATTCTGACGGTTGCAAAGAATTCTTCAAAGGTTGTTGAACCCAGTCCGTAATGCATCCGCATGCGCTTGTTGGCTTCAAACACGGGCTGACGATCATCACTGATCGTTCCTGACCAGTCGAAAATAATGGCGTCAAATTTCATAGGATGATTCCCAGCCCCTTTAGGGGCGTGAGAAGGAACGGGCCTGATGGCCCTGGGAGTTTTTACTTACGCGGAAGATTTGTTTATCATACACGCACTATGTACCCAAAGGTCAGCATCAATATCGTGGCTTGGAATTCCATGCAGTTCATCCCAGATCTCATGAAGTCCATTATGGCTCAGACCTACCAGGACTTCAATGTCTTAGTTATTGACAATGGATCGAGCGATGGCGTTGAGATGTTTTTGCGTGAACACTATCCTGATGTGGTCTTGATCCGAAATGTGCGCAACCTTGGCTTTGCTCCGGCACAAAATCAAGGGATACGCTATGCCGTTGAGCACTGGCCTTCGTCAGACGCGAAGGATCAATTCGTTCTGGTCACCAACCCTGACATTATTTTCACGCCAACCTATTTGGAGGAGTTGATGGTGGAGGTCCATACGCATCCAGAGGTCGGAAGTTTGGGGGGAAAGTTGTTGAGAGCGTTCGGGGAGAATCTGGCGGACGAGGTGATGAAGGAGACAGTTCTCTCAGATCGATTTGATTCAACAGGGTTAAACCCACATCGAAATTTTACGGTCACGGATCGTGGAGCCGGAGAGCTTGATCAGGGTCAGTACGACACGCAAGAAAAAATCTTTGGCGTAAGCGGCGCGTTGGTGCTCTACCGTGGACAAGCACTCATCGATGCACGATACAAAGATGAATTTTTTGATCATGATTTTTTTGCCTACAAAGAAGACGTGGATCTCGCGTGGCGTCTTCAGCAGCTTGGTTGGGATGCGCTCTATGTTCCACAAGCCAAAGCCTATCATTATCGAGGAATGTATGGCGCAGAGAAAAATGGCCTCTTCGAAAAGCTTAAAAACTGGCGTCGAAAATCTTCCATTCGCAATTATTATTCCACGCGCAACCAGTGGCTGACGCTTATGAAGAATGTTCAGTTTGTGAATGGTCTGCTGGCGCTTCCGTGGGTGTTGCCGTATGAATTAGCTCGTTTCGTCTATGTGCTCTTTTTCGACAAAGGACTCAGAGCATTCCTCGATGCAGGACATCTGGTTCCAGTGATGCTCGCAAAACGTTCCGCGACGCGAGCCAAAAGCAAACGTTCAGCGACAGAGATTCAAAAGTGGTTCATGTGAGGTATACTGGAGGCATGTCACATTCCAAAGAGTATCTTGAACGCGGCCATTCTCGTGCACGTACAGCACGAATCATTTTTGTCGTTGTAGGTGTTCTCCTAGTTAGTTGGATCATCGCGATCATCGTCAGTGTCACACAAGTTTTTGCTCATACGCTGGATGCGCGTGATGATCTGATGGCCGCTTCTGATCAGGCGAGCGTTTTTTTATTTGACGAAGCATCTGCTTCACTGCAACAAGCGGACATTTCCTTTGCCTCTGCTGAGCGTTTTTTGCAGGTTCTGCTTTCTGTGCGTTGGTTGCCTCTGCTTGGTTCCCAGGTTGAATCGTTTACTGGTGTGATCCGATCTGGTCATGATGTCGTCACAACTCTGCAACCGTTGTTCACGCTTGGTAGCGATCTTGTTCAACTCTCAGGGATCTCGACGGAGTATTTGATGCAGATGCGGGAAGGGCTTGTTCAGACAGTGACGTTCGGCGATCTCTCAACAGAAACGAAGCGCGCGATCCTGAAGCGCTTGAGTGCTTCTGCTGACGACCTCGATTTGCTTTCCGCTCAGATTGATATTGTTCAGGCGGAAATCGTGCTTCTCACACAGGATGTTCAGCTTGGTCCAGTGCTTTCTTTGCTTGGTTCGCTCTCAAAAAAATTAGAAGACGTTGGGGGAGAACTGAAGCTTCTAGGAATCCTTGCGCGTTTGTTACCTGCGTTTGCCGGGCTTGATGACGAGGCGACTACACTGTTGTTGTTTTTAAACAACAATGAATTGCGTCCCGCTGGTGGATTCATCGGTACGTATGGTGTTCTCAAAACGTCTGGAGGAGATATCTCAGAGCTTGAGACAGCCGACGTCTACGCGCTTGATGATGCTGTCAGCGACAAAATTATCCGCACAGCCCCTTCTCCACTTCAGCGCTACAATGCGACAACAAAATGGTTTTTTCGAGATTCAAATTGGTTACCAGATTTCGCTGCTTCCTCCATGGCGGGGAGCGAGTTGTTTCTTGAAGAAGTTGGGTTTCTTGAGGATCCTGAATCGATTCCAACAACCACACAGATCGATAACGTGATTGGATTCACTCCAACTTATGCCTCTGATCTTTTGGCGATCACTGGGGCGATCACCGTGGGTGGCCAGACGTTCACGGCAGAAAATATTGCTGAAACGCTGGAGTATCAAGTGGAATATGGCTATGTTGCCGAAGGGCTACCACCAAGCCAACGGAAGGAAATTTTGGCAGATCTTGTGAATGAGATGAAAACGCGATTGTATGCGCTACCTGCACAGCAGTGGCAGGAAGTGTTTAAGGTGACAGAACTCGCTCTTCAAGAAAAACAACTTTTGCTCTTCAGCACAGACGTAACAGTTCAACATGTGATTGTAAAAAATGGTTGGGGAGGTTCGGTTGACTCGCAGACGGTTGATACGCTCATAGTCGTAGATGCGAATCTTGCGAGCTTAAAATCTGACCCAGCTGTTGTACGAGCTACCACGTATACGATCGAACAAGATGCAACAGACGAATGGATTGCCAAGGTGTCGATCCATTACAAACACACAGGAACGTTTGATTGGAAGACGACGCGTTATCGAACATACACGCGAGTCTACCTTCCAGAAGGAACAGAGCTGGTAGATGTTGAAGGAAGTTGGTTGAACGACAAGATGCAAAATCCAACAGGAGCAGCTGGATCGGTTGATGTGGAACATGAGCTTGGTCTCACGTCTTTTGGAACGTTCACATCTGTGGAACCTGGCGAGGAAAACACACTGACCTTCACATTCGCGCCCGCTCTCTCTGTGATCGAAGCGATCAAAGCAGGAGATTACGCGCTTACTGTCATCAAGCAACCGGGAGCACAAAATAACGCATTGACGATCGACCTCGATTTTGATAAGAATGTCACGCACGCGACGCCATCAGAGAGTCAGGCAGAGTGGGGAGATGACACCTACCACTTGAACACCATTTTAGATCAGGATTTGCAGATAGAGATTAGGTTATAGGTGGAATAGGTGGATAAGGTGGATGAGGTGATCGAAATCCGGAATCCGGAACCACCTACCCACCTTGGGATTAAGCTATGTTTCAACGCAAAATCGGTATCGACCTTGGAACAACCACAGTCCTCGTTTATGTTCCTAAACGAGGTATTATTATTCATGAGCCATCAGTGGTTGCAGTGTCGGTGACGGATAAAAAAATATTGGCTGTTGGGAAGGAAGCAAAGGACATGATTGGTCGTACCCCTGACTCGATTGTTGCGAGGCGTCCACTTAAGGACGGTGTGATCGCTGACTATCGAACGACTGAAGCGATGTTGCGCTACTTCATCAACAAAGCCTTGGGTGGCGTGCGGTTGTTTCGTCCTGAGGTGATGGTCGCGGTTCCCGGCGGCATCACGTCCACGGAGCGTCGTGCTGTGATTGATGCGACCCTTGCCGCTGGTGCCAAGGCCGCCTACATCATTAAAGAACCGATCGTGGCCGCGATCGGTGCGAACATTCCCATTGGTTCACCGTCAGGTCACATGATTATCGATATCGGTGGTGGAACGAGTGAGATGGCTGTGATTTCTTTGGGAGGCATTGTTGCGTCTGAGTCCGTGCGCATTGGTGGAGTAAAATTTGATATGGCGATTGCCGAATATATTCGTCGTAAGTATGGGCTTGCCATCGGTGAGCGCACCAGTGAGGACATCAAAATTCAAATTGGCGCAGCTATGTATTTACCTGACAAGCTCACGATGGAAGTCAAAGGACGCGACATGGTGACAGGACTCCCAAAGCTTATCGAAGTGACTTCAGACGATGTCACCGTTGCCATTCAAAACGAACTCGAAGGCATCATCAACACGGTAAAGGAGGTCCTTCATAAAACGCCACCAGAACTTTCTGCCGACGTGATGGACAAAGGCATTGTGCTCTCCGGTGGCTCCTCGCAACTGCGAAATCTTGATACACTGATTGCCGAAGCAACTGGTGTCCCAACGTTCGTTGCGGAAGATCCACAGCAATGCGTGGCAAAGGGGACAGGAATTGCATTAGAAAATTTGGAAGCGTACAAGCGATCGATTTTTACTTCGTAGATGTATCATCTTTCTGTCATCCCGACCGTAGGTCGCGTTCGACGCGACCGAAGCGGAGGGATCCCTCGGCTTCGCTCGGGATGACAGAAATAAGAAAGCTATGGAATCCGACTTGAATCTCCTTACAACACAAGTGACTGGAGAGATCGTTTACGGCATCGACGCCTCTTCTGCCAACAAAGAAAAACGCACCGGAGTCGAGAACTACGCTCGCGAGTTGATTCAGGCTTTGAAAGCACAACCGCTCAAGGAACAGGAGCGAGTGATTTTGTATTCGCCGACTGTGCTAGATGTTGAGCTGAGCGTTCTTCCTGCAGGCTGGAGATCACAGATTCTGAAGTGGCCACTCAACCGCGGTTGGATGGCGTTTCGTATGAGTTGGGAAATGCTGCGTCGTCGCCCGAGTGTTCTCTTTGTTCCCTCCCAGAGTCTTCCTCCCCTTACGAAGGGGAGGTCAGGAGGGGTCTTAACCACTATCCATGACGTCGCTTTTGCTCGACGACCAGATCTCTACGATCCCGCAGTTCGCCGTCGTCTGAAGCGTGTGACAAAGCGCGCGATCAAAAAAGCTTCGCGGATTCTTGTTCCCAGTGAGGCTACCAAACAAGATCTTGTTGATCTGTACCGTGTTGCTGCTGATCGTATTGTTGTGACGCCAGAGGCCGTGAACACAAAAGTGTTTCATGTGTATCCGCCAGAGGATGCTCGCGCCACACTTCAACAGCATCGCTTAGGTACAAATTTTTTTCTGACGGTCGGCCGTCTCGAAAAGAAAAAGAATCTCACCACACTTATCCGCGCCTTTGAATTGTTCAAGACGCGGCGAGGCGTTGGTGATCCGTTTGAGCTGATCCTGGTCGGCGAACCAGGCTACGGCTATAACGAGATTAAAAAATACATAGAGCTCTCCATACACAAAGAATTCATCCGTACACTCGGCTATCTTCCCGACACAGAAGTCGCTCCGCTTATGAGTGCGGCAACGGCGTATCTGTTTCCGACTTGGTATGAGGGATTTGGTATTCCAAATCTCGAAGCCATGGCCGAAGGGACGACACTCGTCACATCCGACATCCCAGCACACCTCGAAGTCGTAGGCGACGCCGGTCTTTTGATTCCGCCAGGTGAACCTGAGGCTTGGGCTCATGCAATGGAGCGGGTGGTAAAAGAGGGAAGCCTGCGCGCTGAGCTTGTCCAAAAAGGTAAACAAAGAGTAAGCGGGTTTTCCTGGAGTAAAACAGCCGCAATGACACTGGACAGTTTGAGAAGTTTGGTGTAGTGTCAGCGATTATGGACGAACTCAAAAAGGAACTTGAACACTTGGGGCTGAGCGACAAAGAAGCGCGAGTCTATTTGGCTGCCCTTGAAATGGGACCTTCGCCTGTGCAGGATATTTCTCACAAAGCGCATGTGAACCGAGCGACAACGTACGTCATGATCGAATCCTTGGCTGCGCGTGGGCTCATGTCTACGTTTCAAAAAGGCAAGAAACGATTTTATGTGTCTGAGAGTCCTGATCGGTTGATGTCGATTATCCAAGTCAAACAAAAAGAGTTGGCAGAAAAAGAATTCGAGCTTGAGAAGGTCATGCCAATGCTCGTCAATCTGTACAACGCGGAGGGCGCAAAACCACAGATTCGCTATCTGGAAGGACACGAGGGAGTCAAAACGGTGCGTGCTATTTTTGAAAAGCTCACGGGAGATTTTATCGAGATTGCTCCGCTTGATGACGTGCATGAAACAAAAGAGCTGATGGGAGAAGCGCGCGAGGAACATCATGCCGTGCTGCGACAGAAAGGCGCGAAGTATCGAGTGCTCGCGATTACAAAAAATACGGATCCAATGTGTTTGCCTGACATGGGAGAAGGTGAGTGGCGTATGTTGCCACCTGAGAAATTTCCCATCCACGGGAGTATTGTTGCGCGTCGTGACTACGTGTTCCTCTTCTCGTATCGTTCCTCGATTCTTTCGGTTGTCATTCGCAGTCAAGAGATCGCTGACGCGATCCGTGCTCTGTTTGCTCTTGCGTGGGATGGAGCCAAAGGGTACCCGTCAAAAGGTTGTTAAAAAGAATACCCACCGTCGCTCGTGGAGCTATGGCGGGCAAGAGGACCCGTGTGGTCCTTTTTTCGTAGGCGTTTGTTTCTGGTGGAAGTGGTAGACCCAGGCTTTCCTGCCCGCCAAAGCTTCAGCGACGGTGGGAACCTGGGTGTGAGAGATGAGAGATGAGGGATGAGTGTGAGTTTGTCTCTCGCTAACCTCCGCCTGGGCAGATGTAGCAAGGACAGAACCGCCTAGGATCTTCATCGACAGCGTGTCGACGAGTTCCTCCCAACCGTATGGCACGGTTGGCACAGGCAGTATGAAACTCATGGAACCCTTTCCTCGCTTTCTCCATTACATCCTCTCACTCCTGCCGGTTAGGCAATCAACACGTTTCTTATAGAAACGAGCCTGCACACTAACATCGTAAAAGGCGCGCGTCAAGAGATTTTGTTGACGAGCGTTGGCACACACAAACAAAAAGCTCCGACGTTCGTCGGAGTTTTTTTGCCTCCTTGGGAGAGAGTGGGTGTTGAAACCCTCACGGGGAAGGTGGTTAGGTGGGTAGGTGGATGTACCTCGTTCACCTATTTCCTACCACCTTCCCTAAGAGCGTTGCCCGATACTTCTTCTCCCCAGGGTAGTTTGAAGAAGTATCAGGCCCGTTCCACTAGGCGTAGCCGAGCGATTGCTCGATCGCGAGGTGGATGCGCCGTGCGAGGCACGGCAGAGCTGGCATGTCCGAGATGCCGAAGATCTGCACTTGCAGCTCTTCGGGCAGTCCGAGGATGTCAGGTTGATTGCGCATCGCGTCGTTGATGTCCGACTCAATGCGCTCTGTGATTCTCCCGTCCGAGAGAATGCGTACGAAGTGGCGTTTCATCTGGACCTCCTTGCTAGTCCTAGCAGGACACGACGTGCGTCATGTTCTCTTAGGACTCGGCGATCAATTGTCTCGATCGCCGTCCGTGTTGCCACAACGTTTTTCTAGGAGAAGTGGCGTTCTCCAAACTCACGCTTTCGCTTTACCGTCGCTGGACGGAGGGCTGTGAGTGCCCTTGGTGGTCTAGCGCTTGCCCGCGCTCTGCATCGCGGAGTGGATCTGACGATCCTTCTCCGCCCGCTCGGCCTGCTTGGCCAGCTGGGCCGCCGAGGCACCCTTGCCCGATCCTCCAGTCGCGCCGCCGTTGCCGGTGACGCTGCGGAAGTCCGGATGCAGGGTCCGGCTGGCGGCCTCGCGCTTCAGTTCTCCGTCCATCATCGTCCGCATGGTCTCCTTGAGGGAGAACCCGTTGCCGAAGCGACGGATGCAGCTCGGGGCGAAGGCGTGGCGCCAGAGGTCGTAGGAGCCGACCCGGTTGCCGTTCTGCCGATCCCGCATGGCGCCCACAGGTGGCACCATGGCGACGCTCTCCAGCACCAGTCCACCGCATCCGCAGATGCAGCGGAAGGCGAGCCCTGAGTTCGTGCGGACACGACCGAAGGGATCGCTCCCGACGGGCTTCACCACCATGTCGGCCGCGGGGAGCGGCTTGGACTGGGCGGACTGCCGGGCGGGGAGGACGACTCGCGGCGGGAGCGCGATCGCGGGCTTGGCGACGACCTTCACAACGGTGCGGGCACGGACGATCTCGGCGACACGGGCCTGGAGGGCACCCGCGCTGCGGAAGAGGCGATCGACACCGATTGCCTTGAGGGCCTGACCGACGTCCTTGATCTCGAGGATCCGGCATGCTTCGTTCCGACCAAGTTCGTCGGCGGCGCGGCACGCGGCGGTTACGACCGAGAGGTACTCGACGCCCATCGGGTTGCCCCGGGGGGTGATGAGGCTGTCGATCGCGAAGCCGTAGGCACGCACCAGCAGGTGGCGCTCGAGGACCTCCACGGCCTGACCGAGACGCTCCTGGTAGCTGTAGATCGCCTCGCCGATGCTGTCGTCGGACGCGGCCTTGATCTCCTCGTCCTCGCTGTCCTCGTCGGACTCATCGCTGTCGTTCTCGATCTCGGCCTGGTAGGCGGCCAGTGCGGCCTTCTCGTCCCAGATCAGCTCCGGGGCTTCGAAGTCGTCCATCTCCCGCAAGTTGCGCGGGGTGTCGGCGATCTCGAGGTTCTCGATGGCGAGATCCGTGAAGTCAGGGCTGTTCTCGTCGCCGGGGGCGATCGTGCCGTTTTCGGAGAAGTGGATCTCGCGGATCGCCTGCTCCTCCTTGCGGCTCCGGAGAGCCCTGTGCTGCTTGTTGGCCTCGATCTTCTCCTCTTCTTCGTAGCTGAGTGCACGCATGTGTAACTCCGGTGGGCCCGCGGTGGCCCGGTTCAGGTTGGAAGGTTGGAAAGACGCCGCGGAGTTTTTGCAGAGGTGATCTGCAGAAGCTTCGCGACATCTTCTATCCTGAGAGCTGACCAACGGTTGATCATCTCTGTGGGACGGGCGAGACGATTCTCGTACAGAATCGCTCGCCCTGAGTTCCTCGCCCTGGTGGCTAGCCGTTCACTTCGCGGCGGCGTTGAGGTCCGCCATCGCGATGCGACGGCCGACGCGGGAGGAGACCGCGACGAACGGGACGCCGTGGCGGCGTCGGATGTCAGCGGTGTGGCGGGCGGAGGCGGCCTCCACGCGCTCGATCATCGCCGAGCGCTTTTCGTTCCCTGTGGCGTTGAGGTAGCCTCCACGGAGCCAGCAGTCGATGTCTTTCTCAGTGAGGTACATCTTTTTGTCCTTGCCAAGCTTTCGCTCGGCTGTGACTGAGTCGGGGGTTCGGTTCCGACGCAGGAATTCGGAGAAGATTGGTTTAGTGACCTGGCGCAAGCCTGGTGTAAACCTAGTTCATCGGGCGTATGGATCGAGTGAGTAAACCCAGTCGAGCCATTAGATGAACCATCTCTCTCCTCCGAGTTGCTGTGTTGGAAGTAGGAATTAGGAAGTAGGAAGTAGGAATTAGGAAGTAGGAAGTAGGAATT
>CAYHRJ010000007.1:0-6887 GCA_964359095.1 uncultured Gammaproteobacteria bacterium | reverse complement strand
GGAATTAGGAAGTAGGAAGTAGGAATTAGGAAGTAGGAAGTAGGAATTAGGAAGTTGGAAGTTGGTAGTCCTAGGAGTTCACGAGTCATGGCTCATGAGCTTTTAGGGCTGGGCGAGACGATCTCGTGAAAAGATCGCTCGCCCTGCGTTGCATCTAGCGTTTTGACGAGTGGACAGATGCTGTCCTCTCAACTCACTCCTTTTGGGTTTACCGTTGTACAACTCTTGTCTCGCGCATTCGGCCTAGCTCGCATCGTGCGGCATCGGCTAAACGTGGAGCGTCAGAGTTGGTTTAACGGAGGGCTTGTGAGAACCCTTTGTTGTGCAGGGCTAGGCGCTCTCCTAGGCCGTCATCTCCTCGCACTCCTCGGCGTCGGGGGCGGCGGCTCCGGCGGCGATCGCGGCGGCTTCCTCGCGGCGCGCTTCCTCGAGCTGCGCCTTGAACTGCGCGTAGCCCTCCTCGCCGGCGATCATCTCGAGGAGACGGAGGCTGGTGCGGATGTGGAGACCGTGCTTCCCGACGATCGCGCGGGCAACGACCTTCTCGCTCTCCTGCGTCGGTGCGTTGAACACCGGCGCGAGGGTCGCGATCAAGACGTCACGTTCGGCACGACCGAGCTTCACCGGACGACCCTCGGGGGTCTTCTCGTCGAGCTTCACGCCGTCCTTGGCCGCCTTCATCTCCGGGATCCAGGCCTTGAAGTACCACTCGCGGCTTCCGGCTTCGAGCTCGACCTTGGCCATGGCCCACCCGATCTGCACGATCGCGAAGGCGGACTGGCGGGACGAGATCGCGAAGTCGAAGAGCTCCTGGCCGAGGTCCTTGAGCGGCTCGTAGAGTCCGACGATCAGCTGGACCGCGAGGTCTGCTTCATCGCGGGAGACGACGGGCGAGGTCTGGCGCGGGGCGTTGCGAGCGGCGACTGCACTGGTGCGCGTGGGCAGTTTGAGAGACATGTTGACTTCTCCTGTCTGACAGTTGTGGCCGTGTGGCCAGGGTAGAGACGAATCGCTCGAAGGTCAGATGTGATCCCTTCAGCCTGCTGGAGGTAGGTGGTGCAGTGACCGATCCGAGGATCTGGTGTGCACCGTGGAGATCGGGTGTGTGGAGTGAGTGAGCCGAGGCCCAGTCAATCCACTTGATCTCCGCCGCTCATCGCCGCCGAAGCATTGATGAGACGGTTCCTGCCCGCCATAGCTCCGATTAGGAGCGACGGTGGGTACTCTCTCCTCCATGAGGCTGATGGCATCGGTAGGAAGGTGGTAGGTAGTAGGTTGTAGGTGGTAGGTGAACGAAAAAGCCGGTTGTTGAATACATCGTCTGTTGGAGAGATGTGTACAACAACCGGCCTTTGTGAAGGTTACGATTGATGGCCATTTACCGTGGCCTCGGACTCTCTCCCCAGAAAGTGTTTAGTTGTAAGTGGTCATCTGTGATCTTGTATGTCACCAGTCTATCATATTTTGTCAACTCTGTCAAGACTTGTATGGAGCCTGGCTTCCAACTTTACTCTAAATTTAGCCAAGATATGCTATTCAATCTTTGTTTACAAAACTAGACATCAAAGTGGATATCGTGGCACGTCGTTCGCGAACGACGTGCCGTGCTATAATAGCGATCGTATGCAGCCTTTCTCTTCGATCATCGGCCAAGCTCGGGCAAAAGAGGTCCTGTCGCGCATGATTGAACATTCAAGTCTTCCACATGCCCTCCTTTTTATCGGTCCTGACCATGTTGGAAAGTCCATGGTGGCAAAGGCTCTGTGCCGGCAGGTTCTGGGAGTGCAGAATCTAGAGACTCAGCCAGACTATCTTGAGCTCAAACGGCTCGTGGATGAAAAAACAGACAAACGCAAATCGAACATTTCTGTGCGCCAGGTTCGCGACTTGGTGAACAGACTGTCCATGACGTCGTTTACTGGTGGAACCAAGGTCGTGTTTGTTGAGGAAGCACACAGGCTCTCGATGGGTGCGGCAAATGCTCTTCTCAAAACGCTCGAGGAACCAAAAGGGCAAACGCTGTTTATTCTGCGAGCACCTAGCCTTGAGGATGTTCCTGCGACCATTGCATCACGCTGCCAGGTGATGCGATTCACGATTGTCTCTCAAGTGGAGATCGTCGAAGGTCTCGTGCGCTCAGGATTCAACGCACAAGATGCACAGGAGGCAGCTGTACATTGCGAAGGTCGGCCAGGGTTGGCTCTGCGATTTCTCAAAGACTCTGAGTACCGTGCAACTCGCGAAACAGATCGTGCGCAGGCCGAGGCTTTCTTGGCCGCGAGTTTGCCTGAGCGATTGCGGATGGTCATGGAACTCATTCCCAAAGGTGAAGTGAACAGCGCCAGTCGTTTGCAAAAGGTGATCACTGAACTTCAAACGGTCGCCCGCCGTAAACTTCTCTCCTCACCACCTTCCCACCTCATCCACCTTCCCACCTCATCCACCTTTTCTTTCCTCGATCGCCTCAGCGAAGTCCGCCAAGCCGCCCGTCATAACATCAATCCTCATTTAGCTTTAGAACATATCGCTCTAAGCGCATAATCTATGAAACGTTTTTCACTCATTGCTCTTTCACTTATTCTCGTCGGCGCTGGTTGTGGTGGCCGTTCGTCATCTGGTTCAGACGGCGGAGTTTTTACCACCTCGACCGCTGGGGAAGAGTGGGCGCAGACCGTCATTGTCCCAACAGCCGCGGGAATCGGTACGCTTGCGACCACAGACGTTCTCAATATGGAGATGGATCCTCAGGACGATACGTTCATGTATATTGGTACACGACAAAATGGAATGCTGTATTCGCAAGATAGTGGAACATCGTGGTTGCAACCAGAATCGTCGGCGATGCAGGATGGACTTATTTATCAAGTAGAAGTTGATCCGACAGACGTCTGCACAGTGTATGTCGCAAAGGGCGCACGTCTGTACAGCACGCGTGATTGCATGCGTTCGTTTGACTCTGAGACGTACGTTGATAACCGCAGTGGTGTGAGCGTGGTGCAAGTCACGGTCGATTGGTTTGATCACAGTACCATTTGGATCGGGCTTTCTAATGGTGATGTTTTGAAGAGTGACGATTACGGTGATACGTGGCAGACAGTGCTCAAAACAGGTGAAGAAATTTCTGACATGCTCATTCATGCGACCGACTCGAGAACCTTGTTGGTCTCAACGTATAGCAAAGGGATTTACAAAACAGAAGACGGTGGATCTGATTGGGAAGAGGTCGATGGAGGGCTCAATGATCTGAATGGCGCAGACGAAGTGTACACACTCATTCAGGATGCGACATCAGACGTGGTGATCGCGTCGACCAGTTACGGATTGGTGCGCTCAACAGATTTTGGCGCCACGTGGGAGGCGATCCAGCTTGTGACATCTCCTGGACAAGTTACGATCCGGTCGGTTGGAATGGATATCGAAAATCCAAACACGTTGTACTACGCAGCCAACGCAACGTTCTATCATTCAGACGATGCAGGCACGACATGGGACACAGAACGTCTTCCATCCGCACGCGTGCCCCGAGCTATGTTGGTTGACCCAGACGAACCAGCGGTGTTATATATCGGTGTTGCTGCGGCAACGGACTAAAGGTGGATAAGTTTTTTACCTCATCCACCTCACCACCTCTCTTACTATGCATGCACTATTGATTCAAAAAAAACCTGCGTTTGATGCTTCGCTTGACCATCTGCAAAAAGAGTTGGGTCAGTTGCGCACTGGACGTGCGACGCCAGCACTTGTGGAAAATATTGGTGTTGCAGCGTATGGTGCGACAATGGAGATCAAAGGTCTCGCTTCGATTTCAACGTCTGACGCAAAAACGATTGTGATAGATCCGTGGGACAAGAGCCTTCTCAAGAATATCGAAAAAGGAATTCGCGATGCAGACGTGGGACTCAGCCCAGTGGTTGACAGTGATGTGATCCGCATCATGATGCCGCAGATGACAGAAGACAATCGCAAGGCGATGGTCAAAAAAATGAAAGAGTTTTTGGAGGACGCGCGCATTGCGCTTCGCCAAGTGCGAGAGGAAGTGCGTCAAGAAGTTATCAAGCTGGAAAACGAAAAGGCGATGAGTGAGGACGAGAAGTTTAAACTTTTTGATGAGACGGATAAGTTAACGAAAGAGTACACGAACCGTGTGGAAGAAGTTGGAGACACGAAGGAAAAAGAAATCATGACGGTATAAAGATTTTAGCGTGTAGCGTATAGCGTGTAGAATTCCAAACCTACACGCTACTCCCTACACGCTACACGCTATGCAATCAACTGTCACAATGGAAAAACTGGTTGCCCTCGCCAAACAGCGGGGGTTCGTGTTTCCGGGTTCGGATATTTATGGCGGGATGGCCAACTCGTGGGACTACGGCCCGCTGGGAACCGAGCTCAAGCGTAATATTATGAATGCCTGGTGGCATCGGTTTGTCACCTCGCGTGGAGATATGGTCGGCATCGACGCAGCCGTCATCATGAATCCTAAAGTGTGGGAGGCGTCAGGGCATGTGGAAGGATTTACTGATCCGTTGGTGGAATGCAAAGCATGTCATGAGCGTTTTCGATCGGATCAGGTTGATGTGACAAAGACTTGTGCGCGCTGTGGATCCAAAGACGGATTCACAGAACCTAAAAATTTCAATCTTCTTTTTAAAACGTTCGTCGGCTCCACAGAAGATTCTGCAAGCGTGGCGTATCTGCGTGGAGAATTGGCGCAGGCGATGTTTGTGGATTTACCTCAAGTGCTCACGTCCAGCCGCAAGCGCGTCCCGTTTGGGATCGCGCAACAAGGTAAGTGTTTCCGCAACGAGATCACACCTGGAAATTTTATCTTTCGCACGCGGGAATTTAACTTGATGGAGTTTGAGTATTTTATTCACGAGAGCGAGTGGGAGAAATGGTTTGAGTATTGGCTTGAACAGATGAAATCTTGGTTGGATTTTTGCGGCGTGAATCGTGATCATCTCGTGTTCCACAACATCGAAGACGGCGAGCGCGCGCATTACTCCAAGCGCACCGTCGACATTGAATATCACTATCCGTTTGGTCAGAAGGAGTTATATGGACTCGCGTACCGTGGCGATTTTGATTTGAAGCGTCACATGGAAAAGTCTGGTGCGGACATGCGCTTCACGGATCCCAAGACGAACGAGAAATATGTTCCTCATGTGATTGAACCGACGTTTGGTATTGATCGGACGGTCTTGATCACCCTGTTGGAGGCGTATCACGAGGAAGAAGCGCCGACGTCTGAGGAAGGGGAAACAGACAAACGTGTCGTCTTGAGACTTCCCAAGGCGCTCGCGCCTTTCAAGATCGCCGTGCTTCCACTCAGCAAAAAAGATGAACTCGCCGTCGTCGCTGGACCGCTCGCAGATCGTCTACGTCAGCGCTGGGCCACCGACTACGACGAAACACAATCCATCGGCAAGCGCTATCGTCGCCAAGACGAAATCGGCACGCCGTACTGCGTGACGGTAGATTTTGAAACGCTCACCGATCAGGCTGTGACCGTTCGTGATCGTGACACAATGAAACAGGATCGGGTGAAGATCGATCAACTTGAGAATTATTTTGTTGCAGCGTTGATTGAATAGGTATGCATGATGGCGAATCCACACCAGGTATGGAACCAACAGATTTTGGACCGCTGAATGAGCGGGAGGTTTCAGTTGTTTTGATGGAATCAACCGAGGGGAAAGAGACATGGTACGCAAAGATGTTAGATCGTTTTCATGAGATCTACCAACTCGAGCTTTCGTTAAAAAAAGAAGGAGCTGATAACAGTGAAATAAAACCGATCAATGATGATCGTGATCGATTGCACAAACAACTCGAACGACTCGGCAAAGCTTTGGGAAAAAATAAAGACCAGGTGTTGGCAGATGTGATGGCTCGTGAAGGAAATTTAGGCGAATATCTTTTGCCAGAGTATGGTGTCATTACATCTAGTCAACTTGAACCTGATTACGTCAAAGGTTTCAGGAACGATGATTTGCGACATGGTCGATTTCTCCGTACACAAAACAGTGAAGAAGTTCTGGTCCAAGATAGAGCATACCCACCGCATCACTATGATGAGAAACAAGTGTCTGAAATAGCTGCACAAGAAGAAGGATTGCTCTATGAGATTCCTGGCCTGGGCAAACGAAAAACGTGTTATACGTTAGCTCCTCATGAAGCAGCGATCATTTTCGGTACAACCTTCACCGTGGATATTGGTCAAGACCCTGTTGAAATTCAACCACCAGGGTTTCCTGAACGATTTCGTCGTGCGGCGCACGCAGTCGATGCCTTGGTACGTGCAGGGGTAGAAACAAAAATTTTCCATCACACCTCTGGCGCGTATCACGATACAACGACTCTTGTTGGCATGATCGTTCCTGTTGATCATATCCAAGATGAGGTCGTAGGACTTCTTCGAAATCATCGGGATCTCTATGGTGTTCGACCAGAGGATTTAGATCCAAGGCAAGTGCAAAAAGACTATCAAGGTCATTTAGATTCCATGAAGGTGGATTCTGAAACCATTTCCGCTCTTGATGTTATTCGGATTGTCTTAAAGGATCTTCCATCAGAACTAGAGAACTACCAGTTGCCAGATTATGATTTAGTTATGATGTGGCAGGAGATTGATGGTAAGGAGGAACAGCTTGGGCACAGAGTGACTGCCGAAGAAGTGGTCAAGATGATTTACCAAAAATTTCCTTTACTCTCAGCTGGTTCGATTGAAGATCTGATAAAACGAGATACTGACCAGCGGGTATCTGTAAAAAAGAGACATCTCCGAGAGTTTCTATCAAGGCATCAACATTTTTTCGGAAAAAAGAAATCCGTATGAAAAATCCTCTCGTCCTGAATAACGGCCTCCGTGTCCACTTGCTTCCATA
>CAYHRJ010000006.1:10666-33583 GCA_964359095.1 uncultured Gammaproteobacteria bacterium | reverse complement strand
CTGCAATAACGACGAAGCCCCCGCCTTTGCCTCCTGTGGCTCCTGCGCCGCTGTGTCCACCGGCTCCGCCGGTGACTGTCCCATCCCCGCCGGCAGACTTACAAGCACCACTGCCTCCCGATCCGCCGCTGGCACCACCACCTCCACCGCTCCCACGGCAGCCGTTGGTGCATCAGCTGCTTCACTTGGTGGTATCTCAGGGATAGATACGTTCATTGGCTTTTTAGCGAATCTCGCGTTTTCGCTCGCGGGTATTTTGACGCAGGGGATTGTCCTTATTATCGATCTGATGGTTCCCATATTGACTTACAACAGTTTTGTCACCAATCCTGTGGTGAGCAACGGTTGGGCCATTGTGCGCGACACAGTGAACATGTTCTTTGTGATCGTGCTCATTATCATCGCGTTTGGCACGATTTTTGGTCACCAAAAATTTCAATGGTCACAGCAGGTGCCAAAACTTTTGACTTTTGCCATCGTTATCAATTTTTCCAAAACGCTCTGCGGTATTATGATCGACTTCGGCCAAGTTATCATGCTGACATTCGCCAATGCACTACGTGAGATCGCGGCGGGAAACTTTATTCAGCTTTTTGGATTGAATCAACTCTATTCCGTGAGTCAGAATACTGCTGCCTTGAAGTCTATTGGCTCTGCAACCACAACATCCTTGACCTACTTTGATTTCCTCGCTGGCGGAGTGATGGCTGTCCTGCTCACCATGTGGGTCCTTGCGACACTTATCATGCTGGTTGTCGTTTTGGTCTATCGCATCGTTGGTCTTTGGATTCTTGTCGTTGTCGCACCACTTGCTTGGTTTGCCGGAGGGGCTGGCGACCTCATCAAAACAGAAGCCTATGCACAGTGGTGGACGCGTTTCAAGTGTTTGGTTGCCGTAGGTCCAGTCCTCACGTTTTTCTTATGGTTGACACTCGTTGTTGCAGGAGCTGGAAGCATTGTGAGCACTTCTGGCTTTGTGGTGAGTTCAGCCAATGCGGCTGACATTCCGTCCACATTGTTTGAGCCAAAAAATTTTCTGAGCTTCCTCATCGGCATGGCTCTGCTCATGGCCGGTTTTGATGTAGCACAGCAGTTGTGCTCGTCGATGGCTGGTGTACCAGGTTTCGGGAAAGCTTTCAAAGCAACGACATCCAGTGCGCTGCAATTTAAGGTTTTGGTTCTTTTAGGCAAGGGGACGGGAAAGGGCTTGCAACTCGGTGCCAAAGGTATTCACCGCGCACCAGGTGCTGCGGTGACTGTGGCCAGTTATTTGCCATATTCGTCTGCCGTTTCCAGGGCCTATGGCTCTGCGCTTGAGAGTCTGAAATCAACCACTGGTGGAGCCTTAGAGCAGCTTGGAAAGGTGACTGGCATTCGCCCTTGGGAACGCGCCGGTGTTTCTTATCAGGCGCAAGCCAAAGCGCAGGGAGGTCTTGCGCGTACAGAGGACACGAAGAAAGCAAAAGAAGGCATGAAGGGGAAGAGTCGTGATGAAAAACTCAACCTGATGCAGACCTACGTCAACCAAGTGACGAGTGGGGCAGGGTTGTCTGTCAAGGAAGACGCCCAGTTCAAGGCGCTTTTGGATGAAACAATGGGTGACAAGCGCATGCAAAAAGAAGCACGAGCTACTGGAATGCTCGCAAAAGTGTGGGAGCAGAAAGGAAAGGAGTATACCCATGACAACCGTCACGATGCCGCCAAGCTCGATCAAATTAAGGACTTCAAAAAGTCGAATGCGGATATTACGGGATCCTCCAACGATCTGGAGAATTGGGATGATGCAAAGGGTCTCCATGACGATGCTTTGAAGGATACAGTTGTTCAGGAGCGATTAAAGAACTTGAAGTCAGGGATTCGTGGAAAGGACGGCGAGTACATGAATGCGTTTGATGCAATTGCGGCAGGTCATGCAGGAGAAAAGAAACAGAAGGCGATGACGTCGAAGGAGGAGGGCGAGCGCTATGAGCGTATGACTGATGGAGAGTTATCTCGCGTGAGTGTTCAACTGCTTGCTAATGGTTCCAAAGATAGTAAAGGGAAGGTTATTATTCCTGCTTCCTCCTCTGCTGGAATGAAAAAAGCCATCGAAGCCTCGATGCGCACAGGTGACGAGGGTCGTGCCAAATCGCTGATGTCTCATTTGGGAGCGAGAGTTCAAGGAGCAAAGGATCCAGTTGAACGTGAGCAAGTCATGGATGCGATGCGTGGCGCGGCCGATTCTGTAAGAGGTACGAAGCATTCCGCTTCAACAGCAACACTCTTTAATAATGTCACGCGTGCTGCCCAAGAGGCGGTGCGCAGAGCAGCCTCACGACCTCCACCTCCACCTCCACCTCCAGCAACACCTCCACCTGCCACTCCCACAACGGGTGGTGTATCTGAAGGTCCTACTCCTGTGGTCGTTGAGTATGTGGAAGATAGTGAAGCTGAAATAGTCGTCGTGCCACGTACGGAAGCGCCGGCGGCAGAGCCAGAACCTCCACCAACTCCACTTCCACCACCTCCACCTCCACCTCCGACAACGTAATCCAACAACAATGACTCCCTCCATGTCCATCACAGCTCTTTCCACTGAAGCGCGCGCCTATTTGTGGAGCCCGGAGGTTTTTGATGGATTGGAAACGCTCGTGAAGAACGTCGGTGGGGGAGAGGATCAATTGACAACGCTGCATGCTGACGTGATTGCGCTGTGTGAAGGAACGATGACAGAAGAGGAAATGATCGAGGGAATCAAGAACCTTCTTGGACTCGAGCGGATGAAAGCGATGGCATTGTTGGATGAGATTGTTTCGTCGTTGCTTGGGAAAATAAAGGTCGTAGATGGCGTAAAAGCCGTAGAGGTTGTACAAGAGATTGCTTCGTCGGAGAACCTCCTCGCAAAGACAATAGAAGGCGCTATCGTGAAGCCAGACGACCACGCGCAAGATGAACAAGATCTCGCGTTCATCAAAGAAAAACACGCTCCTATTCTCACCTCTGTCGCCTCGCTTGACGTTCCAGAAATTGTGAAAACGATTTGTGAGAACCCGGCGTTTCAATTTAGTGAGGCTCAGTTGCAAGAGCGCTGCGCCAAACTCGTGGAGTCTCGAGTTCGCGATGTGCGCACACCTGAGCAAACGCGTTCTCAGTTGGAACGCTCTGTGGATACAGGAGGACTTGGAGTCACAGGAAGAAGGCTCGCGGATATCCTTGAAGTGTTAGAAGCATCCGTTGTTCGTTATCAGCAAGAGCAAATCGTCATCCAAGAAAAGGGAAAGGGTGCAATCAAAGAAGCACGACAAAAAAAAGAAACAGAAAAACTTGATTTCAAGAAACAGGAGGATGAACAACTTGCGAAACGCTATGCTGAGCTCACGCGCGGCGTTCGTACAGCGATCGAGCAAAGTAAAACAGTTGAACCAAAACGTCCTGCCATGAAAGCTAATACCAGTATGCAGGAGATCGCCTTTATCAAGCGTCTTGTGGGACCGGTGGAAGAATTGAAGACAATGAGCCTCACAGATTTTCGCCGTCTCTCGAAGGATTCTCGCCAAGCCGCGACGA
Organism: uncultured Gammaproteobacteria bacterium; assembly: GCA_964359095.1. Classification (GTDB taxonomy): domain Bacteria; phylum Patescibacteriota; class Patescibacteriia; order UBA9934; family GWF2-40-263; genus JACRJW01. The sequence goes on along the minus strand of CAYHRJ010000006.1, from coordinate 30,037 downwards.
AAGTGAAAGATAAAGTAGGACTGTTGGAAGGGGAAGGCTATGACAAAAAGATCGAAGGCATCAAAGCTTGGCGATCTTCACCACTCATGAAACTCTATATGGACGTGACACGCGAAGCAGTGTTAAAGGGAGTTCCCATACAAGATCTGCTTGCAACGCGTCGAGCCGCAAAAGAGGAAACACTGACGGATGAAGAGCTCAGTGTTATCATGGCAGTAAATGGAGAGCTCAGATTTTAGTGGAATATGCCTGAACAATTCGTGGTGCCACAATTTATTGATTCAGAGGACAAAATTTTCGGGCCTGTCACGGCTCGGCAATTTATTATCCTCATGGTCGCTGGACTCACGTGCTTTGCCTTATTCAAGCTGCTGAGCTTTGTGATGTTTTTGATCGTAGGGATTCCACTCATTTGCCTTGCAGGCATTGTGGCGTTTGTGAAAATCAATGGCCAGGCATTCCACTATTTTTTTCTGAACCTCTTGCAGACGCTTAAAAAGCCGAAACTTCGTGTGTGGCAGAAAATCTATGTGGATGCAGAGCTGAAAGAATTTATCTCAGCGAAACCTCCACCGATTATCGAACACTTCACACGGAAGGAATTTACCGCAACCTCTCGGTTGCAAGAGTTGACGTTGGTGGTGAATACGGGCGGTGTGTACAAACCTGAGGATTAAATGAACAAAAGGACGGGCCTCCCTCCTACGCTATCAGCCGTCGCCGTATGGCTATGGCTGACAAGGAAGCTTCGGCGGGCGGGAAAGGCCCTATGAATCTTCTGCGATTATGGCTACGAACAAACTTGCCAAACCTAAACCAGGACCTTCGACAGAAAAATATCTTGATATTGCCGAGATTCGAGATGATTTGGTTTTATTGAAAGACGGAACCGTGCGTGCTGTTCTGTTGGTGTCGAGCATCAACTTCGCGCTTAAATCAGGCGATGAGCAGGAAGCGATCATTCAGGCGTACATGACGTTTTTGAATTCGCTTGAGTATCCCATTCAAATCGTTATTCAATCACGAAAGATGAACATTGATGCCTACATGGCACGATTGCGTGAGCAAGAACGCAAAACAGAAAACGACCTATTACACCAACAAATCGTCGACTACCGCGCGTTTGTTTTGGAGCTCGTGGAGTTAGGTCAGATCATGCAGAAGATGTTTTATGTGGTGCTGCCTTACGATCCTCTCACCAATAAGAAAAAGAATTTTTTCATACGCCTCTCTGAATCTCTCTCACCAGCCGCCGCGGCAAAGTTGAGCAAGAAGCAACTGGCTGATCGTGTAGAACAACTTTCTCGTCGCTGTGAACTTTTGCAGGGACAACTGAACAGCATGGGACTTGCCTCAGCACGGCTCGACACACAAAGCCTGATCGAGCTGTACTATAACGTGTATAATCCCGATCTGCAGGAAACCGAAAAACTGAATGACATCAATCAGGTGCAATCAGAAAACGTTACACATGTTGATGACGAGAAGAAATGATATGGCGATTGATATTGGGAAAATTAAAGCATCGATGCCAGTGCCGACACCAGAAAAGGTGAAGGTGGTTAAGGCTGAAGTGAAACGTGTCGAGGAAGAAAAGATCGTTCTTGAAGAAGAACGAATCTATCGACGCGGCGTGGTGACCGTGAAGCAAATTATTGCGCCTGCCTCTTTTGAAGTGAAACCAACGTTTCTGATGCTCTCCGGCGTCTACGCACGGACACTTTTTATCATCACCTATCCGCGGCATATTGGACTTGGGTGGTCGGCGCCACTCATCAACTTGAACAAAACGTTTGACATTGCCATGTTTTTCTACCCGCTCAAGGCGAATATTATTTTGAAGCAGCTCCAGAAAAAAGTCGGAATTTTTGAAGCAACCATTTTAGGCAATGCGGAGAAAGGCGCTCCACGCGATCCGATTGCCGAGACCGCGCTGCGTGACATCGAAGCCCTGCGCGATGCGCTCACCCAAGGCATTGAGCATTTTTTTCAGTTTTCTTTTTACGTTACCATCTACGCCAAGTCTCCTGAGGAGCTCGAAAAATTTACTGAAGAAGTCGAGTCGCTTTTTGGCAGCAAACTTATTTATACGAAGTCTGGTTTCTATCAAGCTGAACAAGGATTCAATTCCACTGTGCCCCTTGATAACGACGAGCTCGTGATTTCCTATAACATGAACACGAGTCCAATCGCGGCCTCTTTCCCCTTTATTTCATCGGATCTCACCAGTGATAACGGCATTCTCTACGGCATCAATCGTCACAACAACTCGCTGATTTTGTTTGATCGCTTTAGTTTGCAGAACGCCAACGCGGTTGTGTTTGCCACTTCAGGTGCTGGAAAATCTTACGCGGTGAAACTTGAGATCATCCGTTCTCTTATGATGGGTGTTGATGTGATCGTCATTGATCCTGAATACGAATATAAAGATTTGTCCGATGCGGTCGGTGGAACCTTCATCAACGTGTCGTTGGCATCTGACGCACGCGTGAATCCGTTCGATCTTCCTCGTGCGATCGGTGAGGGAACAAAAGTCGAGGATATTATTAGAAGTGCTGTCATCACGATCAAGGGGCTGCTTCGTATTATGATCGGTCAGCCGATTGGAGAAGGTGGAAAGCTTGGATTCACACCAGAAGAAGATTCACTGCTCGATCGCGCCCTCATTGAAACCTACGCAAAGAAAGACATCACACCAGACATTCCAGATCTAGGAGCAGTCGAACCACCAACGCTCACAGATTTTGAAGATGTGCTTGAGGGCATGGAGGGTTCTGCAAATTTGGTCGCGCGTCTGCAGAAATACACCGTAGGCACCTTTGCAGGTTTGCTCAACTCAACAACAAATGTGGAGATGAAAAATCAACTCGTCGTTTTTTCTGTGCGTGATTTGGAAGATGAACTCCGACCCGTCGCGATCTACAACATCGTGAACTACATTTGGAATGTTGTGCGCTCGGTGCGACGTAAACGCATTTTGGTTGTGGATGAAGCTTGGTGGCTCATGCAAAATGAGGACTCGGCGAAGTTTATTTTTGCGCTCGTCAAACGCGCACGAAAATACTATCTTGGCGTCACCACGATCACGCAAGATGTCAATGACTTTTTGCGCTCGGCGTATGGACAAGCCATTGTAACCAACTCCGCCATGCAGCTGTTGTTGAAGCAAGCCGCATCAGCTGTCGATAATATTCAGAAGACGTTTCATCTCACAGACGGAGAAAAATATCTCTTGCTTGAGTCGGGCGTTGGTGAAGGAATTTTCTTTGCAGGAAATAAACACGCCGCGATCAAAGTGGTCGCGTCGTATATCGAGGATCAAATTGTGACGACGAATCCTCAGCAGTTGCTGAAACAGGAAAAAGCCAAGGAAGACATAGCAGCGACGCAGAGAAAGGCACAGGATGAACAGCAAAAAGATGCGGATTTGGCGGCAGCAGAACAAGCAAAAGCAGACGTGATTGACATGGACGAGGATGCCAAAGAAGCACAAGCGCTCGCGCAGCAACAACAAGCCGAGCAAGATGCAGCGACAGCCTTGCTCACGCAAGAGGAAGCAGGAAAAGCCCAAGCTGATTCGATTCGTGATTCACTAAAAGTATGATAACTCGACGCAAACGCATTTCGATTGTTGTCTTGATCCTGCTCATTTTGTTGTTGCTGTTGGGTTGGATTTTTTATGTGTTGTTTTCGGGGAAAGAGGAAGAGGTAGACCCAGGCTTCAGCCTGGGTGCAGTCGAGGAGGAAGTGGAAGTCATTCCGGATCGACCGACGGTTTCAGATCTAGAATTAGAGGAGGAACGTGAGGTGCGCACGAGTGCTTCTGACGTTACTTCACTTTCCAAAACATTTGTGACGCGCTACGGCAGTTTTTCCAACGAGGCGAATTTTGCGAACTTGCAAGACGTGTTGCCGCTCATGAGTGAGTCGTTTGCCGGTAAGACGCAGGAGCTGATCAATGAGAGCGAGGCGCCTTTGGAGTATTACGGTGTGTCCACATCGATCGTGACCGTGACCGTAGAGAGCAAAGACGATACGGCCGGTACGGCGCAGGTGACGGCGATGACGCAACGCGAGGAGGCCGTTGGCTCGCCACAGAACATCACGGTGAAGTATCAGACAATTATTTTGACATTTGTTATGGAGGGCGGATCATGGAAAGTCGATTCAGCCACTTGGCAGTAGAAGCCTTGTTTCCTCGATTTTGTGCCTCGTGCAAACGCGAGGGTTCGCTTTTATGTAATACGTGTGAAAGCCAATGGGCGCCGGTTGCAAGACCAGCGTCTTGTGCGTTTTGTGGCACGCTCGGGAGTGATCGAACCTGTGCATCTTGTCGTGATTATGTCTACCTTGATGGGCTCACGAGTTTTGCGCCGTATGGAAATCCGGTTGTACGGGAGCTGCTTGCACACTGGAAATATCAGAGCGACAGAAGTGTTGAAAAGATTCTTGGAAATTGTTTACAACGTGCAGCCATGAGACTCTCGCCACCGATTTTGCCGTTTTACGCGACGAGCGTCCCGCTTCACGAAAAACGCCGACTAGAGCGTGGCTTCGATCAAGCCGATCTTGTTGCGCACTGGGTAGGGGAGTTGTTTGGGATTCCTGTGGAGACGTATTTGAAGCGTGTTGCCTCAACCAGTCCTCAGGCTCGCACAAGTCACGAAACGCGCAGAGTCGGCGAAATGGATGGAGTGTTCAAATTGATCGACGAGGTTCCCGATCACATCTTGTTGTGCGACGATGTCTTCACAAGTGGCACTACCATGGACGCTGCCGCGCGCGTATTGAAAGAGGCTGGAACCAAAACCGTCTGGGGATTCGTGATAGCAAAGGGCTGATGTGGAAAAATAGAATGTTGTGTTGATTGCGCGATGACTCAGATGATGATCCAGTGCATTGTACACGTAGATTGAAGTGTTAATTTTAGACGAGCTTTGATTCGACGCGCTTCAACATGACCGCGTTGGTGGCGACGATAATGGATGAGGCGGACATGAGGAGCGCTGAGATTTCCGGACGGAGCATCAAGCCGAAGGTAGTATAAAATGCGCCTGCCGCGACTGGAATCGCGAGGACGTTGTAGATCGCTGCCCAGAAAAGGTTCTGCTTCATCTTTACCACCGTGGCCTTCGAGAGCATGATTGCCTTCAGAATGTCCGCGGGATCAGACTTCATCAGGACGATGTTCGCCGTCTCAATCGCCACGTCCGTTCCGGCACCGATCGCGATGCCGATGTCGGCTTGCGCGAGCGCTGGGGCATCATTGATTCCGTCACCGACCATGGCGACGAATTTTCCCTCGTCCTGCAGCTTTTTCACGTAACTCGCCTTTTCTTCCGGTAGCACTCGCGCGAAATAGCGCTGTATGCCGAGTTCGCTGGCAATTACCTTGGCAACGCCCTCATGGTCTCCGGTAATCATGACCGCCTCAACGCCAATTTCACGAAGTCCGTCGATCGTTTGCTTCGCGGAAGATCGCACGGTGTCCGCTACACCGATTATCGCTGCGACTTTTCCGTCGATACTCAGAATGCTGATGCTCTCTCCATGACCGATCATGCGGTTCATCGCCATCGTGATCGGATCGAGATTGACCCCGCGATCCTTCATGAGCCGCTCCGTTCCCACGAGGATCGCCTTACCGCCGACGACCGCGCTCACGCCAAGCCCCTTCAGTGCCTCAAACTTTTCTGCTTTTTCAGGAATGGCAATGCCCTTGGTTTGAGCATAGTCACGAATGGCAAGCCCGACAGGATGATTCGATCCTGCCTCCGCGGCGGCTTGCAGTCCGAGTGCTTCATCCTCGGAAAACCCGTTCACGGTCGCAACCTCAGTGACTTTCGGTTTTCCTTCCGTGAGCGTTCCAGTCTTATCGATTGCGACAACTTGAATTTTCGAGGTTAACTCAAGCGTCGTGGCATCTTTGATCAAGATATTGTGTTTGGCACCAATTCCAGTTCCAACAGCAACGACTGTCGGCGTCGCGAGGCCGAGCGCGTCCGGACAGGCAATCACGACCGCAGAGACGGCAAAGGTTAGTGCGGTAACGAGATCTACGTCACCGAAAAAAATCCAACTAAGAAACGTGATGACACCAGAAGTAATCGCGAGTACCACGAGGTACGCCGCTGCCTTGTCGGCGATGCGTTGTCCAGGAGCCTTTGAATTTTGTGCCGTCTCAACGAGCTTGATGATGCGGGCGAGAACAGTGTCGCTACCGACGCGCTCTGCAAGAAAGTTGATCGTTCCGCTTTGGTTGATCGATCCGCCTACCACTTTGTCACCGACGTTCTTGACGACGGGAAGAGATTCGCCGGTCACGAGCGACTCATCGATCGTTGTCTCTCCAGAAGTCACAGATCCATCCACCGGAATCTTGTCGCCCGGACGAATGACGATGGTGTCGTCGATGATGATTTCCGATGTGAGAATTTCTTGTTGCTTTCCGTTGCGGATAACTAATGCTTTCGGAGGAACCAAATCGAACAAGGCACGAAGCGATTCCGATGTTCCGCGTCGAGACTTCATTTCCATCCAGTGACCGAACAGTACGAACGTAACGAGCAGCGCGGCAGCTTCAAAAAAAGTTTCACCACCGACGGTGAGCGTGAGAAAGACGCTGAAGCCATAGGCAGCGAGAACGCCAGTGGCGATCAAGACTGACATGTTGAGCTTACGTTTTCGTAGCGCGTGATAGGTGCCGGTGATAAAAATGGAACCAGTCCAAAAGACGATCGGTGTCGTGAGAATAAAGAGGAGCCACGATGTCGGGATAGGCGTCGGCAAAGCCCCGAAGAACGATTCGCCAACAGGCGAATAAAGAAACACTGGCACGGATAAGACGAAGGCGACCCAGAAGCGGCGGCGCATGTCGGCCTCCATCGCCTTTGCCTTCGAGGGATCGGTCATCGCCGCCTCATGGTCAGCATGACTCTTCTTCTGCATGTCGTGCCCTTGGTGGGCGTGACTGCCTTGGAGTTCCCCGGACGCTTTTGTAATCATGATCTTGCTTCCCATATGTTTCTATTGTACCGCCGATTCATCTATTACGGTGAACAGCGATGTGGCAAGGTTCTTGCATTATACCCCCAGAGGGTATAGAGTGCCATCAGCGACTATGCATAAACAAGACAACAAAAAACTTCTTCGCCGTCTCAGTATCATCGAGGGGCAGATCCGCGGCCTGCGCGAACTTATCGCAAGCGGAGCGTATTGCATTGACGTCATTACGCAAACGTCCGCTGTGAAGCAGGCACTTTCAGGCGTCGAGGACATATTGCTCGAGAACCACTTGAGCACTTGCGCGATCAATCAGATCAAAAAGGGAAACGAAAAAAAGGCTGTCAACGAAATCATCAAGGTCTATAAGCTTAAGCGAAGATAGATATGGATTTTGCATTTCTCATGGGACGTCTGCTCATTATTCCTGTCGCGCTCAGCGGGGTGTGTTTGAGCATGCTATTTGGTGTGCCAATGGCCGGGGCGATGGAGACAGGTGAACCCATGATGAGTGCCAATGTTTCGACTGAACACAGGATGGCCGTTGTCGAAAATCAAGATCAAGGAACCCAACTTGGGTGTTGCGCCACCGTCAGGATGGAGCACGACATCGAAGCGACGACTCCAGACCAAGGAAAAGCGTCGGTCGTTTCCTTTGTCGCGTATATGCCGCGTGCAGTGGTGACGTGGAGGCCTGACTATGTGGAAACAACGTTGATTCCCCAGAACCATATTTCTCTCCATCAACAGTTTTCCTTGACCGGAATCATTTTCAAGCGTGAATAACAAACGGCGAAGTTAGAACTCAATTTTAATTTTGTCGTTTGTTCTTATGCATCAAAAAATCGTTCTCATTCGCGGCATGCACTGCCGTTCCTGCGAATTGCTCCTTGAGGATGCCATCGGCGGTATCCAAGGCGTGTCAAAAGTTAAAGTGGATTTCCGAAAAGGCCGCGCTACCATCGAGTACGGCGCGGATATCCCGAGTCAGAAAGAAATCATAAACGCGGTGAAACAGGCTGGATACGAAGTCGGCGAGCCTGGAAAACTTCCTTGGATCACCAAGGATGCGACGGATTGGCGATATATCATCTTCGGCACCGTCTTTCTCGTAATTCTTTATTATGCCTTACGTGGCACAGGAATCCTTGATTTCTCGCTCGACGAAAAGAACGTCACAACTGGCTTCGCTTTATTGCTCGGTCTTGTTGCAGGCGTTTCGACCTGCATGGCGCTCGTAGGTGGACTCATCCTGGGTGTCGCCGCTCGTCATGCAGAACTTCACCCAGAGGCAACGGCTTGGGAGAAATTTCGACCGCATCTCTTCTTCAACGCCGGCCGCGTTCTCGGATACGCGCTTCTTGGCGGTCTGCTTGGCCTGCTCGGCGGAGTTCTCCAACTCTCGGGAGGCCTACTCGCGTTCCTGACGCTCGCGGTGGGCGCGGTGATGATCATTCTTGGCATGAAGCTCACGAACCTCTCGCCGCGCATCTCAGCGACGTCGTTCACTCTGCCGTCTTCCATTGCTCGTTTTCTTGGCATCAACGAGCACCAGAAGGAATACAGTCATAAGGCATCGATGCTCACCGGGGCGCTCACATTCTTCCTGCCGTGCGGATTCACCCAGGCGATGCAGCTCTACGCAGTCAGCACAGGAGATTTTAAGAGCGGCGCGATCATCATGGGCGCGTTTGCGCTTGGAACGGCTCCGGCGCTGCTGGGCATCGGCGGCTTGTCTTCGATCATGAAAGGCGCGCGGGCACGGATGTTCTACGCAGTTGTCGGTATCCTCGTTATTGCCTTCGGTATCTATAACATTCAAAGCGCGATGGCTGTATTACCAGTTGCTTCTAGTGGCGAAGAAATATATTACACCCCAGTTGATCAAGGTGATGATGAAGGAGATGTTCAGGTGATCGAGATGACGCAATCCGCATCTGGCTATTCCCCGAGCACCCTGCGCGTGAAGGCCGGAACTCCCGTTCGATGGGTTATCACGTCCAAGTCCTCGTTCACCTGCGCCTCGAGCATCGTCGTGCCCTCGCTTGGTATTCGTACGAACCTGAAGAAGGGAGAAAATATCATCGAATTTACTCCAACGGTAAAAGGTCCGATCCCGTACTCCTGCTCGATGGGCATGTATCGCGGAACAATTATTGTCGAATAACCATATGACTGAACTTACATTCAAAATGACGAACCTGACCTGTGATGCCTGCGTAAAGTTGTCGACCATGGCGCTTCGCAAGCTCCCAGGAGTCACGGAAGCAACCGTCGATCTGTCGATGGGCGTCGGACGGATCGTTTCGGAGGAATCGATTAACCAAAGTGACGTAGCGATGGCGTTGAAAGCCAAAGGCTACGATGTCACGTTCTAATTCTTCTCAATATGGAAAAAACATACCGCGTTTCCGGGATGCACTGTGCATCATGCGAAACGCTTATCAATGAGGAAGTTGGAGGGCTTCCAGGCGTGCAGAGCGTAAAGACGGATGCGAAAGAAGGAGTCTGTCGCGTCACTGGAGACGTAGCGGATGAGGCGGTCATTGCCGCGATCAAGATGGCTGGATATGACGCCGTGCCAGATGCTGCTATGGCCGAAACAAACCAAGCCGTGCCGCCAGAAAATCCAATCGAACTCGTCGAACACGACGGCAACCGCGTCAGTTTTCGTTACCTCACGGAGACACGTGGCGAAGGGACTGTGGATATTCAAGGCGACGGTCGTCCGAAATTTCACGGGGCAATCGTTCGGCAGAAAAGTGGGACGCTAGAATTCCCGGCAGGGATCAAACAGGATGCGCCAAAAATTGCAGGATTCTTCGAGTCGCTCATCCACGAGCGAGCAACGACGCAAAACAATCTTCCTGCTAAGGCATCTCCTGTCCTAGTAAAACGTGCCAGTGAATCAGAAAATGAAAAGAAGACAACACTGCGCCTTTCCGGAATGCATTGCACGTCGTGCGCTGGCGTTATCACAAAGAGCATTAAAAAACTCTCAGGCGTTGCGGACGCGCAAGTAAGTTTTGCTGCGGAGAAAGCTCGTGTCACCTTCGACCCGCGCCAGACGAGCGAGGCGGTGATCATCGCGCAGGTGAAGAAGGCTGGGTATAGAGCTGAAGTCGCAGGGAACGCAAATCCTGATGAGGATCGTGCACGACGATACGAGGAAATTAAATCGTACTGGATGAAATTCCTCATCGGTGCCGTTCTGTCGCTGCCGATGCTGTATTTCATGTTCCTCGACTTCTTTTTGTTCTTGCCAGGTCGCGCATTCCTGTTGCCGCTCGTCGGCATCGTATCGTTCGCGCTCGCGACACCGGTACAAATCTTTCTCGGCGCGGGGTTCTACAAAGGCATGTGGTCGAGTCTACGGATGAGAACATTCAACATGGACAGCCTTATTGCCATCGGCACGAGCGCGGCGTTCATCTACAGCGTTGTCAACTTCGTCGTGTACGCCGTTTCCAACAATTCGCTTCTTGGCGTGGGCGGTGAAAAGATTCCGGAGCTGTACTTCGAGACGGCTGCGTTCCTCATTACCTTCGTGCTCATGGGAAAGTGGCTTGAAAGCAAGGCAAAGGGACAGACGTCCGACGCCGTGCGCAAGCTCATGGATTTGCAGGCAAAGACTGCTCGCGTTCTGCGCGACGGCAAGCCGTTCGACGTACCGATTGGCGACGTTGTCGAGGGAGACATCGTGCTTGTACGTCCTGGAGAAAAGGTTCCGGTCGACGGGGTGATCACGGACGGAAGCTCCGCCGTTGATGAATCGATGCTCACTGGCGAAAGTATCCCAGTTGAAAAACATGTTGGCGACAAGGTGATTGGCGCCACGATCAACAAGAATGGCAGCTTCGAATTCAGCGCGACGAACGTTGGATCGGAAACAGTGCTCGCGCAGATCATTCGGCTCGTTGAAGAGGCTCAGGGCTCGCGCGCACCAATTCAGGCATTCGCTGACCGTATCTCTGCTCGATTCGTTCCAGCGGTGATCTTGATCGCAGTCGCCACGTTCCTCGTTTGGTTCTTCTTTCTCGGTTCAACGCTCAGCTTTGCGCTCATGGCCTTCACGGCCGTTATCGTGATCGCGTGCCCATGCGCACTTGGGCTCGCGACGCCGACGGCCATCATGGTTGCGACAGGTAAAGGAGCGCAGAACGGCATTCTTATCAAAGGCGGCGAACCGCTCGAAGCGGCGTGCAAAATCCGTGCAATCGTCTTCGATAAGACAGGAACGCTCACCAAGGGCAAGCCAGAAGTCATGGATGTGTTCCCGATCGGCTCGCACGACGAGGATGAGGTGATGGAAATCGCCGCAGGACTTGAGGCGAAGTCAGAGCATCCGCTCGCCGAGGCAATTTGCCGCTACGTCGAGGAGGAGTCCCTCACGTCAGCGCAGGTGACGAACTTCCAGGCCGTTCCTGGACATGGAGTGCGTGGTGATGTGAACGGAGTGACCTACTACTTTGGCAATCGCAAACTCATCGGCACACTCGGAATCGACACAGGTCGACTGGAACGCAAGATGCGTCGGCTTGAGGAAGAGGGCAAGACGGCCATGATACTTGCTGACGGTAAGGAAGCGTTCGGCATCATCGCTGTCGCCGACGCGATCAAGGCGACGACGCCGATGGCCATCGCCGCGCTCAAACACATGGGGCTCGCGGTCTACATGATCACCGGCGACAACATGCGTACCGCCGTAGCCATCGCCAGACAGACGGGCATTGAGGAGCAGAACGTTCGCGCTGAAGTTCTGCCGGAGGACAAGGCCAACGAGGTAAAGAAGATCCAAGCAACCGGCGTCAAGATCGCCATGGTTGGTGATGGTTTGAACGACGCTCCCGCGCTCGCACAGGCAGACGTAGGCATTGCCATGGGCAGCGGCACGGACGTGGCGATGGAAGCGGGCGGCATCGTGCTCATGAAAAGTGATTTGCAGGATGTGGTCTCCGCGATCCAGCTCAGCCGCGAGACGCTAGGAAAGATTAAGCAGAACTTGTTCTTCTCGCTGTTTTACAACGTCATCGGGATTCCGATTGCGGCGCGGGTATTTATTGGTTTTGGCATCGTGCTTCGACCTGAGCTTGCAGGACTCGCGATGGCGCTCAGTTCCGTCTCGGTCGTGTCCAACTCGCTTCTTCTGCGTAGGTTCCGTCCAGGTCGTCGCAACTGGATTTCGACGTTCGCTCCGGTCGTGATGACTGGCGCTTTCACCATCGCGTTCATCCTACTCGCACGTGTAAGCGTGATGGCGACGAGCTAAAAACAACCGCGCGTTGATTCAGAAAAGCAGCCGTCAAGGCTGCTTTTCTGTTCTGACATTCTCTACAAGGACACGGAGGATCATGGGTGAGGCGCGAACAATTTTCGACGCATGAAGAGAATTGCATATCCAACCATGAACCCGAACGGTACCAGTGAAATGAGCAGGCCGAGCTGACTGCTGTATCTATTGATGGTAAGGCTAGCAACGAGGTGCGGTAGCGAATGAAATAGGATGAAATACATTCCCAGTGTGAATGCTCTTGCCTGTAGCCAGCGATCTTTATTCCTGAAAACGACGAGGAGTGCGGATCCGAGCACGGCGATGTGAGCCACTGAACTCTGAAATCCGAAGTTCAAGTAAATGAACACCCAATTCCATAACGTATAGCCCACGATCCAGGGCAACGTCATGCCGCTCCAGAGCAAATCTCTGTTACTTCCTTTTTTATCAACGTGAACGGTGCTGAGTTTTTCCAGGGTGATTATGAGTAAGAAACCGGCAGCCGCGTTGAGGTAATTTGCCATGTTGCCGACCACGACATCACGAACTGTCGCCTCAAGGATGTTGACCGCGAGGAACGCGTACGTCGTCCACTGGATAAGTTTGGCGTTGCTTCCGAGCCTTGTGGTTCGCAGCAAGGAAAGGACGATGATTCCGCTTGCGATGGAAAGCACCTTCACCCAGACAAACCAATCTTCGACCCCGATCAACAACACCCAGCAAGGAAATAGAATGATCAAGGCGATTGAAAAAAATGCCAACGAAAATCGTGGATAACGATGGAAGATCTCCTCTGTTATGACGAGACCGACGAATAACAACAGGGAGAAGAGGATTAAGGTGACAGTCATGTTCCCGCTACTAGACTAGCTTCCCATTTTTCTCAAGCATCATGTGATGGATGGTCGCGATCTGAATCCAAATAGCAGTAAGAAGAGACGTAATCGCGCACAGGAGCATGATCTCTCTCGTCATACCAAACCACACAGTCCCCGAAGGCCAGACAAGAACGGCAAAGGCTGACATGGTGATGCCGATCAAGCCCATAGCCACACTGATCACGTGGAGTATTTGTGAGAATTTCATATGCTATTTCGACTTACAGCAACCGCTGTGAAATGAATGAAACAGCATCGATCCAACGGCGCCGTAAATGAAACTCAACACTCCACCCAAGAGAATACTTCCAGCGGCGTATCCTTGAAATCCCGGGAATAATAATTTCAACGAAAGGAGATGATGTACGAGCACGTCGGCTCCATATGGGTAGATCTTCGGCCAAATTAAACAGAGCGCATACAGGACAATAAAAAAAGCGCCAACTCGAGTGGCGTGAGTTATTGACGGGGTCGTCATAGGTAAGATGATTTAAAGGCCATAGTTGGCCGATTAAATAAAGTATAGCACTAAAAATGGCATCGTATGTAGAACGCAGGCGGGAATCGGGAACGTTGTCTACCATACAGGAGAGCCAGCTGTGAGGTGCAGGTGTAAAGAGGAAGGCAATTCAAAAAATCGACGATCGTCGATTTTTGAGTCTGGCGGAGGGGGTGAGATTCGAACTCACGGTGCCTTGCGGCACGGCGCATTTCAAGTGCGCTGGAATAAACCACTATCCGACCCCTCCAGTTTATTATCTAGGAGTCTCTTGTTACGGAACGCCTGTCCTAAGCCAGACTTTAAGTAAGCTTCAAATTGCCTTGCAAGAAGTCGATGAGGAAATGCGGCATACCACACGAGCTTCACTGGCAAATAATGTCTCGTCGAAACGACACAACCATCTTGATGTTGTTTCAATCTTCGAGAAAGGTCTGGCGTGCTCCCTGTGTAATATTTCCCGGTTGAGAATTTCAAGAGATAAACAAAATACATATTGGCCGAAGGCCACCCGAAGTTCTGGCGACACTCAACACACTACCCGTCACCCTTCGCCAAGGCTTCGGGTGACACCCTACGCTCTGGCTCTAAATAATCACAGCGAGAGCGTAGGGTGGCGGAGAGGGAGGGATTCGAACCCTCGCGCGAGTTTCCCCGCCTAACGGTTTAGCAAACCGTCCCCTTCAGCCTCTTGGGTACCTCTCCGTAACCGCCGATAGGTTACTCAATTCTGGATCAAAGATCAAGTCAGTATCTGTCTGCATTGAGCTTGGTGTGGTAAAATATCCTTGTATGGAAGAGGAAGAATTGCCAATAGAAATTGGGTCACTACAATTACAGTGGGAAGTCGATGAATATCCAAGACATGGTCGCTCACAGTGGTGGTATCTCGTTGCGGCTGTGTTGGGTGTGGCGCTCATCATCTATGCGGTCGCAACGGCGAACTTTCTGTTTGCGGTGATCGTGCTTATGATCGGTGTTATCACACTTCTCTCTACGTTCGTTGCTCCAGATCGAGTGCCGATTGTGATTACCAATACCGGCGTGGTGGTCGCGGACATGTATTACGATTTTGAAGCGATCAAAGATTTTGCGCTCGCATACGATCCACCGGATGTGAAAATTTTGTATGTCGAGTTTCACTCTGCGTGGCAACCGTTACTTTCCATTCCGTTGGAGGACGTGGATCCAAATCAGGTGCGTGAGGTCCTGCTCCCGTATTGTATTGAGAACATTCATCGTAGCGAAGAGCGTTTGACAGACATGGTTCGCAGGCTGTATAAGTTGTGACGTTGTTTTGATGCACCCGTAGCTTAGCTGGATAAAGCGTTTCCCTGCGAAGGAAGAGACCAGAGGTTCGAATCCTCTCGGGTGCACCACAAAGGACGTTCTCTTACGAGAGCGTTTTTTGTTTGTGCTAAGATTTGACTGATATGGCGATTCACTTGAATTCATCCGTTTCCGAACTTCCTGGAATTGGTGGCAAGGCACTCCAGGATCTCAAGACTCTTGATGTCTCGTCTGTGAGAGATTTCTTGTGGTATCTCCCGTTTCGCTATGACGATTTCTCCAAGATTACTGGAGCAGGAAAGGTGCGCTCAGGGGAGATGGTGACGGTGGTGGGGACGATCACATCCCTCAGCAGTCGTCCATCGAAGAATCGAAAGGTGAAATTGGTGGAGGGAGTCATCGCGGATCAGACAGGAGAATTGAAGGTCGTCTGGTTTAATCAAGAGTATCTGGAGAGATCATTGCCTGTGGGAAGCAAGGTCTCGCTTGCAGGACGCGTGGATTTTCGATTTGGAAAGTGTCTTGTCAATCCCATCATTGAGAAGTCAGGCACTCATCTTCACACAGGTCGAATCGTTCCTGTTTACGGCCTCACTGGATCGCTCACAATGCGACGTCTGCGAGAGGCGATCAAGATAGCGTTGCCTACGGCTGATGAGATGATCGATTGGCTGCCTTCTGAGATCATTGAACACGAATCGTATCCAACACTCTCTCAAGCTCTGCGTGGAGTTCATTTTCCTGATTCACAAAATGAGCTCCAAGCCGCCGTTGCACGTCTCAAGTTTGATGAACTTTTTTTGCACCAGCTTATGTTCGCTCATGTTCGACGCGAGCGAGCAAAGCGTTCAGTGCACTCGATTCCGATCAACGAGTCGCTCCTACGCATGTTTGTTGGTTCGCTTCCGTTTGAGCTTACACAGGCTCAGCGCAAAGCCACGTGGGAAATCGTGCAGGACATGGCCGGTGCTTCGTCCATGAACCGTTTGCTTGAGGGAGATGTGGGTTCTGGAAAAACCGTTGTAGCCGCGGCGGCGTGTGCGTCGGTTTTGGATGCTGGTTATTCAGTTGTCTATCTTGCCCCAACGGAGATCCTCGCTGTCCAACAGCACGAGGCGTTTTGTCGTCTTCTGAAACAGCCGGTCGGACTTTTTACTCGCTCACAGCATAAGCTCGGGCAGGATTCATTATCAAAGGATCAACTTCTCCTGTCGATGCGCGCTGGAAAAACACAGTGCGTGATCGGAACTCACGCGCTCTTGCAGGATCATGTTGATCTCGCGCCCGCGCTTGTGATCGTTGATGAACAGCATCGATTCGGTGTGGAACAGCGTCATGCGCTGTTGCAGCGAGAGGGAGCTGTAGCGCCTCACTTGCTCTCCATGACAGCAACGCCGATTCCGCGGTCGCTTGCTCTCACGATCTACGGTGACCTCGAGCTTTCGATTTTGAACGAGATGCCGCAGGGGAGAAAGCCTGTAGCCACAGCACTCGTACCGGAGGCACAACAGAAAGGGATGTGGGGTCACGTGGCCGCGATGATCGGTCAGGGACTGCAAGCTTTTGTTGTGTGTCCACTCATTGATCCATCCGACAAGATGGGAGCGCGCTCTGTGACACAGGTTGCCAGTGAGTTGAAAAAAGGTCCATTGTCCTCCACGCGCATCGGGACACTTCATGGACGAATGAAGAGTGATGAAAAAGAGGAAGCGATCTGTCAGTTTCGTGACGGGAAGATTGACGTGCTTGTTTCCACTACGGTCGTGGAGGTTGGCGTGGATATCCCAAACGCTTGCGTGATGGTGATTGTGGGGGCTGAGCGGTTTGGTTTGGCACAACTCCATCAGCTCCGTGGTCGCGTGGGGCGATCAGACATCCAGTCGTATTGCTATCTTTTGCCTGAACACTTATCTGACTCAAGCGAAGCGAGACTTCGAGCCGTTGAAACAATTCATGATGGTTTTCTTCTCGCAGAAAAAGATCTTGAGCTGCGCGGACCTGGAAACGTGTTTGGCAATGCACAGTCTGGCTTTTCAGATTTTCAGCTTGCCACCTCAGCCGACACAGAGATTATGAAAAAAGCTCGCGACCATGCGAGCGAGCTTCTTGCGCAGGATTCTGATCTTGAGAGACATGCACTGATTCGTGAACGCATTCAGCAGTCGTTTGAGAGAGTGCATCTGGAGTAATGGCTATAAATCCTTCACGTTCTCAACTCTTCTCACCTCAATCGCATTCGCTTTCGTTTTGCTTTTCGACGGCACGGCGGCTGTTGTGATGCCAAGTCGTAAAGCCTCCTGGAGACGTTTATCGACAAGAGCCACAGAGCGCACCTCGCCGCCGAGTCCAACCTCACCCATGTAGACCGTTGTAGAAGCGTCGGCCACATTTTTGAATGCGCTCATGATCGCGGCGCACACAGCCAAGTCAGCTGCTGGCTCTCGCAGTTCCATCCCACCAATGACGTTTACATACACGTCCTTCTCGCCGAGTTTAAGTCCTGCGCGTTTGGAGAGGATCGCCAAGAGCATCTGTAAACGATTGGGATCAAATCCAGACGCACGCCGAACAGGTGTGCCATAGAAACTTTGTTCCACCAGCGCTTGGACTTCCACAAGAAACACGCGCGAACCTTCAACTGTGGCGGCGATGACAGAGCCTGGAGTGGCTGAACGCTCAGCAAGAAATCTCTCGGATGGATTTGCCACGGCCTTCAGTCCCAGCTCGGTCATCTCAAAGACACCGATCTCATCGGTCGCGCCGAATCGATTCTTGGCCGCGCGCAGCATGCGATAACTGTGCACAGGGTCGCCTTCAAGATTCACAACCACATCCACCAAGTGCTCAAGCGTCTTGGGTCCCGCAATAGATCCGTCCTTGGTCACCTGACCGACCAACAAGATCGACACGTTCGTACGCTTGGCAAGATCAAGCAAGAGGGAAGTGGCGTACCGCACAAGTGTTGGCGAACCAGCCGTGCTGTCGAGAAGGGAAGACGTGAGTGTCTGTACGGAGTCGATGACAGCGAGAGCGGGCTTCTCTTTCTCGATCGTCGCGACCAGAGTCTCAACAGGGTAAGGCTCAAGGAAACGAACACGCTCTCCTGTGAGAGAGAGTCGTTTGAATCGAGCACTCAGCTGTGTGGGGGACTCCTCGCCAGAAATGTAAAGCACCTCACCAGTGACCGATCCCGCGATCGCTGCCACGAGTGTCGACTTTCCAATGCCTGGTTCTCCAGAGAGAAGCACCACCGATCCCGCAACGATGCCGCCGCCCAACACACGATCAACTTCAGGATCCTGCGTACTCAAGCGATCTTGTTCGTTTTGCTTTGCAATGTCAGATAGGGCGCGGCTTTCAGCTGGTTTTGCTTTGCTCGTGGTAGCCCCAGGCTTCAGCCTGGGTGGCTCCTGAGTATCCTCAATAAGCGTCCCCCACTTTTCACAGGTCACACACTTGCCAGACCACTTAAATGATTGCGAATCGCAATGAGTACATACAAACATAGCTCATCGGTCTACGAATCGAAGGGGGAATGCTTTACAAGCCGATGTAAGGGGTTGAGTAATAACGGACGTTCCGGATGATCGACCAGAGCCAACGCTGTTGATGAGCGTCCCATCCCCGATATACATCCATACATGACCACCGGTGCTCTTAGTGGTATCACCAGCTATAAATCCAACAAGGTCGCCAGCTGTCAAAGTGTGAGTCGTTCCATCTTTGAGCGTTACAGAATCACTTCCACAGGAGGTAATCGATTGGGCAGAGGCGAAAATCCCTGCTGTTCCCCCTGATTCATTTTTAGAGACAAGACCAGCGCATTGTGCCACTAGGCCGACAAACCCAGAACAATCGAGACAAACAGTCCCTTCGGGACAATATTCAGAATAAGGTCTTCCTGAACCGTCGATTTTTTTTTCATCGCTGTAGGGGGCTGGACCTCCCTTTGCGCCCATCCGGTAGGTTGTCTTGCTGACAAATGATTTAGCAATGGTGGCGACGTCCCCAGAACCCGGACAGTCAATTCCGGCCGCTTTAAGGTTTTCCGTTGATGTCGCTCCTGAGACATCTCCAGAATCTGCCACCAGCGCTTCATAGTTAACATTCTCAAGTTCCAAGAGTGGAAATACTACCAATCTTGGATTGATCGTCACCAGGATCAGATACGTACTCAACAGAAGAACCAGTCCCGTCACTGCATTCTTGATCCGTGTCTTTCCTTTGTCCTCCTGAAAGATGGTGTACTGCAACCCACCGATCATGAGCATCACAATCGCGATGAGCGTTGAAATTCCCAGGAGATATTTATAGACGCCAGCGATGTAGACACCTAAGTAGTTGATTTTGATCGTATCGCCGTCGATGATCCCATCGGCATCGGTGAACGTCACCGTCGGAATGTCGATGGAGAGAATCGGTTTGATGAG
>CAYHRJ010000006.1:0-10566 GCA_964359095.1 uncultured Gammaproteobacteria bacterium | reverse complement strand
GCGAGTAAGTCGCCTCCGCGGTGCCACTGCATGTGAAGGTGAGCTTTATGGGAGAGACCTGCTTGAAGAGCGGTCTGACAATTGCAGTTTTCTGCAATGGTCGGATCTGTGCAAGCGGTACCGTCAACATAGGTGGCGCTTCCGTCAGGATCCCAATCTGTGGGAGGTGTTTCTCCTTTGCACCACACGCCTCCTGTATGACCAATGGTATCACCTTGAGACACGGAGGTGTTGTCGTTGTATTCTCCTGCGTCATTCACAAAGTCAGCAACGTGACAGAAACTGATTTGTGCGCCTTCAGCGTCTCCTGATCCTGTCAAGGTAATCCAGTTTCCACATTTGGTGTCTCCTCCCACCACATAGGCAACGGTTCCGTCCATGGGCGCCATGATCGCCACACCAAATCCAGCTGCAAAGTCGAGTTCTGTGATTTCTGTGTATTCTTTGTAGCTTCCAGATTCGTCCGTCCAGTGGCTGTTACTGTCACAGATGGGAGCGTCACCTATTGGAGAAATGAGCTCTTGCGTGATTTCACACGTCCCTTCCGTTTTTGCTGTTTCACTAATTTTTTCGCAATTAGTTTTTGACGCACTACTCGAAGACGAGGATCCACTTGCAGATGTTCCACTTGTGGAGGAACCGCTTGCTCCTTCGTTTTTGTTAATACCTTTTTCAAGTGCCTGACCCTGAATGTTGAGAATTTTGAGTGGCTGAAAGATGACTAGCTGTGGATTGATGGTCGCAAGAATCAGATACACACACAACAGCAGAGTGAGTCCGGTTACAGCATTACGAATTCGTTCTTGTCCCTTCTTCACGTCTCCCGTTCCAGCCGCAAGTGCATATTGTAGACCACCAATCATGATGAGCACGATCGCGATGAGCGTGCCGATACCAAGCAGATACTTGTACACGCCAGCGATGTAGTCTTGAAGGAAGTTGATTTCGAGGAACCCACCCTT
The DNA here is from genome assembly GCA_964359095.1 of uncultured Gammaproteobacteria bacterium. Taxonomy (GTDB): domain Bacteria; phylum Patescibacteriota; class Patescibacteriia; order UBA9934; family GWF2-40-263; genus JACRJW01. Next base: position 9,604 of record CAYHRJ010000006.1, on the reverse strand, counting down.
AGAGAGAACGTTTGAGAAAGACACGCCAGGAATGTCGATGCTTAGGTTGGGGACAAGGTTACTTACTTCTGTGGCGGCACTGGTTGTGGAGAGAGTCGCACTGTATCCGCTTGTCTCACAAAAGTCTGTGCAATCAAATGTTTCACTCGTGGCGCTACACAAGCAGACTCCTGCTTCATCTTCTGTCGCGGTTGCTTCATTGCACAGGTCAACCTCTCTGCATCTTTCAGAAGCATCAACGGATACGAGAGAGCCATCTGCGTCATAACATTCACAGCCAAAGGTCACCTGTGGCATGAATACAAAAGCCAGGACGAAAAGCAGTGGAATGGCGAGTCGGCGCGCCATAGGTTATGGAAGGTTTAACTGACCTTGCACAACAGAAAGGAGTTCTTGGACATCAATAGCGCCAATCAGGATTTCATTCCCTACGTAGAGAGTTGGTGTGGCAGTGAGTCCAAGAGCCAGACCTTCTTCATAATCCTTTGTGACTATTGGGAGCGTCTCGCGTTCGTCGTAACAAGATTGAAATTTGTCGAGGTCGAGTGAAAGAGTGCTCGCGATCTGCGTAAAGAGAGATTCGGAAAGATAGGCTTGTTTTGCAAAGAGTTCATCGTGGTATTCCCAGAAGGCGTCTTGGTCAGCGGCGCAGTGGGCGGCGATGGCGGCTGGAGCCGCGAAGGCGTGGAGGGATTCATTTGGGAGGTTTTTCCAGACAAGGCGCACGTCTTCTGGGTAGGTTTTGAGGATCACTTCCAGGGAAGAGGCAAGTGTTGCGCACGCATCGCACTGAAAATCTGAGAAGACGATCAGTGTGAGTGCTGCGTCCTCAGGACCTCGTGAAGGATTCACAAAGGTGACGGTTGGTTCTTCAAGAGAGCCAGCGACGGTTGTGGTTTGAGGTTCAGGAATCTCAATGGGTCGCAGACGAAGCCCAAAAAAAATAAATACGATGATGCCTAGAACGGTGATGGATAAAAAAGTGAGCCAGCGGTGGGACATAGAGGAAAGGTGTAGAGGGCTGGTGGGAGTTATTTGAGGCGCAACAATTCAAGCTGGCCGCTCGTATTGGTGAAATAAAGAAGCGACTCATCGTCTGAGACAGAGAGGTTTTCCATCGAGGTTTCCTCGGCTGGGATGGCAACGAGGCTTGCGCGACCTGTGTCCAAGTTTACTTTGTACACGGCATCGGGTTCGTCTACGTAGACTGCTCGTCCGAGTCCTGCGTTTGCAGGCAGATCAATCGGCACCGCACAGTACACAATCGACGATGTTGCCCAAGTGCATTTGTCGACCCAGGTGTTGAGTCCAAGACTGGATCGATTGTCTCCCATGGTTGAAGACGTTGCGTCCACCACCCATAGAAGTGGCTTTTGATCGCTGTAAGAACCCGTGACTGAATAGAGTAGTTGTTTTCCGTTGGGTGACCAGAGGGAATCAAATCCAAGTCCTTCCACGACAAGTCCTTTAAAATTTTCCTGATTTTTTCCAACAGGATAAATCACATTGCGGTCGAGTCCGCGTGAACTAGATTCCGCGGTGTTGGCAAAAGCGACCACTTGATTGTTTGGTGACCAGTTGACCTCGACTTTGCTTTCATTTTCTCCGAGTTCTTGAATGGTCTCCACACGCGACCCATCGTCGCTTGCAATCACCAGCCAGCGATTGTTTGGATCCAGCGCAATGCTCTTGCCGATAATTTCGTCTGACGTGGGAGAGAAATCAAAGTCTTCCCAGTGCTTGGGAAGCGTAACTTGTTTCTCTGCGCTGAAGTCGTAGATGATATTAGAGCCGTCAGGAAATTCTATCAGAGCTTTTTCTGAGTTTTGATTCCACTCGACCGTCTCGGCTTCAGGAAATTGTTTGTCTGAAAGCGCTACAACCTCGCCGTCGGCATTGATCGTGTAAAAACGTCCATCAGCCGCGTTGTAGTAGTTGATGCTCGATCCGTCACCACTCAAAACCGCGTTGTAGACAGCGCTCGTTGTGAGTTCAGTTGTTTGTGTGAGTCCACCTTGAGCGACATCGTCTGCTTCTTGCAGTCCTGATCCGTCTGTTGGTTCTTCGGTGACAACACCTGGCTGACCTTCGCCTGAGGAGGGAAGGGCGCCGGTGAGATCCTCTGTTGGTTCCACGCTCGGTGCTGGTGGTTGAGCTCCCTTAAAAAAAAGCCAGTACAGCAAAAAGGCAATCGCAAAAACAGAAAGAATAAATCCTCCGACCAGTAACAATTTTTTTGTGCGATCACTCATAATCCAAGGACAGATTTCATTATACCACCCAAACACAGATCTCCACCGTCAGTAGCGATGGCGAAACCAAAATAAAGAGGATCTGAGACGAGTTTGACGTAATCATGCACGATGCACATGCCACCAGCTCCCATAATAACGACAGCGACTCCCAGAGCAATATCCATTGTGACAATAAAACTTTGCAGGATGAGCGCGTTTGGATCAACCGGCATGGGAATAGGGAACCAGGAGGTAGGAGAGATAATTTTGCTTTTGCCTTTTGCGATGTGTGTTCCGTAAATCATTTCAAGGTTCAAATAACCTAATGTAAAGAGATACACAAAACAGGTGATGATGAAGGAGATGCCGGCGAACGCGAAATCAAGGGAAGCAGCAATAAAATTGATTAAATAAATGAACCCACGCCTCATCGCTTGTTTGAACACATACCTCACGGCCGCACGCTTACCTTTTTGTGCAAGTGTCTTTTTCTCCTCATCTTGCTCTTCGTCTTGCATTTCAAGTTTTTGACGTACGATGGCTCGTCTCAGAAGTGACGTTCTTTCTTGTTCTTGGATTTCTTCCTCCTCTTCCTCCATTTTTTGATCTTCGGCGCCTGTTGGTGCCGGACGTTTCATGGGTTGCGAAAGCGGCATGGAGAACGGCTTAGCCGTGCCTACTTTTATCATGTGACGTCCAGCCGTGAGCGCGGCTTTGCGTGCGGAGAATTCACCTCCGCGCATTTTGGCTTCTCCTGCGTCAACGATCATGCCAGCCACTTCAGGAGGAACATACTCTGATAATTTGTCTTTGACTATTTGACGAGCTTCACCGCGAGAAGCAGTCTTTACATAGCGGATACCGTCATCTAGGTGATATTGAACGACATTCTCGGCGGTGCGAACAAGCTCAGGGTTTTTGGCCATGAAGACCGCAGATTTTTCCAAAAGAGCAGCAGATTTGCTTGCTCCACCCGTGCCGAGTTTTTTCGCCGCTGCTTTCACGAGTCCCACGGACTTTCCTCCAACTTTGAGGGCTTTTGCGCCTTCTCCGATTCCGATGAGATCAAGAGCAAAACTTCCAACACCGACGAGCCCATGGACAATCCGTTTTTTTCCACTGAGTTTTTGCCCAGTTATTGTTTCACCATCGATTGCTTCGTTTAATTGTTTAATGCCTCCCAAAAGTGGAACTAGATCCATGCCAGCTGCGATAATTTTTGATCGTCCGCCAGTCTTAAGTACGCCCCACGTTCCAGCAGATAACCCATATGTCAATGTTTTTTTTGTCGTGGAGGTTATTAAAGAAGCCACTCGGCCTCCCTGGGCTTTATTCATGATTTGCTGTTTCGAGGGTTTGGGAGAGATGGTCGTGCTGACTGAACCTGCAACACTCACCGCTGTTTGGCTTTGTGCACTCATCATCTGGCTTTGCGAGGATTGGAACGTGCGTGGCGGAGCGGGAGCAGCAGGAGTCTTCTGTGTGAAGCTTTGCACACGACTCGCGACCAGCGCGGCCTTGCGTGCGGAGAGTACATTGGCAGCGTGAGGAGCCGCTTGTGTGTTTTGCGCAGGCAAGAAACTTCCTCTCAGCTTGGCTTCTCCTGCGTCAACGATCAATCCAGCCACTTCAGGATGAACATATTCTGATAATTTGTCTTTGACTATTTGACGAGCTTCACCGCGAGAAGCAGTCTTTACATAGCGGATACCGTCATCTAGGTGATATTGAACGACATTCTCGGCGGTGCGAACAAGCTCAGGGTTTTTGGCCATGAAGACCGCAGATTTTTCCAAAAGAGCAGCAGATTTGCTTGCTCCACCCGTGCCGAGTTTTTTCGCCGCTGCTTTCACGAGTCCCACGGACTTTCCTCCAACTTTGAGGGCTTTTGCGCCTTCTCCGATTCCGATGAGATCAAGAGCAAAACTTCCAACACCGACGAGCCCATGGACAATCCGTTTTTTTCCTTGCAGCTTTTCTCCAGTTGCATACACCTCACCGTCCATTGCCTCGTTTAATTGTTTGATTCCACCCAAAAACGGAACGAGATCAACAATAGCTGAGCCGATTTTTGTGCGGCTCACGGCCGTAAGCGATCCTCGAGACGAATGATCTTTTTGAAGATCAGCAATCATAACCCTTAGCCGACCTTTTTGGCCTTTCTCCATGGCTTGTTGTTGTGCCTCCTTTCCCATAGCTATGCGGCAGCGAGAAGATCTTTTACTTCTTGTTTGAGATTGTCGAGAATTTCTTTTTGAGCTGGCTCTTCGAGATCCTCAAAAATGTCACGATAAAAATCTAACTCTTCCTTGTCCTCCCCCAGCCCTATAAGCTGATCGATGAGCTGGTCCACTTCACGTGTTGGCATACGGTTTGGTTACGATGATCTGTTTGTCTTTTAGCTTAATGACGAGAGAAGAAGGTCGATTTTTTTGACTCAACCGTTCTGCAATTTTGTGTTCGATTTCTTTTTGAATGAGGTTTCGTAGCTGACGCGCGCCAGATTTGGGATCCGTCGATGAGGCAAGGTGTGCCGCGATGCTTTCGTGAATCTTGAGTGTGAGCCCTTGCTCTTTCAGGCGGACAGTGAGTTCCTCAAGTTGTTTGTGCGCGATCGCTGTGAGCGTTTCTGTTGTGAGGAGTTTAAAGATACAGGTGTGATCCAGACGATTCAAGAGCTCAGGTCGAAAGCGCTCAGCGAGTTCTTTTTGCAGATCGCCGTGGAGCGTGGTTGTGCGATCATCATCGCTTCCCATAAATCCCATCTCACCCTGATCGAATCGTTCGAGACCTACGTTGGATGTGAGAATGATAACCGTATTTTTAAAGTTGACCGTGCGACCAGTGGCGTCTGCGAGCTCGCCTTCTTCCAGGATTTGGAGGAGCAAGTTCTGAACGTCGCAATGCGCTTTTTCGATTTCGTCAAAGAGGACAACCGAATACGGTCGCTGTTTTACGCGATCGGTGAGGTTCGCGGTTTCTTTGTAACCGATGTATCCGGCTGGTGCCCCAATGAGTTTGGACATGGTAAAACCTTCCGCATACTCGCTCATGTCAAGACGGATAAAATTATTTTTCGAGTGGAAGAGCAGTTGCGCTACTGTTTTTGCGAGTTCTGTTTTTCCAACGCCTGATGGACCCAAAAATAAGAACGAGGCAAGTGGCCGTTTTGGATGAGCGATTCCGGCTTTGGCACGGCGAAGGGCACCGGCTACCGTAGAAAGCACTTCGTCCTGTCCCAACACAGACACACGCATCACGTCTTCCATCTGCAAGAGATCACTCAAATGTTGATCTCCTACACCACTCAGAGGAATACCTGTGGCTCGAGAGACCACAGCGGCAATATCGTTTTCGGTAATCACAGGAACAGGGCTCACGTCTTCTTCAATCCGAAGAGTAGAAAGATGCGCGTGGAGGCGATCTTCTTCTTCTTTGAGTTCTAAGGCTTCCAGAAATCGTTCCTCTACGACGGCCTGACGCTTGAGTTCTTTTACCTGATCGAGCGTGTTAAAGAGCGTGCGTTCTTTTTGAACTGGGCCTGGGTTCATGTCATGGACACGAACACTTGCAGATGCTTCGTCAAGAAGATCGATGGCTTTGTCCGGGAGTTGCCGGTCTTGGATGTAGCGTTCTGATAAGTTCACGGCTTCGCGAATAGCATCGTGGGTGATGCGCACACGGTGAAATTTTTCGTAGTATGGAGCTACGCCTTCCAAGATTTCGACCGTTTTTTCAAGACTAGGTTCCTCTACGAGCACACTCTGGAATCGACGTTCAAGCGCGCTGTCTGTCTCAATATATTTTTTAAACTCCTGTGGCGTAGTCGCACCGATACAACGAATTTCCCCTCGTGCAAGCGCTGGTTTTAAAATGTTGGCTGCGTCCATGGAACCTGACGCAGAACCCGCTCCCACGATTGTGTGAAGCTCGTCAATAAAAAGAATCATGTCTGGATCCTGTTTCACTTCCTCAACGATCTGGCGTAGGCGACCTTCAAACTCGCCGCGATACATGGTTCCAGCAACCACAAGCGTGAGGTCCAGCGCAAAGATCCGTTTGTGTGACAAGACAGGGGGAACGTGACCTTCTACAATTTTTTTAGCTAAGCCCTCAACAATGGCGGTTTTGCCCACGCCTGGTTCACCCTGAAGCAGAGGATTATTTTTGGTGCGACGACACAAAATTTCCATGAGACGTTCAATCTCGCGATCACGGCCGATCACGGGATCGATGCGCTTCTGAACTTCCTTGGAGGTGAGTTCAACAGAAAAGAACTCAACGGCGGAGATTTTTTTCTCTTGACCTGTACGGGTTTCCGTTGACTGGCGTGCTGTGTCGGTTGCGACCGACTGGTGAGCCACGTCGCTCGCGAGCGACGTGGCGAGTTCTGGAAACTTAGATGTGCTCTTGAGGACAATGGCAAGCTGGGCTCGCATTTCCTTCATATCTGTTTGTTGCTGCAAGAAAAATTGTTGAGTGCTTTCATGTTCGATTTGTAGAACACCCGAAAGCAAATGTTCCGTTCCAACATACCGATGACCATAGATGTTAGCCGTGAGAACAGCCTTTTCAACAATGCGTTTCGCATCTTGTGAGAGATGCATTGACAGATGAGGGTTGGAGCCCAAGGCAAGAATACGTTCTTTCATGAGGACAAGTTTTTTCAGCTCCGTTATTTTTACTCCAGCCTTTTTTAAAATTTCCGCTCCGATGCACCCTTTTTGTGTGCCAAGAGCCCAGAGGAGATGTTGAGGTTGAATGGTTTGTTCACCAGTTTGCGCAACCAAACAGAGCGCCCGAGTCAGGACGTCTTTCAAATGAGTTGAAAATTTGTCGACGATGTCGTGGGGCATGGGGGAGGTGGAGGAGGTGGTGAGGTGGAATAGGTGGATGAGGTGGAGGAGGTGGTCGGAATCCGAAATTCGGAACCGCCTTATCTACCTTATCCACCTATTCCACCTTAATTACCTTCACATCATACTTCTCAGCTTCACAATCCTTTCTTCAATCGGTGGATGCGTCGAGAAAAAATGCTCAAACTTTTTTGTGACATGGGGATCGAATGGGTTGGCAAGAAACAAATGAGCGGTTGCGTGATTGGCGCGCTTGAGAGGTTTGTCATGGAGCGCGATTTTTTCAAGCGCCTTGGCGAGGCCTTCAGGATAGCGCGTGAGCATGGCGCCGGAAGCATCAGCCAAATATTCTCGAGAGCGCGATACCGCAAGTTTGATGAGCTGCGCGAAGAACGGGGAGAGAATGGCGAGCACGAGACCGATGATGAGCAGAATCCCGCCACCACGATTGTCGTTGTCACGTCCGCCCCAGAACATGGTGCGTAGAAGAATATCTGAGAGCAGCAGAACGATTCCTACCAGCACGATTACAATGGTCATCACACGAATGTCGTAGTTTTTCACGTGCGACATTTCGTGAGCGAGCACGCCCTCCAGTTCGTTATCCTCCATGATGTCCAGTAAGCCTGTGGTGACCGAGACGGATGCGTGTTCAGGATCGCGGCCTGTGGCAAAGGCGTTAGGGGAAGGGTCGTTCATAACGTAGACCTTTGGCATGGGCATGCCGCCAGTGATCGCCAAGTTCTCCACCATGCGCCACAGACGAGGGTTGTCGGCTTTTTTGATTTCCTTTGAGCCAGAGGACGCGAGTGCGACCTTGTCACCCCAGAAGTAGCCAGTGAGGTTCATGAATGTCGCAAAGAGAACCGCGACGATGATGCCAGCGTTGCCAACTCCTGTGTATTCACCAAAGAACCAACCCAATCCAACAATCACAATTGTGAAGAGCGAGATGAGCAGCCATGTCTTGCGTTTGTTGGCGTCGATTTGGGAGTACATGGGGAAGGGGGGAGTAGGTTGTAGGTGGTAGGTGGTAGAAAGTTCGGAAATGTATTCCCTACAACCTAAAACCTACAACCTATTTTTAGAACTTCACTTCCGGCGCGTTCATGACGACATCGGGTGCATCAAAAAATTCTCGCTTCACAAAACCAAACAGGCCAGCAACAAGGTTGGTTGGGAACACCTGGAGCTTGGTCGCGAAGTCGCGGACGTTTGTGTTGTAGAAGCGACGCGAGGCTTGGATTTTGTCCTCGGCGTCGGTGAGTTCGTGTTGAAGTTGTAAAAAGTTTTGTGAGGCTTGCAGGGCAGGATAATTTTCTGAGACAGCAAAAAGGGATTTCAATGTGTCGGTCAGCATGTTTTCTGCAGCCCCATGTTCAGCCATGGTTCGTGCTCCCATAGCCGCCGTGCGTGCCTCGGTGACTTTGGTGAACACGTTTTCCTCGTGCCCAGCATAGCCCTTTACAGTTGCGATGAGATTTGGGATGAGGTCATAGCGACGCTTCATCTGCACCTCAATATCTGACCACGCTTCCTCCACACGATTGCGAGAGGTGACAAGGCCGTTATATGTTAGAATGAGCCACAGCGAGATGAGGACGACGACAATGACGAGAACCCAAAGAAGTTCCATAGAGATGTGTGTTTAATTCTCTTAAATCGTACGTGATTTCAACAAAAGTCGCAAGTATCAGGTAGTAGGTTTTAGGTTGTAGGTGCGATGAACTCGTTTTCCCTACTCCCTACTCCCTACTCCCTACTCCCTACTCCCACAGATATCCATGAAAAAGAATTGTTCGTGTTCGATCTGGATGGAACACTCGCCAGAAGCAAGACGCCGATGGATGCTGAGATGGTGGATTTGTTTTCGTCTCTGCTCCAAAAACGTCGAGTGGCCGTGATCGGTGGTGGGTGGATGCCTGTGTTTGAAATGCAACTTCTTGCAAGTCTCAAGGGACATGAGCATCTTTTTTCTCAGCTGCTGTTATTCCCAACTTCCGGCGCGACTCTTCTGCACTACGTAGAGGGACAATGGAAGACGGTTTACGCCCATCACCTGTCAGAAGAGGAACGAGCGAAAATCAAGAAGGCATTCGAACAAGCTTTTATAGATATTGCGTATCAACAACCAGAAAAAGTTTATGGCGAGGTGATTGAAGACCGCGGGACACAGATCACATTTTCCGCACTTGGTCAGCAGGCTCCCATCGAACTGAAAGACGCCTACAAAGGATCAGCTATGGATCGACGATGGGAGATTGTTGGAAGGCTCAAAGAATATCTTCCAGAGTTTGAAATTAAGGTTCCAGGAAAATCATCTATCGACGTCACGATGAAAGGGATCGATAAAGGGTATGGTGTCGGAGAGATGGAAAAACATCTCGGGATCGATGTCAGCAAGATGATTTTTGTCGGCGATGCGCTGTATGAAGGCGGCAACGATGAACCGGTGAAGCGCACGGGAATCGAGACGATTCCAATAGAAGGACCAGAGGACACGAAGAAATTGAT
>CAYHRJ010000005.1:0-37427 GCA_964359095.1 uncultured Gammaproteobacteria bacterium | reverse complement strand
CCGACTCTAGCGTTTATACAAAAATAAATTCGGCTGACCTTCTGCCATATCGAGTACATCCTCCTCCCAGCCTGGAATCGGCCAGACGTAGGTGATTACGCGAGCACCAGGTTTAAGCTCTAACTCTAGTTTTGGTTTGATTTTCTCGTAGGTCTCGGGCATCAGGAATAAATAAACGACGTCGTACTCTGATAGCGGGTGCTTAAAAACATTCCCAAATACAATACGTAAATCTTTTTTTGCGATCGCAAAATTTTTAAATTTTTCTTGCGATCGACAAATGGCTACCTGAAGTTTTGCGATTCCCCACTGGAGCAACGACAACTCCACTCCCACGATCTTCCCCGCGTGTGTTGTCATGGCCAAGTGACGACACACTCTCCCATTTCCACATCCCAATTCCACAAACTTCTCCCCTGGCTGCAAATCCACCAACCGTTCAATCCGTTTCAAATCTTTCTTCCACGTCGGTACCCACGGCGCGCCTTGGATTCCGGCGTACGCGGCAGAGGCGAGGAGGATGAGGCCCAAAGCTAACAAAATATTTTGAAACATAATTTTTATCAATCCTCTGTCGGGCCGGCGGGATTTGAACCCACGACCTCGTCGTCCCGAACGACGCGCGCTACCACCTGCGCTACGGCCCGGCACATGATTGAAACATCGCCTCGCCCGTCTCGGCGGTCGAAGCCAAGCAGTTGGCTTCTCGCTCCGCCTCGACTCCCTCACGAAGCGCGCTACCAAGCTGCGCTATGGCCCGATGCGCGATGATGGTACGACTTCTGAGTCGCAAGATCAATAGTCAATCCCCTCTCTGGCTTTCACGCCAGAATAAAAATAGTGCTTGCGCAATCGCATCTCTGTCACAAGATGAGCGCGGTCGAGAAAGGCTTGCGGCGCGTTGCGACCAGTGAGGACGAGTTCGAGGCGATCAGGTTTCTGATCTAGGACTGAGAGAACAGAACCAACTGAGAGCATGCCGAGGTCTGTTGTTGAGTTTATTTCGTCGAGGACTAATAGGTCGTATTGGTCTGATTGAAAAAGCTCTCGAGCTTTCTCTAGTCCCTGTTCCCCCAGAGTGCGATCTACATCCGTCACAGAAAAATCAAACCGTCCTGTCACCGGATCAATACGATCTCGGCCATAGGCAAACCATTCGACACCGAGTTTCTCGAGAATAGACCGCTCGCTGTAATGCTCTCCGCCCTTATCAAAAAAAATAATCGCCGCGCGCTTCCCCACTCCCACCATTCTCACGATCTCTCCGATCGCGGCTGTCGTCTTTCCTTTTCCGTTGCCTGTCAAGATCTGAATGAGTCCGTAACCTTGTCGACCTTTGATCAAATCGTCAGACGCAACATCAATGCCTTCATGTCGACGATAGGCGTTCAATACATCCTCGGTGGCTTGAACTGTTCCTGGAGGAAAAGCCTGTCGTGGGTCGTACCAAAGAAATTCATCATGTTCATCGGAAAGCACAATTTGAAATTCCCCTAACAGTCGAACGAGATAATAAATCCCTACAATTGGCTGATTGATCACATCACCACCGATTCCCCACAGATCGACATACAAAGGCTCTTCAACAGAAACGGATACTGAAGAGAGTCCAAGTTCCTCCCGCAGCAGTCCTTCTCTTGGCGTCTCCCCTGCATCCATGCGTCCTCCAGGAAACTCAAGTTTTCCCTTTGCATGCGTGTGATCTTTTTTCCCAGCATCGCGAACAAGCAGGATCTCTCCCTTCCGATTCACCAGCACGGCCTTGTTCGCCACAAACTTTTTTTCCATATGTGCCTATTCTAAAAAAGAAAGTCGCTCTCAATCGAATGGGATTGTCGCAGAATGGAACGAAATGTCCCAACAGGAATCTCCCTTTTGTCGGCTGGCACGATCACGGTCAGTGTCGGATTCCCAACCTTGCGCAGTTTGGCATGACTCCCATTTTGCGAGATAAAGATAAAGCCCTTCTTAGCAAGGGCTTTCATAATCTCATCGGAGGAAAACAATTTAGGCATGTTGAAAAATCGTATCAACAATTTGCGGACGACGAATGTCGGTCAGTTGAGGCACTGTGATGTCTTCGAAATACAAATTCAAGGCTTCCTCTAAATGAGCCAAAGCTTCTTTTTTTGTCTCACCGAAACTAGAAACATCCACATTTAAACACTGGGCTACGTAATACTTGCCTTCTTGCCAGACGACATTTTTAAAACGTAATTTCTTCATATAAAGTAATCCTAGCAGAAGGACGGTCTATCAACAACATAAGATACAGAACCGTCGATTTTAAACCTATGCTTCTGCAGATTCTTTTGTACGAATCCAGACAAACCTAGCAATATTTGCATCAACTAAATCCCAGCCCGCATCAAGCATTTTCTGTTTACCACCTTCTTTCATTTCAGTTGTATTCTGTACTTCTATGTCTACTCGTTGAGGATCATAAGCAATCAGATCTCTAGTCCCAGAAAATATTCCTTCCACGAGGATTCCTTCGTACCCTTCAGGGGTTTCCGGTGTTTCCCTTTGCGACGCGTACAAATGCGCGTAACCTTTTGTCTCTAAGTCGCGTCGATCTCGAGGATCGAGTTTATCTAAATCGCCTGGTGATAACGAGTCAGCCTCAGGTGGCCAAGATCCTTTTTCTTCTGGCATAATCAATAAAGGGTTATTTAATCGGATGAAATTTCTTTCATTCTCTAACTACACCCACTCGTCCCTCCGCAGTTCAAACACTTATAACATGCCGCGTTGCGAACCATCATGGATCCACACATGTCGCAGGCTGGCGCGTCGGATTGGTTGTCGAAGGTTTTTGTGTGAGAGAGCTTCGTCTCAAAAAGATTTGGTTGGTTAGACTCTGACAAGACCCCCTCTAACTCCCCCTTCGTAAGGGGGAGAACCTCGGCTACCTCATCTCCCACATTGATCCCTACGGCTAACTGGCTCTCGCGTGGCAAGAACTTGAGTGCGAGCCAGCGGAACATGTAGTCGATGATGGACTTGGCGATGCGAATTTGAGGATTGTTGGTGTAGCCTGAGGGTTCAAAACGCATGTGGACGAATTTGTTCACAAGAACCTCGAGCGGAACACCGTACTGCAAACCAATTGATACGGAGGTCGCAAACGAATCCATGAGGCCTGAGATAACTGAACCTTCTTTGGACATGGTCATGAATAACTCGCCTGGAGTGCCATCGTCGTATAGACCCACGGTGATGTAGCCTTCGTGATTGCCAACGGCGAATTTGTGCGTGATCGCGCGACGTTCATCAGGCAAACGGCGGCGACGCAATTTCAAATCCTCCGAAACTTTTTTTATCTTCGCCACCTCATCCACCTTTTCCACCTCTGCCACCTTTTTCACTTCATTCTGCTTCTTCGCGTCTGATTCTTTTGAGGTCGTGAGCGCCTGTTGACGCTTGGAGCCGTCGCGGTAAATTGCAATCGCCTTCAAACCAAGTTTCCAACCTGTCATGTACACCTCGGCGATTTCCTCGACAGTGGCATTGTGTGGCATGTTGACCGTTTTGGAAATCGCACCTGAGATAAACGGCTGAACAGCTGCCATCATGCGCACATGTCCCATGTAATGAATCGTGCGCGTTCCTTGTGAGGCCTTGAACGCGCAATCAAAGATGGAAAGATGTTCTGGCTTGAGATGTGGTGAACCTTCTATGGTATCTGTCTTTTCAACATGCGCAAGAATCTCATCGCGCTCAGTGTTAGTGTACCCAAGTCGTGTGAGCGCTTCAGGAACAGTTTGATTCACAATCTTGATCATGCCACCACCAACCAACCACTTGTATTTTACCAGCGCAATATCTGGCTCAACGCCTGTAGTATCACAATCCATGAGAAACGAAATCGTGCCTGTGGGCGCGATCACGGAAATCTGTGCATTGCGCAAGCCGAACTGACTTCCGTGCTCGACCACGTTGTCCCATGCTTTGCGCGATTCAGTTAACAGATCCGCTGGGATACCTTGTTCGTTGATTTTGTAAGCCTCGTCACGATGCATGCGCATCACGTTCATGCACGGCTCTGCGTTCATGGCATAGCCTGCAAACGATCCAACTTTCTCAGCGATCTTGGCGGATTGATAGTAGCAGTGCCCACTCTGAAGGCTCGAAATCGCTCCGGCAAGATTGCGTCCTTCGTCTGAATCGTACGCAAGCCCGCGGCTCATGAGAAGCGCACCGAGGTTTGCATAGCCGATCCCAAGCGGTCGGTAGTCAAAACTGTTTTGTTCAATGGCAGGTGTTGGATAGACAGAATTTCCCACAATGATTTCCATAGCTGTGATGATGATCTCGTTGGCTTTCTTGAACGCCTCGACATCAAACACAATTTCGCCGTTCACCTGTTTGCGAAAACGCATCAAGTTCAAACTGGCAAGATTACATGCACTGTCATTCAAAAACATAAATTCCGAGCATGGATTCGACGCGTAAATCCGATCCGTATTTTTGCTCGTGTGCCAGTCGTTGATGATGGTGTCGTACTGAATCCCAGGATCTCCACACTGCCATGCAGCATCAGACATCATGCTCATGAGTTCGCGTGCTTTCCATGTCTTGATAGGTGCTCCGTTTGTGACCGCATGCGTCGTCCATTCACCATCTGCTTCAACAGCTTTCATGAATTCGTCTGTCACGCGTACGGAGTTGTTGGCGTTCTGAAAAAAGATCGAACCGTACGCATCGCCATCAATCGAAGAATCGTATCCAGCATCAATCAGCGCCCACGCTTTTTTTTCTTCTTTCACTTTGCAGGTTATGAAGTCGTCGATGTCAGGGTGATCGATGTCGAGAATGACCATCTTGGCCGCACGTCGCGTTTTGCCTCCGCTTTTGATCACACCTGCAAACGCATCAAGTCCTTTCATGAAAGACACGGGGCCTGAAGCCTTCCCATTGCTTCCACCTAAGTATTCATGCTTGGAACGCAAGCGAGAAAGGTTTGATCCTGTTCCCGATCCACCCTTAAACAGTGTCCCTTCCGTGACACAGAGATTCAAAATTGAACGCATGTCGTCTTCAACAGAATTGATGAAACAGGCGGAACATTGTTGAGGACGCGGCGTGCCCACGTTAAACCACACAGGCGAATTGAATGCAGCCATTTGATTTACAAGAATATGATGCAGCTCATCATCAAACGCTTGAGCGTCACCAGCTGTCTGAAAATATCCATCTTTGCGTCCCCAATTAGCGATCGTTTTTGCCACACGACCAACCAGTTGTTTCACGGAATGTTCACGATCGTCTTTTCCAACTGTGCCGAAAAAATACTTTGAAACAACTATGTTGGTCGCCGTTTGTGAATAAAACTTTGGAACCTCCACGCCTTTCTGTTCAAACACGACATTGCCCTTGGAGTCTGTGATCGCCGCGTCGCGTGTTTCCCATTCAATTTTTTCGTACGGATGAACATTCGCTGTGGTAAAAAAACGTTCTACCGTAATCCCATGCCCATAGCGTTCGTTCAAACCGTCTTGCGCCTTACGAGATCGAAATTGAACATACCGCTTGGCGACCTGAGGGAGGTTGTTGTCCACGAGCGTCACACAAATACACTCTCTGATATCGGCGTATGTAGGAATTGTATGCCCATCAAATTCATGCGTGAGTCGGCTCAGAACCTGTCTGGCAATACGTTGAATAACCACTGGCCTGTGCATGCCGGATTCCTGCATGACGTTTGTCAAAGAGCGCAATATCTTCTCACGATCGAACGGTTGTTCCTCACCATTACGCTTCTGAACAGCTTTTACGGAGGTCATAAATTGCCAAACCGCATCTGAAACGGCTTGAGGATCTTCAACACGATGGGAGACTTGAGAAAGAGTGGACGTGGACATAGGGCGAGTATGTCTGAGGGAAAAAGGAATTAGGTTGTAGGAGTAGGGAGTAGAAAAATACGAAAGCTAGAGCATAAAAAGAAGATCCAACTTTGGGATCATCTTGCCTCCTGGAAGGGTCTAACACGAAACGGAGCTATTTCCCCACTACCACTATATCTTGTGGTATGAATCTATTGTAAGCCACTATATGTAGTGAGTCAAAGGAAGAGTTATCCACTGTTTTTCACGACACTCCCAATCCTGGCTAGAAACCTAAACTCAAATTAATGCTAGAAACGGCTTGTTTTTGAACAAAATCAACGGGAATGGCTTTTCGCCCTCCAAGCCGGTCCTCGTAGGCAAGCGCGCCGTACTTCAATCCATACTCATACACCTCTTTTGTTACCTTCACATCCTGCAAGCAATAGTCCTTCACCTTTTGAATTTCACCCTGCTTCCACCACTCAACCGCTTGAAGACCGTTTGCTGACTTCCCAACCCCAAGGCAGGTCTGCGCCACATGGTCGAGCTTCAAACGAAAGCCAATTGTCTTTCGAATCACCTCCAAAATATCCAATTGTGGCAGCTTTCCTAAATCTCCTGGATAATAGTTGTTAAGAATTGGAATATCAAACGAAATCTGATTGAACCCAATCAATCGATCTGCTCGCTCAAGTCGTGGCCACAGCTTTGGAAGCTCAGATTCCTCATAGCAAACGTATTCGTCTGTCTCATAAAAATACACACCAACCACCGAGGCGCGCATCTGTTTATAATCAAAACCCGCAGCGGTCTGAGTTTCAATATCGAACACGACTTCCTTGGACATAACGGGTGCTATTGTAGCAGAAATCAAATTTCGTAGAGGAACAAATTGTACCCACGCTCTTTGCGCTCTTCGATTAGTCGCAGGGTTGGAAAGGCAAAATCATGCGACACCACACGTGTCCCTGGAGGAAACAGCTCTTTGAGTCTTGGTTCCACACGAACGTTCACCGCAGGAAAAAGATAACTGGTAATAACTTGCGCCTGTGGCAACGCGGCGGAATAGATGTTCCCTCTGATAAACTGCGTCTGGTCTGAACAACCAAGTAACATGGCTTTCAGACGCGCATAGTGCACCAAGAGTCCAAGCTGCTCGATTCCTACTCCACCTCCACCTCGAGCAACGGCTTCAAAAACAATTGTCCCGTCCCCAGAACCCAAATCAAGCACGCGTTCATGCGACTGATACTTGGCTAGTTCCAGCATCTCTCTGGCAATGGAGGACCGCGTCCGAACCCAAGGAACAGTCAAGGCTCCAAGAATCAAAAAATACCCAACAACACCAAGAGAAATGAAAAGGAGAATCTCGACAATTATCGCGGCGATCAGGACGAGCGTCTGAATCATACGAATCATTCCTTACTAAAAACTTCCTTTGCCACTTGCCACAGTCGATCATCCCCTGCATTATGCAGCGCCACCCACCACTCCGCGCCCCAAAGATAAACCTCGGGAAGTCCCGCCTCCTGTGCAAAACGCACGTTTGTCTCAAACATCTCGGCCGTGAAATAGTGGTACCAATCTGTCAAAGGTCTACTTCGGATTGGCTCTGGAAACCATGGTTCAGCCTGAAGTTCTGAGACAATCACGGCATCAACGTTGTCACGCACCAGAGTCGCGCGTGCAAAATAAAATTCTGGACTGATCGGATAGACAAAATAACCGTATAGGTCATTCCACGTTTGGCGATACATGGAAATTCCAAGCACGTCTGCGGCCTGAGCCGACTCAAGCCACGGACCAATCTCACCACTGACCGTCACCATGATCGGTCGCGCATCCAATGACCTCACAAGTTCCACTCGTTGCTTAAACTGCTCGATAGATATAAGCGGACACTCACCGTATGGAAAAAACGGTTCGTTTTCCACTTGCCAACGAACCACGGCAGAAGAATCTTTATAACGATTTACCGCTTCTTTGATAAACGAGAGCACGGCCTGTTGCTGATGATCTTCGTCAAATCCCTCGGCCCAATCAGGCACATAACACTCAGGCCAGCGCGGAACTTTCATGCCTACCACAACGGTGAGATTGACATCCTCAGACTCAGACAGAGCCACAAGGGAATCGGATACAGACCAATCAAACTCGCTAGGTGCTTTTTCAATGTCAGACCAATACAACGGCAGGCGTACGTTTGAGACTCCCAGCTCCATCACAAGTGTTGAATAGGTCTGCTCAATATCAAGCCCAAGTTCGTCCGTATAGTGAGAAGAAAAAGTGATGCCGTACTCAGGTTCACCAATCGGCTTCTCATTTACCCAAACCCAGGCGTAGGTAAAAATCCCCACCGCGAGCAAAAAAATGAGGATGAGCGCGCTGTTAAATCTCATCTCGCTTTTCTCGTAAAAATCCTAACCAGCTTTCCACAATCCCGATCGCCGCCTTAAACGGCGCCTCGATAATAAAGTCAAAGAAAAACAGGAAGATGTTTATCCGTGGTGCGCGCAAGGCAACCCAGCGTCCAGCGCGAACAATCGGGAGCGTGAGAATATCTACAATCGTTCCAAAGAAACCACGCGTTGATTCAAGCACGACGAGTTCACGTTGAGTGTTACGAATGCGCAAACCAAAGTAGGCAACCAAAGACAAAAAGAACAAGAAGAAGGCGATTGAAAGAGCGTTAAAGTTAAAGGAATGAAGCGTCACGATGATGAGTGAAAGCGTAACAAACAAGACCAAAACATAGAGCCCGTTGAAAATCCAGTACAGCGCGCCCCTCTCCCACGGACGACGTCGTTTAAACACAAGACTAAAGTCATCGCCAACACCAAGAATCCCGTGAATCTCATCTAAAATCTTGGCTGTATTTTCTTTTCTCGCAATCCGAACAGTGACTCCGATGAACGCAAGCAACACCGGTGGAAAGAGAATATTCACCATGAGCGGAACGTAATCGGTTGAGTGGAGAACAAAATACTCGTAAGGCAATTCCACCAGTACAGCGAGGATCGATTTGGTGAGAAGCAAAAAGAATGCTGCGCGCACAACCGTTCGCATAAGCTTCGAACGAAAATTTCCGTAGCGCGCATTGGCAGCTTTTGTGATGGCCGTATCAATACTTGCGACGTCCCCAGCTTGCAGTGAACGTGCGAACGCTTCTGGATTATCACGAGCGATATCCGCGAGCAAATGAAACACCACACCGTGTCGACGAATAAATCGATACACTGCATCCTGAGCAGGGTGATCGATCTGATTCTCCACGGAGTCAACAACCTTAACCAAATTCATCGCTACTTCCTTGACAACAGCCTCCCCTTGTTTGGCTTTTCTCCATCCAGGATAGTAAAGCGTAAGCACGCGATACCGCAGCGTTGCCCGGTTACTCTTGAGCACATTGCGATGAATCGCGATGTAGAGTTGAAGATCCCGATCTGCATCTGAAACCAACCGTGTCTGCCAATCCATTCGCTTTTTCAATTCCTGATACGCATAGGAGGCAAGAGCCTCGTCAATGCAAGGTGGTCCGAGTGCATATTCCACCTCAACTGAAAGCACGTCCATGAGCCATGGATAGACGCGCTGACCTTCTGGGCTTTCCGCATCCAATGTTGAAAAAAGCATCTGATACTTTTCCAAAATCATTCCAATCTTCCCAATCATCTTGGTAGGCACGCGACCATTTGGCAGATACCTGGCCCAAATAAGTTCCTGAAGAAGTTTTGATGCTGAATCCATCGCCGAGTGATCGTCGATACGACGCTTAATGATGCGACGGATAGCATTGCGCCTGAGTAAATGTTCGTCGTCGTACTCAAGCGTGTTGCGCACGGTCTCATACACAGAAGCAGCCACGGACACTGTGTCTGAGACTTTAATTACATCTACTTCTTTGAGAGCTTCTTCTTCGTCCTTACGCATTTGGACGATCGTGCCTAACAGATGTTCGAGGGCTTTGTCCATAATTACACGATTAACGGTAACGCCTCTATTTCACTCTTTCTCCCCATAACGAGATCCTCAATTCGGTACGTTCCGTGCGTGGGAGCTTCAATGTAACCGTTCCATGCCATACGAGCAACTCCACCAGATTGAATCCAATCAAACAACCATTCGCTGGCGTACGCAGGATCATTCTGCGAAACACCGCCTCCCACGTACCCAAGCCACACGCGGTTGAAGTCTTCTTGTGAACCAATCGGTGGCGCCATGATGATAGCGATTCCCAAACCACAATAAAATGAAAGCTCACTTGGTTTGGTCCAGAGGATATCAGTGGTCTTCAGCAACTCGTTGAATCCTGAAAAATAATCAGCACGACTTTTAAACTCAGGAATCACAACCCATGCGCCCAATTCTTTTTTGAGTCCAGCTTTTGAGACAGCGTCCTTGTAGTAGGCAATCATATCTGGTCGGAGTCCAGGAACCAAATTCAGACGAATCTCATGGCGGGCAATGCGAGACTTCAAGCTTTCTAGAATTTGAACACCCAAGAGACGCTGTGCTCCAGCTCCACCAACCGAATAGGTCAGTGTGAGTGGATGCGAGAATGTTGTGCGCGTACAGCGAGTCGGTCCAAGTTCTGCTTTGAGCGTTCGTCGATACCGTTCATGGAAAATCCCGTTTGGATCAAGATTGCAAAGTCTCTCCGTCAGCAAATCTTTTGTGATAGTGGATTGCGAGCCTCCGATGAGTTCTTTAGGCATTGGAAAACCCGTAAGATAAACCTGCTCTGCTCTCACACCATACAATTTCAGTCGCTCAACCACTCGTCCGTTGCTTGCCAAGTATTTAATCCTGCTTGTGTGAGGATTGAGAGGCGCCCAGGCGCGAGAAACATCAGCGTCAGTGGTCACACACCAGATGTCACCTGGGTAATTGTAATAGTCAGCCACGAAGGCTGGGATAAAAAAGGTCGTTACAAACGGCAGTGGATTCAAAGAACACTTTTGAAGGAGATGCTTTCCCAAACCCTTTTTGATCATCCGATAGATTTGCTTGAGTTGGATGTTGGGATCGGACAAATCCCGTCTTGGATAGAACTTCGGAATCTGTTGCCAGTAGTCCATCGCCTCAAACAAAAAATCCCCAACGATGGGCAGCGGTTTTAGGCGAGAGATTGCCTCGTAGAGCTTACGACTCTCGTTCCACAATTTTTTATCCTCTGCTGGAATGCCGCGATAGTCGTTGGCTGAAATCACCTCGCCACCAGAGATGTCCTTGAGTGCGTACGCGGCACGACTGTGACCGTAACCCATGTTGACGTCCACGACCCAGGCCTTTCGTTCTTTAAGCGTGTGAGAATGGTTGGGCATACTCTAGAAGAATGAACGATCCTTAGAGGTCTTCACAATCTCAAACGCTTCCTGCACTGTATCCACCACCGTGAAAAGAGCCAGGTCTTTTTTTGTAAGTGCTCCCATCCGAAGAGGAACGTCTTCTAGCCACGCAAAGAGTCCTTCCCAGTATTCCTTTCCAACACAGACCACGGGAATCTTCTGCATCTTGCCTGTTTCGATGAGCGTGATGATCTCAAAAAATTCATCGAGCGTTCCAAACCCGCCAGGAAAATAGACGTAGGCTTGAGCAGAAGCGGCGAGCATCACTTTGCGTGTAAAAAAATAATGAAACGCACGTCCTCTTGTGACATACTTGTTGATGCGCTGTTCGTTTGGAAGTTGAATATTGAGTCCGATTGATGGGCCTCCTGCTTTATTGGCGCCTTTATTTACAGCTTCCATAATGCCAGGTCCGCCACCGGTTATGACCGTGAACCCAGACTCCGCCAACAAGCGCCCGAGCTTTTCCGCTTCCTTGTACCACTTGTTGCTCGGCTTAAAACGTGCAGAGCCAAAAAATGTCACCTCATGACTGGACTCCGAGAGAAACTGAAACCCTTCCACAAACTCTGCCATGATACGAAAAATACGCCACGTAATTTCATGCAACCGCGCCGGCTGATTTTTCGATTCGTCTGGAGCTAAGGGAAGACGGCAGATATTTTTTAAAGCATTTTCTGTTGATGGAGCGAAAACTTTTTTGACAGGCATAGTAAAGACATTTTATCACACTCACGGTAAAATTGCTTCTGATTCAGGGACAGCGTCCTTGCGAGCGAGCAAGGACATCAACACAACAGAATCTTCTGAATCTATTGCTTGCGTGTCTTCCTGTTCATCAAATTCCCCATCGCCGTCATCCAAAAACAACACGGCGTAGTACACTTCGTCTTCCTGCAGAGTCTCATAGAGCGGCACGATCAGATGCTCTCCACCGTCTTCTAACCAATCTGAGTGACCGATTGCCTGCCCTGGGACACCATCCTGGTCGCTGAAAATCACCACAAATCCAGGAGCGGCCAGCACGACAAATCCAACCCGCACTGACGATATCCCTGAGAGCTGATCCTCCACGTAAATGGCATTGCCACCTTTCTCAAGCATGGACGAAAATGTGGTGCCAGGCGTGTCGTCCACTGAAATCGACTGTTGGGAGACCGTCTGGTCAGAGACTCCTGGCTGTGTTACAAGAATCCCAATTACCAAACCCACAATCCCAAGAAAAAAGAAAATCCAAAGCTTTGGCACAGGCATACGAAACAAGTCTATCACACTGCCCTGGACAAAAAAGCTGCGGCTATCTATACTGCCGGCGAAACTAACTGAAAAACTTATGTCCAAATCCTGCCTTGTAACTGGTAAAAAGACGACTTCTGGCTTTAGCGTTTCGCACTCAAACGTGAAAACGAAGCGCAAACTTTTCCCCAATCTGCAAAACAAGCGGCTGAAAGATCCAGCCTCTGGCAAAACCATCACAGTGACGATCTCCACCCGCGGCCTCAAAACCCTGCGCAAATGGGATCGCGAAGGAAAGGCCTACGACCTCGCTGCACTCAAAAAAGAAAGCCTCGCCTAGAACAAAACAGCCTACGGGCTGTTTTTTGTACTTTGATCCAATTTCAATTCTACAAAAACTTGCTTTTCAGTTTTACCAATCCTCCTCGACAAAAATGCGGACACTTTTTCGTATATACGAAATTCTGTCCGCCCCTGCATTTCCCTTTCGTTCTTACGACTTCTTTTTTGCAAGATAGACTTCAATCCACTTAGTAATCTTGGCCGACGCCACAAATTCGAGAACCTCGTCTACCACATCTTTATCTGTACACCAAACGCTTTTCTGCACCTGACTAAACCCAATACGTTTTAGGAAATATCGCAATGCATCCCTACCAAGATTCCCATCAGTAGGAACATCGTAGAGAACAAGACAAACCTCACCATGAGGAAGGCTTGGTCTTTCACGAACGAGCCTGCTGAGAAGCTCTGTTCTGCCTTCATCTGTCAACTCACAGAGCAAACCTTCTTCGGTCTTTTTTGTCTTGATAAATTTTTTGCGTTTGAGATATCTTAAATTCTCTCGAAATGCCCGTCGCTCTGCAAGGCGATCTTCAGCAAGCTGATCCTCAGGATCCAAGCGATACGGTCGACGCAGGGCCCACTGATTAAACATCTCAGTCGCCTCAGTGGTGGCAGAATCAAGCGCCTTTAAAAACTGAGTGATCATCTCTCGACCTTTGACAGAACTTTTTTCACCTTGCTTTTTTGGATCCTTCATAAGCGGACAGAATTTCGTATATACGAAATTCTGTCCGCTTTATTTTATCAGAACGGACTATCAGACAACAGGTCTGGTATTTTTCTCTCGAGCTTCTCCTAATCGATGAGGGGACAGATCCTCACAAATAACCATCGGTTGCATCCCGAGGATTTCTTCTTTATATGCGAGGTCAGACGAAACAGGATGGAGGATGAAAATTTTCTTTTCTATCGTTTGGAAAATAGCTTTTCCTTGTTTCATGGAAGTCTCTATAGCAAAAACCGTCCGAACTGGACGGTTTTTATCATAGTACCTGTTTAAAGCACCGAGTCCTTTGCTGACTTCGCCACACGAAACTTCACTACCGTCTTGGCTGGGATCTGGATGGAGGCACCCGTCATTGGATTGCGACCTGTGCGGGCTGGGCGGTTCTTTTTAATGAGTTTACCGAGCCCTGGGAGATTAAACTCTCCGCCGGAACGAACCTCTTTCAAGGCCATTTCGACGAATTTCTCCCACTTTTCTGTGGCTTCTTTCTTAGAAACACCGAGCATCTCTCCCATGGAAGCAAGGAATGCACTCTTGGTCATTTTGGCCATATGAGTAAAAAACTTAAGTTTTACTGGATTATCCTAGCATGACCTTTCAAGTTTGTGAATAATTCAAGCATTTTCATCCACAGCCCCTTCTGGATGCGCTTCAAACCAGGCTTTAGCGTTTACAAGATCCTGCCTCACAATTTTTCCCATTTCTTCTTCTCCAGGAAACGGAATCAAATCTCGAATTTTTTTAAACAGCGTCACCTTCAAATATTTCCCAACGAGATCTTGCTCTATACCCAACAAGTGAACTTCCATTTTGAGGTTGTATCCTGTGCGACCGTCATTGATGCACACAAGGGAGGAATAACGCGCGCCTTCCAGTTCTGTCTCTCCTACATAGATCCCAAGCCCTGGAATAATCGCGCCTTGCTCCACGGCGATATTCGCTGTGGGACATCCCAGGTTTCTTGCCATGCCTTCCCCACGTTCTACTCGTCCGCTAAATACAAGATTCATACGTCTATCGTAATTTTTTTACCACAGCAAGCGCAGCATCGACAATCGGAACCATGTCTGGATACGCAGAAGTCTCATCGATTTTTCCGATCGGCACCCACTTCACATCAAAGACGTGCTGCTTTGAATCTGCATGAATCCGCGCATCGCTTGGCGCCTCAAACAAATAATAATGAATGTCTTTATGGATGAGTTTTCCTCTTTTCAGAAACTTATCACGAAACCAGATGTCGATCTTGCCGAGATATTCCATCAGACGAATCTCGTTGAGTCCAAGTTCTTCAAGCGTCTCTCGAGCCGCACCTTCTTCGATATCTTCGCCTGCCTCCACATGACCTTTTGGAAACGTCCACTTGTCGTAGGAATCTTTCATCATAGCGAAACTAATCGCACCATGAACACGACGAAAAACCACTCCACCCGCTGAGAGCTCGCGCGTGGCTTTTTCTTTCTGGATAGGACGTTTACTCAGTGAGGGTTTCTGATTCTTCCGATGGGGAAACATACGTTCCGAATAAAATCTGAAGGGCGACATCATGTTGAGGGTCAATACCTGATTGAAAATCTTCCACGGCGAATAAAATCTCATGGTCGGGCATAATGCCGACTTCGTGAATCGTGCGTCCTTTTGGCGTGTACCACTCGGCCGTGGTGATCTTCACGGCAGAACCATCTTCCAGCTCACGGTAATCCTGCACAGAGCCTTTTCCAAATGTTTGCGTGCCAACAAGTGTGGCAAATCCATAGTCTTGCAGTGCACCCGCAACGATCTCAGAGGCTGAGGCCGAACCGCCGTTCACCAGTACGACAGTTGGGATGTCTTGCAAACGTGGCGCCATCACGCCTTTGTAGGAGTTCGATTCATCTTGAATTCTCTCGATTACAACCGTGTCGTAACCAACCCATGCCGAGGCAATTTCAATCGCGGTTGTGAGAAGGCCGCCTGGATTACCGCGCACATCAAGAATGATCCCAGCCACATCAGCGGTAAGCGCTTCTTGCACAGCCTCGTTAAACAGCGACGTAGTGTCATGGTTGAATGTTGAGATCGAAATAGTCAACACGTTTTGCTCATCGATGGACCACTTCACAGAATCGATCACGATTTTTTCACGTGTGATTGTCACGTCGAACACACCTTCCGTGCCAACACGACTGATGGTGAGCATCACTTGTGTTCCCCCATCACCGCGAATGCGCGACACAGCTTCCTCGACTGTCATACCAAACGTCTCCACGGTATCGATCATCACAATCCAGTCGCCAGGCAAAAGTCCTGCGCGCTCGGCTGCCGAGCCTTTTAGTGGCGAGACGATCTGCAATTTTTCTTCCTTGATGCCAATCTCCGCACCGATGCCTTCAAAGGAGCCCTCAAGATCAGCCGCGAACTGTTGGGCTTCCTCAGGATCAAAATACACCGAGTACGGATCACCCATACCAGAGACAAGTCCCTTCAACGCACCGTAATAGAGATCCTTGTCAGACACCGGCTGGCGATAATATTCTTCTTTCACCAAATTCCAGATATTCCAAAATTCCTTAAAGTCAACATCGTCCGCAAGATAATCTGGAATGTCCCCCTGTCCTGTCACAACCCCCTCACCTATTGGCACCACTGATCGAACTCCACGCGATTCACCAACAAAAAAACCGATGCTGCCAGCAGCTGTGGCGGTTAAGACGAGTAAGAGAAGAACGAGGGAACGAGGAAGCGCACGGAAAGATTTCGCCATAGATGTCTCTAGGATATACAATGAACGAGGATATGTCCAAGGCACTCAGAACAATCCTATTTTTGCTTTTTCTCCTCGCCTTTCTTGTGTCAGCACCACTGGTGGTGCTCTACACAGCTGGGTTCCGTTTTGATTTAGATAATTCCAGAATCGTCCACACAGCCGTCCTCAATATCTCAAGCATTCCACGCAACGCAACCATTTTTATTGACGGAAAAGAAATGTCAGATCGAACCCTAGCTGTGATCGAAAACATGATCCCAGGTGAACATGACATCAGGTTAGAAAAGACAGGTTATCTTCCATGGAGTCAGACGATCACATTTAAAAGTCGTCAAGCAACGTTTGCTTCGGACATTGTTTTGTTCTTGGATACATCAACAGCGTTGATGGAATCCGTAAACATGATAGAGACTTCTGTGAGTCCCGATGGATCGCGACTCGCCTATATGACACAAGCAAGTTCATGGCTGGAGGTTTGGACGACAACGGGAAAAACGGAGTCAACAAAACTTCTCATGCGACTTCCCTACTCGCCGCTCTCATCTCACACGCTCTCGTGGTCATTGAATGACACGTATCTCTTACTTTCGCAATCAAAGGGAGTGAGCCAGGAGATTGCAATCGCGCGTGTTGACGATGGTAGCGCGGTTACATTTGCTGATGAGGTTGCTAACATCGATACACTCTGGTGGGATGCCTCGCGTGATGATGTTCTGTACGTCACGACACCAGAGAAAATCCTTCGTCTATCACTTGTCAGTGACGAAACAGAAACTTTGAACAAGGAAGCGGTGCGTGTGCAATCGTACGGTGAACGCGATGTGATGATCACTATTTCTAACAATCGCACTGTGCTCTCGTTTGTAGAAGATGGAACGGCATCGATCCTCACATACCTCCCACTGGGATCCTACGAATTCGTACGCGGACCTGCCGGACTTGTGAGTCTCTACGAACAGAACCGTCATCGACTGATCCTGCTTGATCCAAACAATCGCGAGCAGCCGATCATCTTGAACGAAGAAGTCACACAATGGTCCTGGAATACGGCGGGTGATCAGTTGCTCTCAACCAGCGGCTATGATCTGAAGCGCTACCTTCGCTACGAAAATAAAACAGAAACGCTCACCCGCTTGAGTGAGCCGATTGATCGACTTGCCTGGTATCCACGAGGAACCGTTGCGCTTTATCAGTCAGGCGGTGACACAATAGCTATGAGGCTCGAGGATCCGTCAGGTCCTACACAAGAGATACTCGCACAAGAAATTGCTGGTCCATTTTGGTTGGGCGATGAGGGAGACTTACTCTATCTCGTGAACGAGACGGATGGTGAAGACGGAATCTACGAACGCCTACTTCAGCAGTAACTAGAGTTCAACGAAACTATTGTCACCAATGATCAACCGGTGACCAGTTTTTGGATGTGTACGTTGAGAGTCTACCAGAGTTGTGTTCAGTCCGATCAAGCTATTCACGATGCGACGTGTCGTGTCGATAGTCGCGCCCTCAAATACGATCGAGTGTTCGACTTCCGTGTTATGAATTTTTACGTTATTGCCGATTGCGGTGTAGGGACCGATGTAGGAATTATTGATCTCACAGTTCTCACCGATCACGACAGGCCCACGGATCAAGCAATCAGGACTGATACGTGAACCCTTGCCAATCGCGACCATGCCTTGAATTTGCGTGTCTTCGTGGAGATCGCAATGGACAGAGAACCCCTCGCGGGGAATGTCGTCCATGATGAGGGCATTCCCTTCGATGAGCGCGTCGGGTGTTCCGGTATCCTTCCACCAGCCGGTAATTTCTTCGTGACCGGTTTTTGCATTTTGAATGTACCATGTGATCACATCGGTAATTTCGTATTCGCCGCGCTCAGATGGTTGGATCGTCTTGAACGCTTCAAAATATTTTTCGTCGAAAAGATAAATCCCTGTCACGGCAAACGACGAGGGAGGATTTTTTGGTTTTTCAATGGTGCGTTTGAGCGTGCCGTCTGGATGAAACTCAGGAACACCAAAGCGCTGTGGGTCTTTCACATGAGAAAGCGCGATCATGCAATCGAGATTCTCTCGTTGAAAACGATCTACAAATTTGTTGATGCTTCCGAGAATAATATTGTCTCCAAGAAAAAAAAGAAAACGCTCGCCTTTCAAATGCTCCTCTGCGTTTGCCACCACATGCGCCAGACCTTTCGCTCCACCGAGCTGTTCAATGTAGGTGACGCGCGCGCCAAACTCAGATCCATCTCCCATCGCCCTTTCCATCTGGCCAACCTCGCCAGGATTCACATTCACGATAATGTCCTTGATACCAGCGTCCGTAATTTTTTTGAAGACATACCAAAGCATCGGCTTGTTCGCCAGTGGAATCAAGTGCTTATTCAGAGTCCAAGTGATTGGGCGCAAACGGGTTGCTTTTCCGCCGGCAGCAATGAGAGCTTTCATAGATAGATCGAGCCTACAAGGATCTTTCTGTTTCAGCAAGTATGTTTACAGCTGCAGCTCGTGCCACATCCACCGCCGCGTTTTTCCCAGGCGTAACGCTCCATGGTGTCTTGCAGCGCTTCTCTGGCTGGTCGCATCTGGATCCCGAAACTGGAGAGGTTATCGCTCGCGAGAAAATTGTTTGAACGTCCCTTGGTTGCCAGGCCTTGTGCCACGAGATCATCGTTACCGATCCACTCACAGGTATGCGCCGGATCCACAAGCTCACGATACAGTTCCAAAATTTCGCGATGCTTTACCGTGCCTGGGTTAGTCACATGAAAGACGCCAGATGCGCGCTTTTCCATGAGCTGATGAAACACATCCACCATATCATCGACAATGGTGACGGAGTTCTCAACGTCAATCACTTTTTTAAAACTCGAGAGCTTATTGATAAGGTTATCTGGCGCTGGTATCCAGTCGATCGGCATACGAATGCGCGCGATACCAACATTGGGGAGCGTGGAGAGAACTAAATCCGCCGCCCACTTGCTACGCGAGTACACCGGAACTGGATTGCCATAATCGTGTTCACGCCACGCGCGGTCTTCGTGATGAGAATCACCGTAAAAAATACAGCCTGAACCCATGTGGAGCAAGAACACGCCCGCTTCCTGACACGCTTCCGCCAACAGAATCGGCAACAGTGTATTTCCACGGATCGTCTCGCGTTGATGATCTTCGCACCAGTCCACGTTTGGCTTGCCACGAACGCCCGCCGCATTCAACACGGCATCCGGCTGCACACGACGAATTTCCTCGAGCGCATCTTCAACGGAATTTACAAATACATCAGAGAGGACAGCGTCCTCTCCCCACACGCCAGCACACCGTCCTCCCATGTACCCTTTTCCAAAAATAAGAATTTTCATACCTGACCGATTTGTTTGTTGTAATAGTTGTCGTAATACGTTTGGTACGCTCCGCTCTTGCAATTTTTCCACCATGTTGGATGATCTCGATACCACAGAATCGTCTCGCGTGCCCCGTCATCAAACTTCACTTGTGGTTCCCAGCCAAGTTCCTCACGAATCTTTCTTGGGTCAAGCAAATAACGCTTGTCGTGTTGGAGACGGTCAGGAACATACGTCTTTAAACTCTGCGGCTTTCCAAGCGTCTCCAAAACCAGATCGGCAATTTCCTCAACGGATTTTTCCACGCGCGTGCCGATGTTATACGCCTCCCCGATCTTGCCTTTTTGAAGAATCACATCGATCGCTCGAGCGTGATCGTCGACATGAATCCACTCACGACGATTCTGACTAGATTTGAATAGTGGAATCGGTTTGTCTTCTAAAGCGTTGGTGCTAAATACGGGGATTACTTTCTCTGGAAACTGATACGGACCATAATTGTTGGCACAGTGACTGATCGTCACTGGCATCTTAAACGTATGAAAATACGCTATCACCACATGATTGGCCGAAGCCTTTGATGCGTTGTAAGGAGTCTTAGGTTGATACCCATCGTCTTCCTTAAACATTCGATCTTCATCAAGTTCAAGTTCACCGAACACCTCACAGGTCGAGATATGATGAAATCGAGAAACCTTCGCGTCTTTGGCCGCGGCAAGGAGCACCTGAGTGCCAAGAACATTCGTACGAACAAAAATTCCTGGATCGAGAATAGCGCGATCGTTGTGCGACTCAGCGGCAAAATTCACGACCACATCCACACCGTCCAAAGCCGTACGCGCCGTTTGATAATCTCCGATGTCTCCACGAACAAAACGGTAACGAGGATCATTTTCAATGTCTCGCAAATTTTCTAGATTCCCAGCGTAGGTGAGTGCATCGTAACCAATAATTTGGTCTTCAGGATGTGCGTGAAGCCAATAGCGAATAAAATTGGAACCAATAAATCCTGCTCCGCCTGTGATGAGAATTTTCATAGATTCATTCGAATACTATTTCCAAGTTCTACAAGTTCCTCCGTTGTTGCTCCTTGATGCGGCCAGTTGATGAGTCCGTCGCCATCGTGACGAGGGATTAAATGAAAGTGCGTATGAAAAATTACTTGGCCTGCGGCGGCACCAACATTGCTGCTGAAGTTGAATCCTTGCGCGCCGACGGTTTTCAAAATCGCTGGTGAAATTTTTTTAGCGACTTCGATGACACGGGTAAGATCTTCAACTTGGCTATCACGAAAATCCTTCCCATGAGCCTTGGGAACCACGAGCGTGTGACCAGATTTTACAGGATTGATGTCAAGAAACGCGATTGTATGATC
This sequence comes from uncultured Gammaproteobacteria bacterium, assembly GCA_964359095.1. Lineage (GTDB taxonomy): Bacteria > Patescibacteriota > Patescibacteriia > UBA9934 > GWF2-40-263 > JACRJW01. Next base: position 16,476 of record CAYHRJ010000005.1, on the reverse strand, counting down.
ATTCTCGTACAGAATCGTCGCAGGAATTTCATGGACGGCAATTTTACAAAAAAGACAAAAATCCATAGTTAATCTCGGATTAGTTTGAGAATCAGAGAAGGAGCAAGCAAGGCAATGGTCGTTATAAGAAGCCGATAGCCGCCCATATCTTCACTGGACTTCCAGACTATCACAGAGCCTAGGATTCCCAAAAGAATCGCGACGACCAAGTGCAGCCAGGGATGTTCGACGTACTCCTTGAGCGTAATGGACCAACACAACCCAAACAGGATCGCGCCGGCCAAAAAAAGATGCACGGAGAAGTAACGAGAGACAAACCCTGGAACCAACATATCCGTTGTCCAAAAAATAACATAGGACGTGACCGATACGACAAACCCAGTTTCACAGAGTGTTGTGAGAGCCTGAAAAGGTTTTAATTTCCAAATCATAGTTCGACTTCGCTCACTACAGGTAAATCTTCTCGATACATCCAGGCGTTGATCGCGTGGATGAGAAGTGCGGCATCCATTTGCTCTATACCAGGCGTAGAAAAACTAAACTTCCATGCTTCATCTTCTGTGTAGATTTCATCCGTGTCAAATGCAACTTGCGCAACCAGCCAGTCCCCTTCTGTGCGTGGAGACTTATACTGTGCGAGCACATAGTCAATGCCTGAGTCTTCAAGATTGGTAAAAGGTGTGAGGGTCACAGGATCAGGATTGAAATACTGCGATTCCGAGAACGCGATTTTCCCGTCGGTCACGATTTCAACATCGCCCGTGGGAATCTCGATGCGCTCAAGATCTTGTCCGAGCGGGAGGACGTACCAGACATAGGGTTCCAAGATTTCGAGGGTTGTCGAATCCGTCGAGATCGACTGCACGCCTTGTGCGTGACGGGTTTGCAAACGGAGACGATTGGACTCGGTCCAGATCGTCGCGCCTTCTGCCGTTGCATGATACCCAATCTCGTCCCCGACGAACACGGATCCTGAAAACACCATTTTTTGCTGCGTCGTCTCGATCGATCGAAAAAAAACATCGCGTGTGGTGTCCATCACAACTTTGTAGACTCCCTCAGGCAGACCGAACGCGTTGAGCTTCAGCGTCTTCATTCCTGTTGCCACCGAGTCGTCCATCGTATTGCTATCGTCCTCACTGCGTGCCTCGGCAACGGGCTGTCCTGCCTCATTGAAAACCGTTGCACGCACCACATCTGCTCCATCATCACGATTCATGTCCATGTAGCTGAATGTAAAAGAGAGGATCTCGTTCTTGATATAGGTTTTGAATTCATGATGACCGCGCAGGGACACAGCGATCGTCTGAATACGATTTGAGGATTGGTAATCTGGCAGACGATACGGAACATCAAACGTGGTTCGATATGTGGCGACCGTGTCGCGAGCTGGAGGATCAGCAAAAAATGCAGTGAGTGACTCGTGCTTCTTTTCACGCTGCAACAGCACAATTCCATCTTCATCGATTCGATTCCAAGATGACCCGTCGATCAAACGATTATGAACAGGCAACAACGTATACGATTCTGGATTGATTCTTGTGAGCGCACCCAACTCGACGATGGGAACCATGTCATTTTGAAACCAGACTTCCAACACAATACGTTCGAAATCACGATGTGGATGAACAAAAAAGAACGCTGGATCGCCGACGATCGCCTGCACTCCGTCCTCAGACGAAAGCACGCGTGTGCCTGGTTGAAGTCCGTCGATAAACGGCGATTCCTCACCGACGGTATGGCTCACAAAAAAAACACCTGACGGCACGAGCCATTGAGTGGCAAGCCAGCCGAAAAGGAGAATCGGAAAGGCGATGATAAGAAGTTGAAGTAGGCGAGTCAACATCATGGAGAAAAAATAAGATAAAGCGATTCTTGGTTGTAGGTTTCGACCAACCTGATCTGAAGATTCATTCTTCTCAAACGCGAGTTGTTTAGATATTCAAAATCCACATCGGGAAAGCTAATGCCATAATAATACAACGGCGCTTGTGAGACGAGGCTTTGCATGACTTTGTACGTGGCTTCATTTCGCAATGGATACAGCACACGACGATGTGGAAAGAACAATTTATCAGCACGATCCACGATGATCACGGCGTCCCCTGGCGTGAGGCGTAGCACAGAGGCTTGAATCAGTTCAGACTCGTGAATCTCAGCCCTCATCGAAACAAGTCCGTCTTGTCCCTGCAAGAACACGGCGTGGACGTTGAAACCTACGATCAGCAAGCATAGCGTGATTACAAGCAGTGTCCGTGCGAGTACCGTCCGCCCGCGCTCTGCGATCCACACAATAGCCGCCGCAATCATTGGAGTCGAAAAAAGATACATCGGCAGCCAATAGCGCACATAGGAATTAGCCATGGTGATCTGTGTGGAATCTGGATTGTCGTGAATCTCCCAGGAGCCATACATGAACACAAGCCACATCGAAATCAATGTCGCTATCATGATACTAGATCGAACACTCCACGCATGACGTTTTTGTGAAAACAGGATAAAGAATCCAAACAGGGTGAGCGCGGAAAGCCACCAGAACATTTCAACGCCGTATGCCAAAAAATGTCGCCAGGCGTTCATGGGATGGAATCCAAACGGCAAGGTTGTAAGCGCGTCCAAGCTGTCAGTCGAGAGCAAATCCTCAATCTGAGTCGTACCAATGGTGTAACCAGTATGAAAAGGACTGCCGTAGGTGAGTGTGCTCATTCCCAGCAAGATCGTAATTCCAAACAAGAGTCCCACAAAGACTGCGGGGAGTCGCTTGTAAGAAATCTGTCTACACCAAGCCAGTGCAAAGAGCAGGATGCCACCGACAATCCAATAGGCCTCAGACGTACGGACGAACAGAGCCAATCCAAGAAACAGGCCGGCAAGAATATCATTCCAAATTCCACGAGACTCTTTTGATCGCTTGAGTGGTCTTACGACGAACATCCAAACGCTCAGGATCAAGAGATCCACGAACAGCACGTTATGCATGAGTCCGCGCGCCGAGTAGTACCAAACGGCTGGGTGTAAGAGAAAAAGCCCAAAGGAAAGTTTACCAATGAGTGGATTCGTGAATCTATCAATGACTCGACCCCATGCAATGGCAGCGAGAATCGTGAGAAGCGGCGTGAGTATCCAGAAAACCCACGATCCAACAAACGCGGCGATCACACCATAGATAAACGGAAGTCCGAGAAAACTGCCGGGGAGCAGAACACCATCGATGGAAACAGTGCTGCGCGGGTGAAGTTGTCCATCGATAGAATCCGCCAGCACATCGAATGATCCACGAAACGATCCAGACTCTGAAAAGAGACTCGCAAAGTATGCATTGGCTGTTTCGTCAGGTGAAACGTAGAGCTGCGACGGATTCACAAGAATCAGACTCCCCAGAAAAAAAATCACTACGACAGTGCCCATCGTTATCTTAGAGACCATAGGTGAACAGGCTGATCACCGCGAACACAATCGCGAGTGACAGCGTCGCAACCGAGAGAGGAATAAACAAATCAAATCCAGCCGAGAGCGCGATCAACAAAAACGACACGCCCAGCACCTGCAAAAACATTTTAGTTTTACCAAAAAAATTTGCGCTCATGATTTTTCCATGACGCCTTTTCCAAAAGGCTCCGAGAATGATGGCGACTTCGATCAGGACAATGAGAGCTCCAAAATAGAAATTCACGTGCTTGACCACTACCAACAAGACAACCAAACCAATGAATATCTTATCTGCTAGTGGGTCATAAAATGTTCCCCAGGGAGTGATCAGCTTCCTGAGTCGTGCAAGCGATCCGTCGAGTGCATCGGTAAAAGCGACAAACCAAAAAAGCGGCACACCTACGGCAAAATTTTCAAGATACAAAAACCACAGAACCACCGGCGTCATTACCATCCGAAACACCGTGACCATGTTTGGAGTGATGAAACTAGGAACCAGAGGAACCAGGGTGTTCCGCAATAGATGATCGTGAGGAAAAAGACGATACGGATCCCGCTGCAACATACGTGGTAAAATAAAACAGTCTTATGCTCCACCGCATCCACTCTACCATTTTCGCTTTGCTCTTTCTAGTGGTTTTTATTGGGAACACGTTTGTGCTGCGCCAAGAAAGTGTTGGAACGCTACTTCTTGTGCTGTATATGGCTTTTTACGGTTGGGAGCTGGGAGGTGTGATAACGCAGGCTGAAAAAGCTATTTTGCGTTGGTGGCTGGGTGTATGGGTTCTGCTTTCAAGCGTGATGATTCTGCTCACCGCAAGTTATTACATCTGGAAAGTCACGCCGGAGGTAATCTACGTTACGATTCTGCTCACGCCACCGATTCTGCTCTGGGCTTGTCGAAAAGCTACTCACCTCTCCCTCTTTTCCCACGCCCATGATCTTTGGCACAGCCGTCGACATCACATTTTGAGGACTGTGTGGATCGCGATCTCAGCGATCATGCTACTCATGAGCCTCTTCTTTTTTACCTTGGCGCAGCATCCTGTGGTGGACGCTGTCCGATCTGTGTGGGAACGACTGCCTGTTTCTGTGTTTGTCTTATTCATCCTCGCATGTGCCCTGTTGTTTGGATTACTCACTCGAGGAAAAGAACGCGCGATTTCACTACTCCTCTTTTGCGTTTTTCTTTTTTCATTTCTAAGCGTAGCGGCAATCGTTTTTCCGATTGGATTTGGATTTGACTCGTTCATCCACAAAGCCACAGAACTCCACCTCGCAGAATTTGGAACGATCACACCCAAACCGTTTTACTACATCGGGCAGTATGTACTCGTCCTGTTCCTTCACCACGGATTTCTGATTCCCATCGATCTAGCTGACACATTTCTTGTCCCAACGCTCACAGCGCTTCTGCTCCCCGCGGCCTGGTTTTTTGCGGCCGCTCACATCACACGCAAACGTTCGATTGCGATGATGAGTCTCATGGGTCTGTTTCTCCTTCCCCTCTTTAGCTTCATCGTGACAACCCCGCAAGCCCTTGCGAATCTTTGGACGCTTCTACTTGTCCTTTCATCTATTCCGTATCTGCTGGAAAAAGAACATCCACGCTTGCGAGTTCTGTGCGTAAGCGCCATAGCCACAGTGCTGATCCATCCGATCGCCGGAATTCCAGGATTGTTATACTTCATGTTTCTTGCCACAGACCCAAGTCGCACAAACCCACGCACACCGAAAACAAATCGTGTTGTGCGGACGTTGCTCATTGTCATGGCGTGTGTCATCTTGCCTCTCTCGTTTGTTGTCAACGCCCTCATGAGCAAGCAACAACTGGGAGTAAACCTCGCAGCGCTGAATCCGCTCACCTGGCTGTCACAGCTCAACCTGAATGTCTTTTTTGAAAACAAATTTTCGCCGCTCTTAGATCTCGTCTACCTCTACGGCCTAAACGCAACACTCCTATTGATCATCCTTTCCATCTTCGCCTGGAACGAATATCGCAAAGATCTCTCCCATCGCTTTCGCGCCATTCTCCTGACCGTGATGGCTCTCTCGGTCAACTATTTCATCATGTCCACGGCACTAGAGTTTTCGTTCCTCATAGATTATGAGCGCACCAACTACGCGGCGCGCCTACTTCCACTCGTCACCTTTTTCCTGACGCCGTACGTGATCCTTGGCCTGGGCCATGTGTTCATGAATCTTAAAACGCAACCGCTTGTGCTGCGTGCATCTGCTCTTCTGCTCTTGATCACGATCACAGGAAGCAGTTTTTATCTTGCCTATCCAAGACGTGACACGTATGAAAGCAACCGTGGATTCAACGTCAGTGCGTCCGACATCGACGTTGTGTATCTTGCTGAGGAACTCGCGGACGGCATTCCCTACCTCGCCCTCGCCAACCAATCCGTCTCTGCCGCCGCCATTTCCGAGATCGGCTTCCGCTACTTCGGCGATCTCTTCTTTTATCCAATTCCCACCAGCGGCAAACTCTACGAATCGTTCTTGACCATGAATGAATCGCCTACACGAGAGACAGCAAAGTCCGCTCTCAATCTTGTTTCTCAACATGGCGACGTGACAACCCTATTCTTCCTTGTGAACAACTACTGGTGGGACGCCCCTCGCATCATCGAAACAGCCAAATCCACCGCCAACGACTGGCGCAGCGTCGGCGAAGGAGCAGTCTATCTGTTTCAGTATGATTTTTAGAAATGGGGTCAGGACACGTCGTTCGCGAACGACGTGTCAGGTCGCGGAAGCAATCTCTCCAGGTTTTGGTTTTGGTTTTTTCCAAACACCGCGAAGTTCACTACGCGCACCCTTCATGACTTTGGCTCCCTTAAGTGCCTTAATGCTGTAATAGGCCACCTTCGCTCCCTTTCCGAGCGGCTTGAGAAGCACGCCGCCTTTTGCAATAGCGACCACCATTAAAATATCGATCAACAATTTTTTTCCGTCCACACGAGAACGGACGCTCTCTTTAATCAGGCGCGCAATCTCATGCGTCGCCTCGTCTGAAAAGGCGCGTTCCTCGTCAAGTGTGTATTCCGTAGGTAATAAAGTAGACTCCAGCAACGCTCCAAATTTCATTTCTGCAAGTTCACTGTCAGACAAACCCCAAATTTTTTCCAAAAGAGCCGTTCCCTCCAAGGCTGTCAGGTGCTCCGATACGTTGATCGCGCTCTCTATGTTGGCAACTTGCTCGCTCACGGTTCTTTTCTCCATGAGCGCTCGCATCAAATAATCCCGCTCACCAGGTTTCATAATAAACGTCTGCAAAAGAAAGGCTGACGCGTCAAGCGGAATGTGGCCACCAATAAACTTAAAAGCGGCCATGGTTTTTATCTTCAATGTTTCTAAGACGCGCTTGCGTGTGGAAGCCTGATCTTCTTCGTACTTCGGACGCTCGATTCCCGCGAGGACATCCATAAGCCATCTCTCGGAATGCCTGCGTGCTCGTTCTTGAGGATCTGCTTCTTTGGGCAGCGGAGCGATCACTTCTGAACGCGGAAATCGCTTGGGTCCTTCAATGACGTATCGTTGAGTTTCATCTGCTCTTGGAGTGTTTTCTATTCTTTTCATCATAGTGTTTTGTCGTCTTACTTTTTGCAATCGCGCTCATCAAAACAATCCTACGCGCATGAGCAACACGTTTATCATACTGCTGCGAAATCTGCTTCAAAGAACGCTCAAACTCCGCGTCCTCTTTTTTCACAACGGCAGTGTATTCATTCAACAGAACGGAAAGTCCGCGCCTCTGCTCTTGATCGAGCATGGGCAATAACGCTTCCAACAATGCGGACAATTCCTCATCCTGCTCGATCACGGATTTCGAAATGCGTTGCTGCATACGACGAAAAAAATAATATAATAGGATTGTACTCAATCCTTCCTGTTGAAGCAATCAAGTCGGGATTCACTTAATTTCCCTTGACAGAAATGTTTTTTCCTGTACGATGAAGCAGCTGGAGCCTCCATGATTCGCATGAAGTTCACGTTTCTCGTCTTTCAAGAAGGACAGCCTGAGGAGCAAGTCCAAACCATCGTCGAGTTCAAGAACCCGACGGAGCTGGCGCTCGAGATGATGCACCTGGCCGCTCACAACTCGATCGTCTTCACCCATCCGATGATCTCAAGGATTCCGCAACCAGGAAAGATCATCTCGCGCGTGCGCACCAGGCAAGGCATCCGTGCAGGAACGTCGATCGTGATCATGGACGCGCAGGAGCTTGTCGAACACGTTCCTCCTGAACTCGCCAGTAACCCAGAAATTCTCTTCCACTTCGCCGCTGCTCGTCTCCACAAAAACAAGCTCACCAACTGACACCCTGACGAGGGTGTATTATTTTTCCACGATTTGCCTCATGAACGTTTCCAACCTCGTCACGTATGTCTCAAGGGAGTACTGCTGCGCGTTCTCACGAATCGCAGTCTTCCTCTTCCACCAAACATCTCTCTCGTTGTGGATTCTGTGCATGGCTGCTACCAATTCCTCTGTGTTTCCAGGAGCGACAAGTAATCCTGACACGCCGTCTTCCACGAGCTCTGGAATGCCTCCGATCCGCGACGCGATGACCGGCACGCCGATCAAAAATGCTTCGTAGATAACGGTCGGTGAATTTTCGTAGCAGATGGACGGCAGGACAACAGCATCGATATGCTCCAAGAGCTTCACAAGATTATTCAACGAAACAAATCCGTGATAGGTCACACGAATGTCACGTTGTGCACGATCGCTCACACATTCGGCAAGCGAGCCTTCGCCAGCAAAATGGAGCTCCACATCTTCACCTAGTTGATCTAGAGACGCGAGCAACAATGAAACACCTTTGTGGGGTTCAAGCTGTCCTACAAATAAAAATTTTGTCTTCATCTGTGGTCGAGTTTTTGGAAGCTCTGGACGATTCTCTGGAGGCAACGGATTCGCAAGTACCTCCACACGCACATCGGTAAACATGCCACGTTCTCGATAGAAGTCTACTAAAAATTTTGATGGGGACAGCACAAGATCCGGTATTCCGATCTGTCGCTTCACAGCAGCCTCATACCAACGTCGCAAAAACGAACGATTCAAAAATGATGCTTCCTCACCGGCGATCAACAGACCGCTAGGCACCGAGAGTTGAACATCGTGGAGTGTGTGGATGTGAGGCACGCCTCTCTGTTGAATCTCCAGAGCGATTCCCACACCGATGCCTTTTAGATTGTGTGTGATAATCACGTCTGGAGATTCATTTTTGATCACGTGGCGTATCGCTGCACGCGACCATGGACTCCACAGATCAATCAGATGCCACAGAACGCGAACAGAAAATGGAATCCTTTCATCGTTCTTCAAATAATAAACGTTGAGCGGGAAAAAACGATACACGACTTCGAGCGTCCTCTCTCTCACACGCGCAAACAAACTTCGCAGTCCATCGTATGGTTGCGTGGTGAGCACAAACACCTTGTGACCACGTTCGTACAAGGCATCGGCCACCCGCTGCGCCACGAGTTCTGCTCCGCCACGCGCATCCGGTGGATACAAATTGGAAACGATTCCGATTTTCATACTCGGTAACTACGCTTTGCCTGTTGTCCTAGAACAGAATCATAGGTTTCCTCTAGTCGATCCATGAGCGGCTCCCAGTTGTAGCACGACTCTGCATTCACACGCGCAGAAAGACCGAGGCGTGAACACATCTCTGGTTGCTCCAAGAGTGTCATGATGGCTTTCTTGAGTGCGACAGCGTCGCCTGGCTGAACAAGCAGTCCCGTATCGCCATCACGCACAACGGTCCTCACACCTGGAAGTTCAGACGCAATCGAGGGAATCCCACTTGCTGCAGCTTCCAACGCAACCAACCCAAACGACTCAGCACGCTTGGTCGATGGAAAGACATGCATCGCAGCCAGTCGATAATAGCGAGGCAGATCATCTTGCGAGACACTTCCCGCAAACGTTATTCGCGATCCTAATCCTGCCGCGCTCGCATTCTCTCGATATGTTTCTTTGAGCGCTCCGTCACCCACGATCACCAGATGCCAGTCACGATCAAGGATCAACTTAAGTGCCTCAAATAAAACCGGAAGACCTTTGAAAACATGCGCCTCATCGAGTCCTCCCACAAATAATAAGACAGGAACGTCCTGAGAAATTGCATGATGCACACGCAGTTCATGATCTTCACCAGGATGAAACCGTTCGATATCAACACCAAATGGATGTTCTTCAATTCTGTCCATCACATCAAGCTCGGCAAGCGCGCAGTGCTTGGCGTAATCCATTGAACTCACGAGAATTCGATCAACACGATTCACGAGCCACGGAAACAGTAAACGACGATGCGCACTAAACAACGCACCTTTTACGCCTGCTCCAAAATTATCCATGTGATACGTCATCACGAGTCCTTGATCTTGCGTCATGGCTTTTCTGACAATCACGGGTTCAGCACCGCCGAAAAATGGATAGTGCAAATGAACAAGATCGAATCCTGCCAGGCGATGAAAGAGCGAAGGAAGCACACCGGCGTTCCCGATTTGGATAATCCCAGGAATGCGATGCACGTAGCGCGGATCATCTTCTACTTCTTTATCCTGAATGGTAAATACATGAACGTTGTAACCACGTGCCCTTAATCGCTCTACATATTCATGCGCAACATTTCCCATTCCTCCGCGGTACGGAGGATAAGTGCAAACCACGTGAGCGATGTTGATTTGTACCTTATCCATAAAACGGTTCTACTATACCACGGCACGTCGTTCGCGAACGACGTGCCACGATTGACATAGCCTTTTCTTCAAGACTAAGATGCACTCGTTATGCAGCCCAAACTCTCTCTTATCATCGTTTCCTGGAATGTTCGAGATCAGCTGAAGGATAATCTCTCACGGCTCTTTTCGCTGAACACGCGTCAACCATTTGAGGTTCTTGTGGTCGATAATGGTTCTTCTGACAGGACTCCGACAATGATTCGATCCTATTTCCCCACTGTGCATCTCATCCAAAATGATGGGAATCGTGGATTTGCCTATGCGTGCAACCAGGGTCTCAAAATGGCCAAAGGCGAGGTGCTCGTGCTATTCAATCCTGACATGGTGATGGGTAAAGGCGTGATCGATCATACATACGAGACCCTCATGGCGAACAAAGATATTGGCGTTATGGGAGTCAAGCTTATGCGACCATTCGACGTTGCTCATGGTCTTCGACTGAACGAATCCATCGTCGCGTCTGTGCGACGTGATCCTGGCTTCCCAGATCAACTCGCCATCCTGTTGAAGCTCCCTCACATATTCCCACACGTGACAGATCAGTATCTTGCAAAAGATTTTGACTACAACATCTCACAGAATGTCGACCAAGTACGCGGTTCCTTTTTTGCGTTTCGACGTGACGTCATGGAAAAGGTCGGCATGCTCGACGCAGAAAATTTTTTTATTTGGTTTGAAGAAGTTGATTACTGTCGCCGTGTGCGACAAGCAGGATTTCGTATCTGGTACGACGCGCGTGTTTCGTGCACCGATCTAATCGGACAATCATTTAAACAACAATCTGCTCGATTGAAACAGGCGCGTTTCTCAAAATCCATGGCACGCTACTTTGCCAAATGGCACCCAACCTGGCAAACAGCAATCATCAGGGCTGTGCGACCTGTGGTGATCCTGTTTGGCGCTCTCACCGATCTTGCTCACGTAAAATCCTCTCTGTGGAAGTAGCTTCGTCATATCCAAAAGAGCGCGTTGACATGGCAATTGTGACGGTCTCTTCAAACCGACTGGACGAAGCCTGCCTTGCCTCAGTGCGCAAGCTCATCGATGCCACACCGTTGCGTGTGAAATTTGTTTTGGTGGACAATGCTTCCACCACCATCGATGCCCACGCTCTCACAAAAAAATTCCTTCCAGAAGCCATCGTCATTCTACGAGACAAAAACGTCGGATTCGGTCGCTCGTGTAACCGCGGTGCAGAAGAAGTCGACGCAGATTATTATTTTTTCTTGAATCCTGACACACGCGTTGATGATTCTGAAATCCTCATGAGACTCTATCGGTTTTTGAAATCCTATCCACGCGTCGGTATCGCGGCACCAAAAATTCTGTACATGGATGGTCACCTACAAGAAACCTGTCGACGATTCCCATCATGGTTCACGCCCATTGTTCAACGCACAGGTCTCATCAAAAAAGAAAAAGTCGATTCACATCGACGCTATTTTCTCATGGAAGATTTTGAACATCACAAACGCCGGATGATAGATTGGGTACAGGGCTCTGCGTTTATGATTGATGCGAAATTGTTTCACCAACTCGGAGGATTTGATGAACGGTATTTTATGTACTACGAGGACGTCGACCTCTGCCGCTCCAGCTGGCTTCATGGTCGCCCCGTCTACTACCTTCCCGAAGCTGTGCTCTACCATGCCTATGGAAAAGCCTCAGCAAAGGGTGAAAGTACGATCGACAAACTTCTCCACAACCGCACCACACGGATTCACATTACCAGCTGGCTCAGATATACCTTCAAGTGGTTGGGACAAAAAATTTGATTACGCTCCAGAAAATAGAAAGCAACGGATTGATCAGACGGTCTACTACAAGGCTCTGTGTTTGTTGATGTTCAATCTTGCCAGTCCACAGCCGCACAATTTCTCGATCACTGACACGTCGCAGCATTTGGCTCTCGCGGCGTTTTTTGGCGATATACTTCCAGGATCGTGGGTTCAGAAGGCTCACATACACAAGGAACTTCTCCCTGATCCAGCCGCCCTTGATCGCGAAGATGATGAGTCCAAGCTCAGCAAGAAGCAGAGGGACAATAAGCAGCGCGAGAGTCTTCCACGAGAGATGTGAAAAGTGAACAAGTAGACGATTGCGTTCCATCCAATAAAATTTTTTGATGGAGCGTTTGAATTCGTAATCGTGATAGGCGATGGAGTCCACGCACAAGATGTTCTTGTAACCAGCGAGCCTGATGCGCCAACCAAGCTCCAGGTCCTCGTGATACAAAAACAGGAACGAATCGAGAAGTCCAACCGTTTGTAAAACACTGGCACGATACAGCACAGCCGCCCCACTGGCATAGGCAATTTCGGATGGGGCAAGGTCGACCCCATTCCACAATCGCCCATTATCGCGGGCGAAACCGAAGCCGAGGAAGTGAACCATGCCGCCGGTGGCGTTCACGACGTCTGGTTGTTTCCAGAGCATGATTCTGGACTGGACGGAGCCAATTGTTTGATCAGACTGTGCGAGCTTTATTGCCTCCATGATCGCGTCAGGATGCAGCTTCGCATCACCGTTGAGCAGGTAGACATACTGAGCCCCGTGCAAAAGTGCGTGACGGACGCCAAGATTGTTTCCTTCTGCAAATCCAAGATTTTCTGCGCTGGGAAAAAACGTGATGCCTGTCCTCGTGCGCAACCATTCCTGGCTCCCATCTTTGGAATCATTATCAACAGCAATGATCTCGAGTTTATCTTTGGGATAATTGAGCTGTGCGAGTGACAAAAAAACCTCCTCGAGATACGAGCGGTTGTTGTAGCAAAGATAGATAATCGCAACGCGTGGGAACATATCCCTATGATTCATCAACTGGAAGGCGAAATTCAAAGCGAGCCTTGTGATACACCTGTTCGTATGCAGGATCACTCGTCCGCTGGACACCAGACGACATCTTCTCCACCGCACGTAAAGATGCCGCATTGTCCAAATCAACAGTCATGGTGATGAATGGCAGTCGTAATTCTTTCACGAGTCTTTCTTTCACTTTGCTCGCAAGTCCTCTTCCTCGATACTTTGGATCGATGACGGTGTGCGTCACATTCTTTTCATTCTCCGTGTCATACACACCAACAATCCCAAGCTTATTTCCTCGTGCATCAAACACAGTAAAATAACGTGCGTTTGAACAAAACTCCTGACCCAAAGCAATCCCACCATTCTCCCCTTCTAATTCACGAAAGTATTCTGGATCAAACGCATCTAGTCTGTCGGGTTCCACACCTTCCTGTGCTCGTTCTTTCCCCTCCGAGGTCGTACAAAAACCTGTTGGGTGATCTTTTCCACAAACCTTGCAAAAATTCTCTGACATAGAGTTTATTTCTTAAAGTTATCAAATTCATCCAACGCCAATTTGCGCACGAGACCTGTCACTTCCCGCTCAACTTGCTCGATCTTCATGTAGACACGGAAGATCAAATAGAACAGCACTAGGAGTGACGCATAGATAACGAGGTCCGCTCCTCGACCAACACCAACCACACGAGCGACCATGTCGGCAGTCTGTGGAAGGATGGCAACGAATCCAACGGCCAACCAAAACAGCAGCCAAAAAAAGAGCAACATAAACGTCAGTGCCCCTTGTTTGAATTGCCAAATCGTTCGCGAGAGTGCGAACAGGGCAAACAGGACGATCAAGAGTTGAATGACAGTCATAGGTCTAGGACATCAAACGACGCACAACAAGTTTCAAGACGGTCTTGAGACCCACAAAAAAACTCTGTCCCTTGGAGAGAGAGTAGTCCGTATAGATCGCCTTGATCGGTACTTCGACGAGTGTAAGCTTGTGACGACGGGCTTCCGCGATCAACTCGGAGGAGACTTCCATGCGGTTGGTCTTCACTTCGATCTTACCGAGCGCGTATGTGGTGAACGCGCGGAATCCTGATTGACTGTCTGTGACCCACGCACCAAACAAGATGAGCGTCACGAAATTCCCGATGATGTTGGCGACTCTTCGATGCAGGGGCATTCCAGATTTTGTGAGCATTCGAGAACCAATCACCACGTCCGCGCCGGCTTCAATCGCCTCAACAAACTTCGCGATCTCGTTGGCGTCATGCTGGCCGTCAGCGTCGAGCGTCACAACCACGTCCGCTCCTAATTTTTTCGCAGCTGCAAACCCTGTCCCGATCGCCGCGCCTAGTCCGCGATTGATCACATGGCTGACCACGATCGCTCCTTGTCCTTGCGCGATCTGCGCTGTTCGATCCGTTGAACCGTCATTGACGACAATAATCCCGTCCACAAACGGTTTGGTTTTCACAAGAACCTCGGCAATGGTCGCTTCTTCGTTGTACGCTGGAATCAGGGCGATCACCTTCATAGATTCGAGTACAAAATCTTATTCGCCTTCATGTATTCAATGGTGCGTCGTAAACCATCCTCCAGTCGCACTAGTGGAAACCAGCCAAGCTCTTTGGCACGATCAATGCGAGGAAGGGAGAGCTCTGAGAGAAAGGTCATACTTTCGCCTTCGACAATCTTTGAGGATGAGTCTGTCATGGAAATAATTTTTTTGGCAACCTCCTCAAGAGCAAGATCGACATCACTCCCAAGATTTACCGGGCCAGGATCGTCTTTGGATTCCATCACGCGTACGATGCCATCTATCACGTCGGTAATGAACGCGAGGGATGTTCGAAACGCGCGACCGCCGTACATGATGAGATCCTTCCCATCCAGCGCGTTCAAAATAAAATCCGGAATCAGTTGGCCGTCAAACAATGGCATTCGCGGACCATAAGTACGAAAAATTCTTGCAATGCGAACGTCCATGCTGTGTACCTGACGATAAGTTTCAAACATAGTTTCAGAAAATCGCTTTCCTTCATCGTAACAAGCGCGTGCTGAGAGATGATCGACAACGCCTTGATCTGTTTCCACGACCAATGGAGCCCCATCTTGTCGAGATCCGTACACAACCGAGCTGGAGGCCAACAAAATTTTGGCTCGAAACTTTTTCGCAAGCTCAAGCACATAATAGTTCCCAAGCGAACTAGAAAGGAGCGTTTGAATTTTGAACTGATCGAAATTTTTGATGGACGTTGGACAAGCAAGATGATATATCTCCTGAATGCCTTGAAACGGAAGTTTGAACGCCGCAAGTTCAGGAAAATTCTCAAGTTCAAAAGGTTGATTGATATCGAGACGAATAAAGCGAAAATTCGTATTCTGTAAAAGTGATTCAATGTTGCGAGACTCACCGGTCGAGAGATTGTCAATACACATCACGCGGTGACCGTCAGCCAAAAGTCTTTCACACAAGTGCGAGCCAATGAAACCTGCTCCTCCAGTGATGAGTATGTTTTTGTTTTCGAATGTAAGAGGTTGAGACATATGATGACAGTATATCAAATTTACAATCCCCACGCTCCTGAATTGATGCCGTCGCGGTCGTTCACTTCATCGCTGAAGAACGTGCCGATGAGCTCAGCGTAGCCATTATAGACACGAATATGTGGTCCACCTCCTGGTCCTGCGGCTGTGATAATTGACGCGCCTGGCCACTCAGAGAGGTTCCCAACAGACAAACGCACGCCACCACGGAAGGCAGAATCATACGCAAAGAATGTTCCAAGCCAGCTCCCCTCTCCGTCGTATATCTGAACCTGAGGACCACCGCCATTATCTGTACCGGTTACAATCTCGTCGTCACCATCACCATCAAGATCGCCTGCAGCAACAAACACGCCATTGGTATAAGTCGCCGCATACGCCAAAAATTCGCTCAGAAAATCACCATCAGACTCAAGGACTTGGATCAGCGGCTCGTGGCCAGAACCTAGACTCACAATCAGCTCGTCCTCACCGTCGCCGTCCACATCACCAGCAGCAACCCTCACGCTTTTCTTTCCACTCAAATCAGAAAACGGCATGAACGATTCTTCCACCTCATCTCCATCAAAATCATACACTCCAATACGCCCTTGTTCCACCTCATCCATGCTCACCACGATTTCCTCTACTCCATCGCCGTCTACATCACCTGTCGCCACAAAATATCCAGAGCGCAAACCTTCTTCAAAGGCAAAAAAGTCACTCTCGAGATTTCCATCTAGATCGAAGATACGAACTTGCGGCCCTCCACCAGGTCCAGGCACGGTCACGATTTCCTCCTCACCATCGACATCGACGTCGCCCATCGTGAGGCGCACGCCGCCAGCAAACGCAGAATCATATGCGTCAAACTCTGCCACGACTTCACTTCCACTGTTTGTAAACACGCGCACGGTTGGCGGAGAACCACTCTCTGGCGCGACAACGATCCGGTAG
>CAYHRJ010000004.1:41922-43117 GCA_964359095.1 uncultured Gammaproteobacteria bacterium | reverse complement strand
GGACAACTCGTCGAGGAAAAGTTTCCTCAGAAGCGATAGATTTCTACCACCTACAACCTACAACCTACGACCTAACACCTATGCCCCTTGCAGAGCAACTCTCACAAGACATGAAGGCTTCCATGAAAGCCAAAGACAGCGCAACGCTTTCCACGTTGCGTTTGTTGATTTCTGCTCTGAAAAATAAACAGATTGATGTTCAACACGAGTTGTCAGATACGGAGGTTCAAGAGGTGATCAAGATGCAAGTGAAGCAGTTGAAGGATTCGATCGTGTCTTTTGAGGCTGGAGGTCGAGCTGAAATGGTTGCGAGCGCACTGACGGAAATTTCCGTGCTTGAAAAATATCTTCCCGCACAGATTTCCGATGAAGCACTTCACGCGATTGTCGTCGCCGCGATTGCTGAGTCGGGTGCTACAAGCAAGGCCGACATGGGCAAAGTCATGGGAGCCGCAGTAAAAGCCGCTGCCGGTGGCGCCGATGGAACGCGCATAAAAAATCTTGTCATGCAGTTGCTCCCAGTGATTGTCCTTGTCCTGATCGGAAGTTTCACGGCACGCACGAGTGTTCTAGCCGCTATTCCTCTTGCCGCAGATGACTTCGGCATCGACGCCGGATTTATCGAGCTTGGTCTTCGGCTGTTTCGCGTGTTGATTTTGTGGCTTGGTATTCCAGCGATCACACTCATTTTGACTGGAGGGTTTCTCTGCATAACAGACGGAATTAGGGATAAAACGCGTAAAAAAGCACTAGGGTCGATTACGAAAGGAGTTTTTGTTAGTGTCGCGGTTATTTTAGGATTTTCCTTTAGCACGGTCATTCTTGCTGCACTCTGATGACAGAAAAATAAAAACCCGCTCAATGAGCAGGTTGAAACAGCCGATGAGATGGCTGTTTTTTTGATGGTTGAAGTAGTCCTTGTCCGACCCTCATCCGTTGTGGATAGTAGTTAGATGATGCGACGCTGAGGGTTACACCATTCAGATGGATCGCAAGAAGTAGGATGACAGTTCGGACGACATGGCGGACCTGGGTCACAGTCCTCATTCAGCCCCACCTTACTTTCATCGAGGAACTGACGTTGATCCAGACGAAACGTGCTGATCGGATCGTCACCCAGGAGACGAGAAAGTCCTTCACGTACATTGCCCACTGGGAATGCACGCGCAAAGACGCAGGGAAATGCGTCACCATT
>CAYHRJ010000004.1:14481-41822 GCA_964359095.1 uncultured Gammaproteobacteria bacterium | reverse complement strand
TATCCACAGATTTCACTGCGCACTTTGTCGAGAATGCGATACAATGAAGTCACGCGACTGCAAGGCGTTTCTCATGATGCAAAAGAGACAACACAGCCTCGCTTCCGTTTTTGTGCACGCGGCGATTTTTGCCGTCGGGTTTTTTGTATTCATCGTTCTCATCCATCCCGTGCAAGCACTCGCACAAGCCACCGATTTTGAAACGCTTGGAAGAGCCTCGGGGCTTCCAACAAACGACATTGCCATTCTTGTTGCCAGAATCATACGACAGTTTTTGATGGTTACAGGGATTATTTTTACTGTTCTGCTCGTGTACGCCGGATATCTCTATCTCTTAGCGCGTGGTGAGCCTGAGCCTGTCAAGAAAGCAAAAAAGATTTTTGAGCAAACCATCATAGGGCTCATTATTATTTTTTCAGCGTACTCCATCACGACGTTTATTTTGAACAAACTGCTCGACGCCGCATTTGGCGGGTCAAGTGAAGCAACGGCCGCTGCGTATTCTGAATCGCTCTCTGGCTCGTTGGGAGGTGGAATTTTGGACGATCACTATCCTGAGCGAGACGCCACAGAGATTCCTCGCAACACGCGGATCTTTGTGACGTTTAAGGAAGCCATCGATCCAACGACCATGATGGATGGTTACACAGATGAAGACACCTTTGGAAACTTGAATGTTGAGAGCGTGCTGATCTATCCAACCGCAGATGGATCTGGCGTTGCCCTTGCTGCAGACGCCGTTGAAGTGACGTTCGACGAAGACTTTGAAATTTTCGTTTTCAATCCAGATGACGATCTTGGTTCTCCCGAGGAAGACACCAACTACACGGTTGTGCTTACAACCAATATCGAAACCTCAGACGGAGAGTCGGCATTCACGGGCGCGTATTCGGATGGTTACTCCTGGACCTTTGAAGTCTCCACTGAGATCGACCTTACTCCGCCGTATGTTACCTCTGTGGTTCCTCAACAAGATGCAGATGAAGCGCGCAATGTCACCATCGAAGTAAATTTTAGCGAGCCGATGGATCCTGTTGCTGGAACGGGGACGTTTTATCTTGATCCCGACGATTCAACGCTGAGTGAGTTGTTCACAAATATTTCGGCGTTTAGTGAGGATCTCGAAAACATCGAAGGCACTTGGGAGATCAGCAACGGGTACCGCACGATCGACTTCACAACGACCGACGCGTGTAGTGAGGATCCGTGTGGAGACACCATTTACTGTTTGCCTGGTGATCAAGTGATTTCCGTAACCGCACAGGCATCCACAATAAACGACGCCGAACCTCCACAAGGCGAGCCAACAACGGGCGCCACATTTGATGGACTGGTTGACGCGGCTGCGAACTCGCTTGATGGCGACAACGACGGAAGTGCTTGTGGAACTCTCGATGACGACGTCGTGTGTGCAGATGGCGACGACACCGACACAGACGCGGACGATGACGACGATTACGACTGGAGCTTCACCACGACCGACGAAATCGAAGACATGGTTCCACAAGTTGAGAGTCTTGACCCAGGCATTCAGGAAGGTGAGATTAGTCAAACAAACGACCTCACCGTTCTGTTCAACACATTTCTCAAATCTTCAACTCTCGATTCAAACGCTGTCTCCATGTGGCCAGACCCATGGTACGAGATGTGGTTTGCGATTCGAAAAGACAATGACACAGATCCAACAGCCACCACGGTTCGCATCGAGCATCCGACGCTTGTGAGTAATGCCGACGGTGGATGGAATTATTGGCCGGTGATTACGAGCGATGTGAAGAGTACGTACCAGATCTGTATGTATCCAGCGATTGGTCCAAACAGTTGTACGTCCTCGCGTTCTTCAAGCTCTCCCTACTGTTGTGGAGGATCTCCATCAGCATCTGAGTGCACCACAGACTCGGGTGACACACTTCCAGATAATGCACCATAACATTTTGTCATCCCGATCGAGGAGTTCGACGACGAGCGGAGGGATCCCTCGGCTCGGATGCCTCGCTCGGGATGACAGACGGTTCTCATGAAACTTCCTCGCTCTTCATCATTTACTGGCATACTCCTCGCTTTCTTGCTGAGCGTGGGGATTCTGTTTGCTGCGCCGGTGTTCGCCCAGGAAGTCGATCTTGAAAGTTTTGCCGAGCAAGCGGGGTTTTCTACCACCGCGGACATCACCACCATCATCGCGCGTCTCATCCGCACCGCGATCAGTTTTATCGGTGTGATTGCGGTCGTGTTCGTGATTTACGGCGGATTCATGTTCATGACGGCTGGGGGAAACGCCGAGCGGGTCAAGAGTGCAAAGAAAATTATCGTGAACGCTCTGTTGGGACTGATCCTCGTGTTCGCGTCTTTTGCGATCGTGAGTTTTATTCTGGGCGCACTCACAGACGCGACGAGCTCCGACATCGATAGCAGCTCAGACGGATCATCTTCTTATAGCGACAGCAGCTCCAGCTCCTCTTTCTATTTGCGTTCCGTGAACACGGACTGTGCAGAGGCTCTCCAAAATCTTGAGCTTCAATTTGTTTTTTCCAAGAGTCTTGATGAAGACGATACAGACATGATCGAATCAGGGATCGTGATTCTGGAGGACGGCGAAACAGATCCTGTCGAAGGCACGTTTGAAATTTCTGGCAGAACCGTGACGTTCACGCCGACTCAATCTTGCGCCTCTCCATATGAGTCCTATTTCTGTTTCGATGCCACGACCGGCTACACCATCGAACTGGACGCAACAGTTCTGGAATCTTCAAACAGCTCATCGCTTACCTGTACGACGGCGTACCCATGTTCGTTTGAATTTACAACAGGCACAGGCGTTGATATCGAGGGTCCAACCGTCACGATGGACACGCCAGAGAACGGTGAGAGTTTGTATCAAGGTTCTATCGAGCTGCTGCAAGCAACCACGACCGATGATACAGGTGTCTCGAGCGTGGATTTTTATCTGATTGACGATGACGAGGCGCTGTACACTTCTGGTGTGGATCTTTCGAGTTTTGGAGTCCTGACAGGAGGTGATGTTGAGAATCCATTTTTTACAGATACGGATGAGGAGTGGGCTACGAGCGGTTACACAACAAACGAACGTTATGACATCTGGGCAACAGGATCAGATTGTGCAGGCAATGATGACACGGCAGAGTCCGTGGAGATCATTCTGCGCGCAGCCAACTGTAACAACACGGTCATGGATGATAGTTTGGGAGAGACAGATGTCGATTGCGGCGGTGACGATACAAGCTCTCCCTATTATTGTGGAGCCTGCACAGGAGATGAATGTACGGAAAGCGCAGATTGTTCTAGTGGTCAGTGTGTGGCAGGTGTCTGTGTGGAAACACCTAAGATCGAATCTGTCTCAGCGGGAGATGGCGCTGTGGGAAATTTGATCACGATTTCTGGAGAAGCGTTTGGTGACGTCACGGAGGCAGGAACAGTGACCTTTTTGGCAACAGAGAGCGGGGATGAAATCACAGCAAGCGCATACTCTTGTAACAGCGTAACGCAGTGGACAGACACGCAGATTATCGTCCAGGTTCCAGCAAGGGCTCTGGACGGTCCGATCTCGGTTACGACCACCGACACCACACAAGATCCTGATCGTACGGACGACGACTATGGTCCATCGATTGCAGACTTTGACGTGAATTTGATTGCGCGACCTGGGATCTGTGACCTCACTCCTGATGCGGCTGAGACGTCAGACGCGGTTGTCGTGTCTGGAAATAGTTTTGGGGAGAGCCAAGGAACCTCGACGTTCTATTTTACAAATTACGAAGCGTCCACGTATGCGGTTTGGGACTCATCTGGATCGTCGATCACGGTAGGGGTGCCAAATGTGAATGCGGGGGATTACAGCGCGCAGCTTTTTACAGGTGATTACGTGTGCTTGGATTATCTCGGTGATCTCATGGGGACGACGTGTTCTGAGGATTCTGATTGTTATGCTGTGGCGGGCACGGACGCTGGCGAAACTTGTGCGACTGCCTGGTGCAGCGAGACACTCGACTACTGTTCAGACGATGACGATTGCGCAGATGAGGATGGCGAGTGTGAATCGATTCGTGTGGGATCAAATGAAGTTGCGTTTGAGGTGGTGGATACCGCGTCCACAACCACACCGATTATTTCCTCAATCGACACAGGTTGGACGATGTGCACAGGAGGAGGCTCAGACGACGGCGAACACTGTGGTGAGGACAGCGATTGTGAGAGTGGTGTCTGTGGAGATGCTCCTACGCTCGGTCCGCCTGGACAATATGTAACCATTTACGGAACGAATTTTGGTTCTTCTCCAGGCTCGGTCTTTTTGGAAAATCAGAAATTGGACTATACCGCGTTGGGAGAGAGTGATTTCCCTGAAGTGTGTGGAGAAGATTTTTGGCATGACACCTACATCACTATCAAGATTCCAAAGGCATATCAAAATACGGTGGCCATTGAGTATGATGCGATTCACTCGCTGTACATCGAACGACAAGATGGTGTGTTGTCAGATTCAACAGATATTGAGGTCATCGACGACACGCCTGGGCCATCGGTGTGTGACATCGATCCGAGCGCCGGGCCGGTTGGTACCGAGGTCACACTCTACGGAGAAAATTTTGGCACCACGAACGGGAGTGTGGAATTCTATTCTGCAGAAATCGCATCGGTAGACGTGTGGGACAATGACACACTTGAAGACATCGTCGTCCCCTCGGCAGCAGTGACGGGTCCTGTATACGTCATCGAAGGCGTGAACAGCTACTCTTCCAACTCGATGAATTTTGAAGTCGGTGACTGTAATGAGGACAGTGATCTCTGTCAGTCAGGAGAGACGTGTTGTTCTGATGGATCATGCGTATCTCCAGACTCAACCTGTGAGGAAGAAGAATCGACGGAAGCCCACTACGCGTTCATGGTTTCTACTGGAACGATTCCTCTTACGCCAGAGGTTGTGATTCAGTGTGACTCCACCATCGCTTCGCCTGCACCGTGGGAAGGATGGAGTGACCCAGAAAACATCTGTGTGAACGCGGCGATTGAGGCACAGTTTGACATGGACATGGATACAGGGACCTTCACAAGCGCGAACATCACCGTTGAAAAATGCACCGCTTTTTATACCGCTGCGGAGGAGGAGGCAGGTGATGGCACAGAAGGAGAATGTAAGACGTGGGAAGTCTTGACTGACTCTCCATCGATCACTACCAGTGCACAGGGGTTCAGTTGGACGCTTTCTCCAGACACGTTTGATCCCAGCACGACCTATCGTGTGACGTTGAATGGGAGTGGTGAGGCAGGAGCCATTCAAGCCGCATCGGATTCTGTTACTGGCACAGCAGGAGGCTATCTTGACGGAGATTACTCTTGGGAGTTCACGACGAGCGATAGTACAGACTTGTGCGAGGTCGGTGGGGTGAATGTGAGCCCGCTTACGGAGTCTGTCGCAGAACCTGGCGATGTGGTTTATCTTGCTTCGCTTGTCTCCGCCGATGACCAGTGTGTGGCACTCTCTTGCGATGGTTATTATTTGGAATGGGAATCAGATTTTGACGGAGCGACGGTTCCCCGTGGACCGTTTGGTATTTGTGAAAACGATGTGACCGCCGTGTCTGAAACAGCGGCGAATGTTCCAGCCATTATCACAGCTGAGGTCACCAACACGGGCGCAACAACGAATCCATCCGGCGATGGTGAACTCACAATTAACTTTACCGATCCAGAAGTCGATGAGTATTTTCCTGATTGTTCCACCGCGTGTGTAAACGCGATGCCATGGGCTGAGTTTAATACGGCCATGGATGGAAACACGATCGACACCTCAACCGTGTTCATGTATGTGTGTGAGGATTCGCTGTGTGCGGAGTCTGAGATAGATCTAGTCGACTTTGTTTCGACGGTGACTCTCGCCTCATCCGACAGTGGCGATGATCGTGTCTTGGAAGTTATTTTTGACGAGCTTGTGTACATGGAGCCTAATACCTGGTACCGCATCGTGCTGGATGGCGACGCGATCCTCGCTGCCAATGGGAATCAACTTTCGGAGTCCGGTTCCAACTACGGAGACGACGCGAACCGGTATTTTGAGGACGATTTTTCTTGGGTTTTTAAGACGAAAGAGGATGCGTCATTGTGCCTTGTTGATTCTGTAGTTGTCTCACCTGATGAAACCACCGCAACCTATGTGGGCGACCGTGCGGAGTTTGATGCGACCGCATACGGGGAACCGGATGATTGTTCTGTGGATGGCCAGGCTCTGCAATTAAGTTCTTCTACATGGAGTGCGTGGTCCGCGTCTGATCTTCAACCAGATGCCGTGGGTGATGACTCTGGTTCGTCCACGGACCAAAGCGAGATTGTTTCGTACATGATCCAGGATGGCGAGATTGAGCTCACCAGTGACCTGCCTGCGTACTGCTCTGCCTCTTGTCTCAACATCGGCGCGCCGGTGACCACATCCGATGGCGTGTGTGGAAATGGCACGTTGGAAACGTACGAAGAATGTGACGACGGCGCGACGGTGGCTGGAGACGGATGTTCGTCCTCTTGTTTGGATGAAGGAGCAGATGCTTGTACGTATGCTTGTTCTGATTCTGGATCCACATGCACGTCTGATAGTGACTGTTTTGAAACTTGTGAAAATCTCATCTGCTCTATTTCGGGGAGCGCCTGTTTGATAGATACAGATTGTGCCTATGATGCAGGTGGAATGTGCGGAATCGTAGAGGCTTCTTGTTGCGGTGATGGCACGCGAGATTATTCGACGAGTGCTGGCGGAGAAGATTGTGACGACGGTGACTCAGATTCTGGAGACGGTTGCTCTTCTGCGTGTTTGAACGAAGGAGCACGTTCTGTTGGATCCGAGTGCGGTGATGCCACACAGGATTGGTCTGAGGGAACAGGTGGTGAAGATTGTGACGATGATAATGCTGTGAGTGGTGACGGTTGTTCGAGTAACTGTTTGAAGGAGGGATCGGAGGAGACGGAAGACGTGTACGCGATCTGTGGAAACGGAGGAACTCCGGAGTCCGGCGAGGACTGTGACGATGGAAACGTTGTTAACGATGATGGCTGTTCCTCTGAGTGTCTGAGCGAGGGGACGAGCACCTGTGCCTCAGCGACGTCAACCGGTTGTTGCGGGAATAGCGACGTGGAAACTGGTGAGGATTGTGATGGAAGTGAGGGATGTTCTGACTCGTGTCTGAACGAAGGTTCTTCCTACACCTACACAACCCCATCGTTCTGCGGCGACGGCGCCACAGGATCGGGTGAGGAATGTGACGCGGATACGAGCGACACATCCATTACGTTTGCCACAGGCGCGTACTCCGTCGGCCAGATCGCCACAGGCGCGCCACTTGAAGTAAGTACAACAACGGGATACGCCATTTCAAGTGTGAGCGCAACCGTGGATGGCGTGACAGATACAGCTGTGTTCCAGTTGGAATGTTCGTGTACCACGGACGCCTCCTGCAATAGTAGTGGCACGACACTCGGGTGCGGAGTGAGCAGCTGCTGTTTTACAAGACCACTTTTCAGCGAACTGTATCCAGCGGATAACACTTCAACGGCTACGTCAGCTCCTCCAGGCGAAGGCTACTGTCGCAACACGGCGATCTATGCGGACTTCACCACTCTCATGGACGAAGCGTCGTTCGATACTTCTGTTGATACCGATGGCGATGGCACCATTGAAGCCACGGAGTTTGATGGCAATCTCTATCTTGATCTGGAGTCCGTTGATGGAGTTGATGTGACAACCGCTGCGCTGTGTCCAACTGGATACACGACGCTTGCTTCCTCGGGAGGAGAATCATCTGGTTCTCCACTTGCTCGTGCGTGGCATTGGCTGAAGCGAGCAGTCCTGGGAGTCTTTGGCATCGAAGCGAATGCGTCCTCAACCTACGATTGTCTCTTGCCTGTGACCTACGAGACAGTCACCAGCGCAACCGATACGGACAAAGTGTATCTGCGTTACAGCTCCTTGCTTGAAGCGGGTGGAATCTATCGGCTGATCTTGGTAGGAGATGACGATGCAACGGACACAACCTTTGACGGCGTGTTGAGCGCGGCTCAAGTGGCGCTGTGTCTTGGTGTTGGTTGCTCAGGAGATGAAGAGATTCAATCCTTCTTCGTCGGTGAGGAAATCTGTGAGCTTGATTACATTCTGGTTGAAGATGAGGGAATTGTAGGGGCGGCTGATTACGAGGATGCGAGCGAAGATTATTTCACCTCAACCGAAGAAATGCATTCGTTTATCTTGACGCCATACACCCAGAGAAATTCTGGACAGTACGAGGAAATCAGTCAGATTACCGGAATCTACGAATGGTGCTATGTCTGGAGTTCATCTGTCGATGACGCGGATGCAGATGACGTGGTGGCACTTGCAAGCGTCACGGACTGTGACTCTACTACGGCTTCCTACACAGCCTCTGGCACCACCGGTGAGGAGTCTGTCATGGTCACAGCGACCATTACCGTAGATGAATTGAATGAGACATCGACCATCTATGAGACTACGACAGGTATGCTCGAAGTTGCCGCCATCGTCTGTGAAAATCCTTGGCCATCGCTTTCTTCGGAGACACTCGACTTTCCATACGTGGAGGATGATGTGCTCATTCCAACCTACTTCTCGTTTTACTATTGCCGCGACGCTGGAGAAGCTGGTACGGATGACGATTTGCCGGCACTCGACGATCCGATCGAAGTCATATCCCTTACTTCACTGAATCTTCTTCAGGAACTCATCTTTCAAGTTGATGGCAGCAGCGACGCGATCGGTGTGCGCGTTGGAGAAAACACCGATTACGATTCGCCTTCCGCGTGGGTGGAGGATCAGGATTTCACTGGTTCGTTTAGCGAGACAACGCTCGATGGTTACCAAGCGGTGGAATCTGGCACGACTCTCTATGCGTCCGCCGCCAATCAAAGTGGGACGACCATCTATCCAAACATCTACGTCGTTTCCTACAATGAAGATGCGAGCGAAGAATCCTTGGATATTTTTGCTCAGATTTTGGAGAACTGGCAATTCAATGCAAACGACGACATCGTGACAGACGTCAACCTGTGTTCTGATGTGGACGGCTACGTCGTCACAGCCGAGAATGAGTATCTTTCCTGTGAGTGGGATGGAGATTGTTTGGAAACGTGCGGGGACGATTACACCTGTTCTTTGACAGGAGATCCTTGCGGAATCGATCCAAGCGATGCCTCCGATACGACTGACGAAACGTGTCCTCTTGTAGCCGGAGCTGGTGTCTGCGACGGCGAAAAAGAAAAACTAACGCGTGACATGCAACGTCTCACCGACGTAACGGACATGGTTGCAACGCTTCAGGAGTTCGGCGAAGAAAATGCCTATTGTGAAGTGACAACCGACACCGCATGCGAAACTTCCGATGACTGTCCAGGAACAGAAGACTGTTTGCTTGGATTTCCAGATGTACAGACAGGCACGTTTATTCCCGCGCTCACCAACAGTGTCTGGGGATCGTGGAACTCGGCTTTTGCCAACGAGCTTGGGGACACACCACCAACCGATCCTGTGAACGAGTTTTATAACTGTGTCGCAGAAGGCTATGACACCGAGTCCTGTTGGAACGGTGAGGCTGGGACATTCATCTGTCCAGGTAACTCACAGGTGTATGGATACCAAAGTTCTGGTGGAATTGCCTATACGCTCTACACACAGATGGAAACTGCCGGAAACGTTGCGTGGGCTTACGACATTGATGTTGATTCAACAGATGAAGCAACGATTGTTGCGGAGTATCCAACGGGAACGGGTAACGCGCCGAGTTCTTCGCCAGTTGGGTTTGCTTTGTCTCCAATATTTTGTGATGGCAATGAGAGTGGTTCTTCCGCTATTTGCGGAGACGGAACTCAGGGAACGGGCGAGGCCTGCGAAATCGGAGACACAAAGACGATCGAGTGTACAGATTCCACTGGAGAGGCTGGCTTGATTTCGTCCGCGTGTCAGAGTGACTGTTTGGACTATCAAGACGCAGGAGAAGCAGAAATCGCAGGTGCTGAATGTGAGCCGTACTCTTGTGGCAACGGCGTGATTGAAACAGGCGAGACGTGCGACGATGGGTCTCTCAACGGAAGTTACGGCTACTGTGACGACAATTGTACTTATGACGATGCCTATTTGTGTGGCGATGGATATCTTGCTGGAACAGAGCAGTGCGACTGTGGAGAGACGGGATTGTATGGTTACTCAGATGCGACAGCCGATGACGACGACGAAAATTCTTGGGCGGCGATTTACGATTGCGATGTTTCCAATGGTCAGTACTCCGACTACATCAATCTGAGCTGTGCTTACGACTGCACACAGCCAGGACTTTCCTGCGGTGATGAAACCGTGAATGGCGCAGAGGAATGTGATGGCGATTATGAAGAGTGGGAAGGCGCGTTGTGTTCGGATGGCACGGAATGTACGACAGACTCCGACTGCGATGATGGGAGCGCGTGTGGAGACGGAGGCGCAGCATGTGGAACAGGTGACGTGTGTACCGATTACGATGACGCTGGTGAGGAGTGCGAGCGATCCAGTGAGTGTGATTCTCTTGTGTGCACCGACGACGGTGAGTGTACGAGCGCGGCAGATGCTGGAGAGGTTTGTGAGGTCACGGAGTTGGATCCAACGGGTGGATGTGAATCGGGATCCTGTCCAGACTTTAACTACAGCCTGTATCGTTACCGCAGCTGTGAAAGTGTCTGTACGTGGCCGACGTGGTCCTTCCCATGTGTTGGTGGAACGCAGATTTGTGGCAACGGTTCCGTTGAAGGCGCTGAGGCCTGTGACGATGGAAATTCTTCCAACAACGACGACTGTTTGAACACCTGTGAAGCAAATGCGTGCGGCGATGATTATGTCGAAACCGGCGTGGAGTCCTGTGACGATGGTGAAGATAACGGCGAAGTGTGCGAAGCTGGCTACGAGGACACGTGTAACTATTGCAACGAAACGTGTCAATACAAGACGCGCTCGGGTGGCTATTGTGGAGACGAAGAGATCAATGGTAGTGAAGTGTGCGACGGGTCGTATTCGACGCAGTTGCATTGGTTTGATGTGACAACGGCGGATACCCAAGGTTCTTGTAGCACCTATGCTGCTACAGAGACTGATTACGTTGATACTGCTGATTATACATGTCGATGGTTGGGAGTCTGTGACGGCGGAACAGAGAACGGGGATTACTGTACACTCGATTACACAACCTATGCCTCAGCTGGGACGGTCGCTGCACTTTCAGATAGTACAACGGCGGACCAGAATAGCTGTCTAGGAGATTCAACTGATGACACAGATGACGGCGAGTGTGTCCCTCCCGTCTGCGCAGACGACTGCGGTTCGTCTTGTCCGGTCTCACTTGAGACCACTGGACTCTTGGTTCAGAGTGAACTCTCCGCCTCTGAGCTTACCGACGCGATCAGCCTCTACAGCTACGGCAACGAGGACGGTCTCTCTCCAGACGCGGCCTCCATCTACATTCCCGCCTGCACCGTGGGAACCACGATTACAGCCACTATCGGTGATGAAGACATCACTCCTCCGGACGTAGATATTGTGTTTGTGACGGATATTACAGGTAGTATGGATTTTGATCCGCAAGGTAATGATTATTGTGATGGAGGTACAAATGATGGCGTCGCTTGTACTCCTGACGCGAGTGATCTAGACGATGCTTGTGGGAGTGGAATCACCTGTGACGAATACGGTGCCAGCGTTGGTACACGAAAAATTGACTACGTGGTAGACGCGACTTCTGATGCAATTGAAGATTTGTTTGATGCATATTATGGGACAGGCTCAACGATTCGAGTGGCTTTAGTTTCTTACACGACATCTACTGGCACAGGAGTTTGCAATGCTGTTGCAGATTATACAAGCGGCGCTTTTACCGATAGTGTGCTTGTTGGAGATACTGACGAATCGTCTCTCCTGAGTTACGTCGAAAGTTATGTTGGTTGTGTTGGTGAACATGGTTCCGGTCCAACGTATAATGCTGTCGCACTCGCTGACCGTATCTTAGATGAATCAGGCACGGGACCAGTGAAAATTGTTATTCTCCTTACCGACGGGGATATAGACTGGGACGATGACCTCACCGACTGTAATTCATCGTATAGCTACCCCTATCCATCCAGCGGTTATACTTATACAAACCAGCTTGGCTGTGTGGCTCAGATCGCAGACCTTTTTGTCGAAGACTCTCCGTACTATTTTTACACCGCAGCCATTACGTCCAGCCCATCAGAGCAAGGCAAGACTGCACATCTTTCCAGTAACGATTGTGGGTGGGAGGAAACGGCGAGCGACTGTTATGTCGACGGCGTCACTTGTGCTATTGAGTCGGCTTCCGACTGCACAGGCAATTATGCCTTTGCAGCGACGAATGTGGAGGAGATCGATCTCATGTATGCAGCTATCGTAGATGCCATTTTGGGAACCGTAGTGACCATCACGGCCACTGATGCTGCTGGAGCTACGGCCTCAACATCAGGAGAAGTTCAACCAGGCGAGAATGTCGTGCTTCCATTCCCAGAAGGATTTGTCTGTGATTCCAACGAACAAACAATGCCACTGCGCAACGAGTTCTTCGGCGCAGGCACGATGTCGTTTAGCGATCTGGAGTTTACGTATTGTCCTTATGAATAATTTTATCCTTGTCATCCCGACTGAGGAGTTAGACGACCCTTCGACGTTGCTCAGGGCAGGCTGAGCGGAGGGATCCCTCGGCTCGCCTGGCTCGCTCGGGATGACAAGAAGCCATTATGGATCTCAACGATTACCCAACAACAAAATCTATTCCGTGGAAACCTGTCGCCATTGGGGCAGCAGGACTGGTGGTTGTGATTGTGCTGATCGTGGTGATTGTTCGGTGGGTGAAGGGAGACGCACAGATGGAAGCACTTGAGGAAATCGTGCAGGAGCAAGTTTCGGATTCGATAGATCGGTGTGAATCCGCGCTCGATCCTGAGGACTGTCGTCAGGCTGAGATCACTGATTTGGCTGCCGAGCATGAGTCTGTTGAGACCTGTGAGTTGCTCGAAACAGTGGAAGAGAGGGATAATTGTTACTGGGCCGTGGCGCGTGCTGCTTCAGATGCAAGTTATTGTTCAGCGATTTCAGTTTCTGAAGATGCAGAGCGTTGCACAGCAGGCATAGAGGCGAGGACGGCGACTCGTGAAGATCCTCTCTCTGTTTCCAACTGTGAAGAGCGCGCGCCAGAATTGTGTGACGATCTCAGGCTCTATGCACAAGCAAAGGCGACGCTCGACGCGCTGCTCTGTCAAGAGATCGTGGACGGCGATATGCGTGAGAACTGTAAAGAAACAGTCTCAGATAAGTTGGCGTTGATGCAAGCAAAGGAAGAAGCAGATCTCGATGAAGACGGACTCACGGCTGCGCAAGAAACAACCTACGGAACCGATCCTGAGAATCCCGACACGGACGAGGATGGCTATCTAGATGGAGCAGAGGTCAGTGCTGGCTATAATCCTCTCGGCTCCGGCCGCCTTTAGCGACATCTTCACCTTATCCACCTTATCTACCTTTTCCACCTAACCACCTCCCCCTATGTTTGATGAACTAAAAAAAGAACCAGACGATATTTTTTCCGAGTCCGATAAGACAGCTCCGCAAGTAACATCCCCAACAGATGTTCCCCCTGTTCCTTCTAATCCTTCTGGTCATTCTGTTCTAGCAGAGCGTATAGCAGGATCGAAACGTTCGTTCCCATGGAAGGCGATTCTTCTTGTTGTGGGAATTTTCGTTGTCGTGGGCGCCGCGTTTTATATTTCGATGAAGATTTTGTCGTCGAATACATCTGTGACACCGGAGCCGCCAGAGGAGGTGGATCAGGTGGATGAGGTGGAAAAGGTAGATGAGGTGGAAGAGGTGGAAGAAGTGAAAGAGGAAGAAGAAGCAAAACCATCAACAGCAGATCGTGACAAAGACGGACTCACGGACAAGGAAGAGGCAGAACTTGGCACGAGCGCACGTGCGGTTGACACAGATGGTGATGGGTTGTTTGATCTTGAGGAAGTAAGAACCTGGGAAACAGATCCGCTCAATCCTGACACGGATGGGGATACGTATCTTGATGGTGAAGAAGTGAGTGGTGGCTATAACCCAAGCGGAGAAGGTACACTACGTGAACCGCCGACAGAGTCTGATTAATCTATGGAAGATCTGAAGGCCACACAATTGCAACAGCCCGGCGGACAGCCAGCAAAGCCTTCGGGAATTGAGGCGCGCGTTTTTACGATGCCTGAGCGCTATCGTCATGGAGCTGAAGGGAAGATTCACGAGCCAGAGAAAAAGTTGCCACAAGCGCCAATTGAACTTAAAACTCCATCTGTTCCAGCACCGGCTTTACCTCCTAAACCAGCGGCACCAAAAAAGTCGCGCTCAGGAACCAAGATGATTTTGCTCGTAGGAGTTGTCGTGTTGCTCATGCTTGGAATCGGTGGATATTTTTTGGTAAGGAGTGTGCAGGTGGAAGAGGTGGATCAGGTGGCGGAGGTGGATGTGGTGGTTGAGGAGGTTACAGAGCCGGAACCGGAACCCGAGCCAGAACCTGAACCAGAGCTCGAGGCTGTGGATCCATTTGCTGTTGAAGTGACGCCAGGGACAGACTCTGATTCTGACGGTCTTTCTGACACGGAGGAAAAGACGATCTACAACACAAACCCACGTTTGCCAGATACAGACTCGGATGGCTTTCTGGATGGGAACGAAGTGTTCCATCGTTACAATCCTGCGGCTCCAGGGACATTGCTTGAGGAAGGAATTGTGGTTCTCGAAACCAGAAGCGTCGCAGAATCCGAGACCGTTGACTACACGTTTACTTTTCCGGCTGTCTGGGAAACGTCTGTCGATAGTGATGATGTTTTTATTCTTGATGCACAGACAGGACAAGGATTCCGCATCTGGGCGGTTGAGAAAGATAGTGCACAGTCGCTCGATGCATGGACAGAGGACATGACGACACTTGAGGAGCCGCTTGAAGGGACGACCAAGAACGGTCTGCCAATGATGAGCTCCCAAAATCAGCTGATAGCGTATGTTGATCTTGGTTTTGCTGTTTTAGTTATGGAGTATGACACAGGGTTGAAGGCTCGTGTGGATTACTTGCAGACGATGCAGATGATGTTGAATAGCGTGGAGGTGGGAAAGGTGGAAGAGGTGGCGGAGGTGGACGCGGTGGAACTATGATTCGTGCAGAAATAAATCAATCGAGACTCAGGGGAGGGCAGAAGCTCCCGGAGCGATTGGTGGTGAAGACGCTCAATGAGATTTTCAAGGTCCTTCAACGACAAGCTGTCATCTCGACCGGAGGCCGTTCGACGGCCGGAGCGGAGAGATCCTTCGACTCGCAGGGCTCGCTCAGGATGACAAAATCTCATTATCTGAAGAAAGACGTGACTATTTCCGTGGCCTTTGTGTCAGAGCCTGAGATGAAAAAGCTCAATCGAATCTGGCGTGGAAAGAATCGTGTGACAGATGTGTTGTCTTTTGAACTTGAGGAGGGCAAAGTATTCGGTGAAATCTTGATCTGCTATGAACAAGCCGTTCGTCAGGCCAAGGAGATGAAACATTCCACGCATGACGAGATCATCTTTCTGTTGGTGCACGGGGTTTTGCATCTATTTGGCAATGATCATGAGAGACCAGTAGATGCAAAAAAAATGTTCCCACTTCAAAGTCGAATTCTTATTGCACTCGGCGTTGATGCTCGCCTATGATCAGACTTCGGCAACTTGCAAAGAGCTTTAAGCACGCCGCTCATGGTGTTGCTGTGGTATTTCGATCCGAGCAAAATTTTCGTATTCAAGTGATCGCAGCCGTTATCGTGTTGCTGGCTGCGCTCTGGTTTCGGGTACGGTACGAAGAGTGGATCATTTTGATCTTCTTGATCGGCGCGGTCTTGGTGCTCGAGCTTGTTAATTCGATTCTTGAACGGATCGTTGACACGTTTAAACCTCGTATTCATCCAGTTGTCAAAGACATCAAAGATATCATGGCCGCAGCGGTTCTGATCGTCTCCTTCATCGCGCTTCTGGTCGGTGTGACGATTTTTTACCCGCATGTTGTCTTGCTTGTTCCCGCGTGGTGAGGTTATACTTGTTCGTGAATATGTCTGAGGAAATTTTTACAGGATTGGACGTTGGGACCTATGCGATTCGAGTTGCGGTAGGAAAGCTGATCCCAACACCCGACGGAGGTGAACAGATCCATATCATTGGGGCTGTCGAGGTTCCATCCGCTGGTGTGAGCAAGGGGACTATCACCAACCTTGAAGACGCTGTTTCTTCTGTTTCCCGAGCACTGGAACAAGCGGAAAGAATCACAGGCGTCCCTTTGAACAAGGCTTGGGTGGGAATCAACGGGAATCATATTATTTCTCAGGAATCTCGTGGCGTGGTGGGTGTAGGTCGAAGTGACGGCGAGATTCGTGAAGAAGACGTCGAACGCTCGATTGAGGCAGCGCGGACCGTTGCCACACCAACCAACTACGAAATTATTCACGTCATTCCGAAGAATTTTACGGTAGATGGTCAGCGCGGTGTGAAAGATCCTGTGGGCATGAACGGCATTCGGTTGGAGGTCGATGCCCTTATTATTCAAGGACTTGGTTCTCAAATTAAAAATCTCACCAAGACGGTGTACCGAACAGGTTTGGATATTGAGGACCTCGTGTTTTCGATTCTTGCGACGGCTGAGGCTGTGGTTTCCGATCGTCAAAAAGATCTTGGAGTCTGCGTGGTAAACATTGGTGCATCGACAACCTCCTTGGTCGTGTACGAAGAAGGCGATGTCTTGCATACAGCCGTGCTCCCAATGGGGTCAGATCACATAACGTCCGACATCGCGATTGGCCTTCGAACCTCGATCGAAGTGGCGGAACAGGTGAAGTTGCACCATGCCACGTGTCGACCGGATGACGTGACAAAAAAAGAAGAGATTAACCTGGGAGAGCTCGGCGCACCTGAGGAAGAATTTGTCGGTCGTCGATTTGTCGCTGATATCACCGAGGCGCGCGTACAGGAAATTTTTGAACACATCGATCGTGAGCTTAAGAAGGTCGATCGATCAGGCATGCTTCCCGCCGGAGTTATTTTAACGGGAGGTGGTGCTAAACTTGTTGGGATTCTCGACGTGGCAAAAGAGTCGCTCAGACTTCCTGTTTCTCTTGGAACGCCCATTGGGGTGAGCTCGGTCATTGATCGCATTAACGATCCGTCCATGAGCACGGTTATGGGACTTGTCCTATGGGGACGACATATTCGAGGCGCAGGCAGCCACGGTGGTTTTGGCGGACTTCTTTCAAAGTTTGGAGATATAAACAAGATTGGCTCTGGTCTGAAAAAATTGTTCAAATCTTTAAAACCCTAAGACCTACCTCCTACCCCCTACTACCTCCCAAAGAAGATATACACATCTTCTTTTTTATTTTCTTGACAGGTCATTAGCCAGTGTTAAAGTGTTTGTGATTTTAGTGCTCAACTGAGCAATGAATGAGCACAATATGTGTTCATCAAAAAGTTAATTGAATACCGTATGGCACAAGTCAAGCCAGAAATTGAAACGTTCGCGAAGATCAAAGTCGTTGGTATTGGAGGTGGAGGCAGTGCAGCTGTGCATAGAATGATTAGCGATAATATCAAAGGTGTTGAGTTTATCGTTATCAATACAGACGTTCAGGCTCTCAACCAAAGTCTCTCTCCACGAAAAATCGTCATTGGAAAAACGATCACGCGAGGTCTGGGAGCAGGAATGAATCCAGACATCGGTGCTCGAGCGGCTGAGGAGAATCAAAATGAAATTCGCGAGGCACTTTCAGGTTCTGACATGGTGTTCCTTACGTGTGGCCTTGGTGGGGGAACAGGAACCGGCGCGATTCCTGAGGTGGCACGCCTCGCAAAAGATATTGGAGCGCTCACTGTTGCGGTCGTCACAAAACCCTTCACGTTTGAAGGCGCACAACGACGACGCATTGCCGATGATGGGTATGAACGTTTGTTGCAGCACGTGGACGCCATCATCACGATTCCAAACGATCGTGTGCTCCAAATTATCGACAAAAAGACTTCACTCATGGACGCATTTATCGTGGTAGATGATGTCCTTCGACAAGGTGTGCAGGGAATTGCTGAGCTCATTACAATCCCAGGACTCA
The DNA here is from genome assembly GCA_964359095.1 of uncultured Gammaproteobacteria bacterium. Classification (GTDB taxonomy): domain Bacteria; phylum Patescibacteriota; class Patescibacteriia; order UBA9934; family GWF2-40-263; genus JACRJW01. The sequence continues at coordinate 23,637 of CAYHRJ010000004.1, read as the reverse complement.
TCAATGTCGACTATGCGGACGTGAAAGCGATTATGGAAAATTCAGGTTCGGCTCTCATGGGAATTGGACGTGCGAGCGGTGAAAATCGAGCGGTTGAGGCTGCCAAGCAGGCGATTGCCAGTCCCTTGCTTGAGCTTTCCATTGATGGCGCCAAGGGAATCCTCTTTACGATTTCAGGTGGAAGCGATCTGGGCATGCACGAAGTTGCCGAGGCTGCCAAGGTCATCACAAGCTCAGCCGATGAAGACGCAAAAGTCATTTTTGGTGCCAACGTGAATGATGGGTTAACAGACGAGGTGCGCATTACGGTTGTGGCCACAGGATTTGATTCTCGTGAGCGTCGCACCAAAGCCCCTGGAACGGTCGAAGTCCAAGCACAAGGTTCCTGGTCACCAAGTCCAATGTTGCGTGTTCGCGAAGAAGATCCAGCTCGTCAACGCCCAAAAATTACGTATCAGCCACCCATATTTCCTCCTTTGGAACGTCCTGTGATGCCAAGACCCGAACCACGTCGAGAGCCTGTCAAGATCGCACCAACTCCCGTTCAGAAGGACGAAGAAGAAATTGAGATTCCTGCGTTCATTCGCAAAAAGATGATGTAACGCAATAGGAAAAAATATATGTATCGCCACGTTTCAATACGGTTTGTTCGTGTGCTGTTCATCATAGCTTTTCTCATGTTGCCTTTGGTGACTTACGCATCGTCTGCGTCAGATTTCCAAACAGATCCAACAACGACTTCCGTGAGTCCAGAACATCGTTTGCCGTGGTATGACCGAGATGAAACGCTCGGTTCTTTTATTTATCACCATCCTCTTGTTCTTCCACCGGGACGCGATGGGATGCAACCTGAACTCGCACTCACCTACAATAGCGCCAATGTTCAAACCACAGGGATCGTTGGTGCTGGCTGGTCGTTGTCTATCCCTTCCATTGAACGCGTCAACAAAACCGGTATCGAGGATTTGTATGATTCGACGACCTTTTCTTCATCGCTTTCCGGTGAGCTTCTTCCTGTTTCCTTGACTGACGCCACACACGGAACGTATGGAGCGAAAGTCGAGACAGGATCGTTTCTGTCCTATACCTATGACAGTAGCAGTGAATCTTGGAGCGTGACAGACGCACAGGGCACGACTTACACGTTTGGTGATTCCTCTTCATCGCGCGTTGACGATCCAGACGATACCACTCGCGTGTTCATCTGGTCTATTTCAGAGATTCAAGACCTAAATGATAACTTCATCTCGTTTACATATACTGAAGATGACAATCAGCTCTACCCTTCGACAATCACTTACACAGGAAACGGTTCAACAGTCGGCGTGTTGGTCGCGACGTTCACGCTCGAGTCTCGAGATGATGCAATAACCTCGTACGCCAGCGGGTTTGAAGTTACCACAGATGAGCGCGTGAGCGTGATCACTGTCACGGCCGATGGCACCACGCGACGCACATTCGCCTTTTCCTACGCGGCTGGCGATAACGGCACGCGCTCGCTGTTATCTTCTATTCTGGAGACATCATACGACGAGGTGGGCGCCACGACTACGTTGCCAGAAACGACTTTTGGCTATTCCTCTTCCACGGTGAGTTGGACAGAGGCAACCACCTACGCTATCCCTCAATCGTTTGTAGAAAATGAAGGTTACGACCGAGGCGTTCGTCTTTCGGACGTCAATGGCGACGGACTCCAGGATTTATTGTTTGGCGACAGCGGAACGACTGACACGGCCGTTTATCTTAACAACGCGGATAGCACAGGATGGAGCCAAGACACATCTTACTCGATCCCTGTTCGATTTCTCGATACAACGGTTCCGGGAGATCAAGGCGTGCGTATGTTCGACGTGAACGGTGATGGACTTGATGATTTTGTTTATGGTGAAAGCGATGATATTTATGATGGTGTTAGTGGTGATACACGTGAGGTCTACGTTAATGACGGCGATGGGACTGGGTGGACACAAGACACTTCTTATTCGCTCCCGGCTAACTTTGCGACAAACCGGGCTCCATACTACATGTATGATGCCTATACGCGGTTGGGAGACGTAAACGGCGATGGATTTGCGGACATTTTGTTTGCCGATCCATATGGAAACGAGGCGGTATATATTCACAATGGAGACGGAACAGGATGGAGTGAGGACACAAGCTATACGGATATTCCAGTTGTCTTCGCGCAAATGTTTGGTGGAGATGCCAGGGATAGCGGTGTGCGTGTGATCGATGTCAATCACGATGGCCTCGCTGATCTTGTGTATGGTCTTTTATCAACGGTGGTTCCAGATACTGGGGATACGGGGTGTACATCAACACCGGTGACAGCACGTGGACATTTGATGCAAGCTACACGTTACCAGTAGATTTTTCCTTAGGCGGCTTCGATCTTGGAGCACGGCTTATTGATGTTAATGCTGATGTTTGGATTGACATCGTAGTCGGAGACGACATTTATGATGATAACGCTGTGTATCTCAACACGGGTGATGGGACAGGTTGGACGCTCGGAAGCGGTTCGCTCCCGTTATTATTTACAGGGTACAACACTGGAACCGGTTATGCGTATGACAAAGGTGTACGTTTCACGGACATAGACGGTGACCGATTGGAAGATGTTGTGTATGCGGATGAAACGAGAGGCAGTGGTGGCAGTGGAGTGTATGTTCACGACGGCGACATTCCAGATTTTTTGACAAGTATCACAAGCTCGCAAGGAGCAGAGACGACCGTGGCCTACGCTTCCTCGGTTGAGGACGGAGTTCAGGAAGATCTTCCATTCATTGTTCAGGTCGTTGAGTCAATCACGACCGATGATGGTCTTGGCAACACCACGACGGAATCTTTTCAGTACGAGGAAGGTGATTATTACTACGCGGACGAACAGGATCGACAATTCGCTGGGTTTGGGAAGGTCACGAAGACAGATGGCGTGGGCAATACCGTTGTCACCTACGTCCACCAAGGAAACGACACTAATAGCACGCAAGGCGAGGCAACGGATGTGATCGCTAAACTTGGAAGAATGTATCGCGAAGAAACATACGACAGCGCGAGTGGTCTCTATCGCGTACAACTATTTGATTGGCAAGCCACGGATTTAGGAAATGACCGGACGTTTGTCTATCTGGAAGACGAGCTTGGGCTCCTGTATGACGGAGGCATAGCGCATAGCGATCGTGCCACCACATATACATACGACGATTCGCTGCGGGGATGGCCGCAGGCGAAATGGCCGGAGTCATTACGGCCAAACAAACATTTACAAACAACAACACTAGTCAGACGTTGAGAGGTGCTCAGAATCCGTCTGTTAGTGAAGCAATCAAATACGGACAAGAGCAGCATAAACTTTATAATCCTGGGAGTACGTATAAACTCAATCGACAAATTCCAGGAACGTTCTTGCGTCCTGATGCATTGGACGCAGGTAACAAAGTCATTCGTGAATTGAAACCAGATAACCAACAAGCCATTAATCGCGGACTAAGTCAACTTCAAAAATACATTGATGCTGCAGACAGTGCCTTGGGGAAAGGTTTTACAGGAGTGATTGATACTTATAAAAAGCGTTGATATGAAAAAAATATTGACACAAGTATACTCGCTTGAAATTCCAGATAACTGGTTGTTTGAGTCTGATGATTCAGGAATTGTTTCAATGCATGATCACAAAGGAAGAGGTGCTCTAACGATCTCCTCATACTCCTCGTCAAGTGATTCTCCAGATGCTGTCGCGATGCTGGAGCGATTTGTTGGAGGAAGAGGATTAGTCGTCAGGAAAGAAGGCAAGCCAAGTGCGGCCGAATCTGAATATGAAGATTCAGTTGGAGGTAAGACCGTTTTTGTATATGCCGCTGCTTTTTGTCGTGGTCATCAGTTGATCCTTGTTTCTTACAACTGTAATAAAGACAAATTATCCAAGTCTGAATTGGAACAAGTCCACAAGGCGGTTGAAGGCTTAGAGTTTAAAGATAGTAAATGATGCTTAATTTCTGGTAAGGAAGACCATGCGTCGAGTCTCTAGGAATTCGGATTCTGGGAGGATGTACTATCCGAGTGGTGATTACTCTGTCACAGGTTCTACCTCGACCGTGTACGTATCGGGTTCTGCAGGACTTACTGTCTCGAACTTCTGATGACAGAGGCATGAAATTATCTTTCATGTTTGTTGTACTCTTGCAACGATTTCTTGTAGAATTCGATCTGTATGTACTGCGCCGTTTGTAATCACAAAGATACTAAGGTCGTCGACTCTCGCATTGCAGTGGACGGCGCGAGCATTCGTCGTCGGCGAGAGTGTGAAAAATGTGAGTTTCGGTTTTCGACTCTTGAGGAAATCGAGCTGTTAGATTTGATGGTGGTCAAGCGCGATGGAAGACGAGAATCGTATTCACGAGAGAAGTTGGAAAGAGGACTGCGTAAGTCTCTGGAGAAACGTCCATTCACCGATCAACAATTTCAGAAGCTGGTTCACAAAGTGGAACGCGACATTCAAAAGAAACGTCGTGGACAACTGACAAGTGAAAAGTTAGGAGAGATTGTCATGAAACATCTCAAGACGTTTGATAAAGTCGCCTACATTCGTTTCGCCTCGGTGTATCGATCATTTGAAGATGTGGCGTCTTTTCAATCCGAGCTCAAAAAATTAACGGTCAAAAAGAAGTAGCTTTCTATGACAGACCTCAATAAAACAACTATTCAAACCGTTCTCATAATCGGCGTTGCTCTCGCGGCTCTTGTGGGATCTCTTGGGGGCGCAGCAGTGACACTTGTGCTTGTTGGATCGCCTGGACTTCAGTCACTTGTTGGTGGTGTTGGAGATGATCTTTCAGATCAAGAAGTTGAGTCTAGAATCGTTGAGTTGATCGAGGAAGAAAGTGCTACTATCGCAGTTGTCGAGCGCATCACACCAGCTGTCGTCAGCATTGTGGTCAAAAAAGAGCGAGGTGATGTGTATGCAGATACGGGTGCCGTGTTTATGAGTCCGTTTTATTACGCAGAACCGTTAGACGAGGCAGGGGCGGCAGAGCTTGTCGAAGTGAGTAGCGGAACTGGTTTTTTCGTGACATCCGATGGATATATTCTCACCAATCGTCATGTGGTCGATGAGGAAGGTGTCACGTTTTTTGTGGTTACCAACGATGGTGAGGAGTTGGTGGCAGAGCTCGTGGATATTGATCCTTTTCAGGATATTGCGATCCTCCGAGTAGAAGGCGAAGGATTTCCTGTCGTAACGCTTGGGGACTCAAGTGGGATCCGTATTGGTCAAACGGTTATTGCGATCGGGAACACACTTTCTGAATTTCGCAATACGGTTACCAAGGGCGTTATTTCTGGAATCAATCGTCGTGTGACCGCAGGAGATTCATACAACACGGAAGTGATCGAGGAGGCGATCCAAACAGACGCAGCGATCAATCCTGGAAATTCAGGCGGCCCACTGATCAACTTGCTTGGAGAAGTCATCGGCATCAATACGGCTGTCAGCTATGAGGGAGAGTCCGTCGGATTCGCGATCCCTATCAACGAGGCCACGCGCGCGATTGAAGACGTTCAGGCGTTTGGTCGCATTATCCGACCATGGCTTGGTGTTCGTTATGTGTTGGTTGAACCTGATGCGACGACGGATCAAAATATTGAGTACGAAGTTGGAGCGATGATTGTTTCTGGTTCACAACCAGGTGAGGTTGGCGTGTTTTCAGGTTCTCCAGCCGATCTTGCTGGTCTGATTGAGCAGGACGTGATCATTGCGGTAGATGGGGTTAATCTTTCTGAGGATCAAGCCCTTGCAGAGCTTATTTCTGCGTATCATCCAGGTGACATCGTGACGCTTTCTGTGTTGCGAGACGGTGTTCTCATGGATATCCTATTAACCCTGGCAGAGTATGGTGAAGAGTAAAAAAATGAAACGAACAAAAATGGTGTGCACGGTGGGACCTGCCAGTGCGTCACTTCATGTTCTCACCTCGATGATGAAGGCTGGAATGGAAGTGGCGCGGTTGAATTTTTCTCATGCCACGCATCAAGATCATGAGCGTTTGATTCGCACCATCCGACGTGCAGCCAAAGCGGCAAAAAAGGCTGTCCCGATTATCGGCGACCTTCAGGGGCCTAAGATTCGACTTGGCCTTCTGCCTGAAAAAGGAACGGTGCTGAAAAACGGAGAGCTTGTCACGTTACCTGTCACATACTCGAACCTCTACAAAGATTTGAAAAAAGGTGATCGCGTTTACATTGACGATGGAATTATCGAAACGACGTTTGTCCGAGGTAGTCGTGGAAAAATAGAGCTCCGCGTGGTGGATGGTGGAGTTGTTACATCTCACAAAGGCATGAATTTTCCTGATTCCACGCTAATGGTTTCAACATTCACAACCAAAGACAAAGAAGATGTGATGTTTGGAATCGATCAAGGAGTGAATTGGTTTGCACTTTCGTTTGTCACCAAGGAGTCACAGGTTGTGGCTCTGAAAAAATTGATCAAACAAAAAACACGCAAAGGGAAACCTCTCGCGCGAGTGATCGTCAAAATCGAGAAGCACGAGGCGATAGATCGTCTCGAAGAAATAATCAAAGCAGCGGATGGGATCATGATTGCGCGAGGCGATCTGGGAGTAGAGATCGATGTCGAGGAGGTTCCGGTTCGTCAAAAAGAAATTATTCATATGTGTCGTCATGCGGGCAAGCCTGTTGTGATCGCGACCCAAATGCTTGATTCGATGATCCGCAATCCTCGTCCAACACGCGCGGAAGTTTCAGACGTGGCAAACGCCGTATTTGATTGTGCAAGCGGTGTGATGCTTTCAGGAGAATCCGCGAGCGGCAAGTATCCGCTTCAGGCCGTAAAGATGATGGCCAAAATTATCAAAGAAGCTGAAGCGTCTTGTTACGACGACACGTGCGAGATACAGACGATTGGATTATAAAACCCTGACACAGGGTCAGGGTCGTGATCGTGAGAACGATCAGTGTCCGGATATGAACCGGTAAGAGGTCAGTGGATGTGAAGATGAGCTAGTTGGCTTTTCCAGGGATCTGGATGAACTCGGCGGCTGCCAGCACATCCTCGTGATCGTCCAGCTCGCGCCAGTTGTATCCGGCGTCTTCGATCACCTTGGCCGCGCGACCCAGGTCGACCATGTTGATCTCACTTGCGAGGCTCCTCCAGGCACGTTCGCGCTCATCGCGACTGTCGCTCTTTGCGTACAGGACGATGCAGACGTGGCGGCCGGCCATGTGGTCGGGACGTCCCAGGAACGCTCCGTCCTTTGGGCATTGAAGAGGATTCAGCGGCTTGAGAAGGACCGGGGAGGTCACGGAAGGATGCCGCAGCGTGGTGGATTCAGCAGAATGCAGATCAGGCACGGAGAAACTCCACTGATGAGGGGAGCGGGTTGTTGGGAATTGAGGTGGGAAACCTTGACTGCCCCTCGTTTCAATCAAGATCGTTGAGACTCTAACAGATCGATGTGATCGCGTCAATCACATCGTTCCCGTCAGAGGCGGACGCGGCGCGAGCGACGAGGGTTTGCAACGACGTGATTAATCGAAAAAGAGGTCTTATTCAGCTGCCGTTCTTCCGCTGTATTCGTCTTGAGCGATCAGCCATGTCTCACATCGAGGGTCAAGGCAGGCTTGCAGGGCGAAGACGTATTCGGTGTCAGGTTCAAGTCCTGTCACGTCGAGGCTCACACGGTCGTGTTCGCCAGATTCTTTGAAGGATGTATACGCCACAGGATCTGTGACGGTGAGAAGGAAGTGATTATAGGTTTCAGTTGGTTGCGACCATTCAAGTCTGATGCCATCAGAAGATCCTACGGTTTGACCATCAATGTCCTGCGGACGAAATGGGAGAACTTGAACCTCGGGATTCCATGTATCGGTTGCACCATCGTAAAGATCGGTATGAATTTTCCCCGTTGAGTCAACGCGAGGCTGACTCCAGAAAAAATAAGAAATTAGACCAAGCGCACCAACAGCAATGACGGCATAAAGCATTTTTTTCATACTACGGTATTTTACGATAGATTGATTTTTTTACAAGGCAATGTCCTTGACAGGTCAGTGTTTTTCAGTTATCTTTTATTTATATGCGGATTCAATATATAGCTTTCTCTGCTCTCAGTTTTCTCATTGCCACCTCAGTTTTTGCTTCGTCATGGCCGGCAGCAGATTCCACAGGGACAGACATCGGCAACACGCTTATTTCGAGCTTGTCGACTTTTGAACCAAGTGGAATTATTTGGCATGAGGTGCGAGATCAGTTTATTGCCGTTGGTGGTGATGGTCTTATTGCCACACTTAATTCAGACGGTACGAGTGTGAGCACGTGGAATATTGGATCCTCCTACGATCTGGAAGGAGTGACTATTGTAGACGCGACGAGTTCCTACGTTTATCTTCTAGATGAAAATCTTGCCGCCGCTCTTGAGTTTGATTTGAGTACAGGTGCACTCACAGGACGGTCATGGAGTTTCATCGATTACGTCCCTGAGATGGGTTCTGCTGGCGCTGAAGGAATCGCATGGGTTGCCAACGATGAACAATCTCTTGGCACAGGTGCGTCTGGCGGTCTATTCTACATTGGTTGGCAGTACGATGGAGACATCTATGTGTTCAACCCTGACTTGTCAACGAGTGGCTCCGTGAGCTTTGTTGTTGAGATTCATATGACAAGCGGTTACACAGACTTGGCTGATCTAACATATAGCGATGAGACCGACACTTTGTACGCGAGCTATGCCTCGCTGGATATTCTTGAAGAGCGCACAGCAGACGGAGTATTTATTGCTTCCTACTCGATGCCTGGTTCAGATCAGGAGGGTGTGGCGCTCGTGATATCTTGCAGTTCAGGAACAGCGACGATTGTTTTTGGTGAGGATACGGATCAACAAATTATTAGCTATTCGGGTTACCCAATCACGTGTGCTGACAGTGACGGGGATGGAGTTGACGCAACAAGCGATTGTAATGACGCTGACGCAACTGTGAGCAGCGAGCAAACGTATTATCTTGACGCAGACGGAGACACTCTCGGTTCCACAACAACTGCCTCTTTCTGTTCTTCAACAGCGCCGAGTGGCTATTCGACAAATACAAGCGATTGTAATGACGCTGACGCAACTGTGAGCAGCGAGCAAACGTATTATC
>CAYHRJ010000004.1:0-14381 GCA_964359095.1 uncultured Gammaproteobacteria bacterium | reverse complement strand
ACACTCTCGGTTCCACAACAACTGCCTCTTTCTGTTCTTCAACAGCGCCGAGTGGATACACCACTAACAGTTCTGATACTAATGACAGCATCTCAAATTACGGAATCGAAATTTCTGGCGATGGCGCTGATAATGACGGAGATGGAATAGTGGATGAGTATAATACATTGAGTCTAAATGGAGTTCATCCGTATTACAGCACGCTCGACCCCTTGGACAAAACTGTACGAACGAGTTCAATCACGACCATTTCTAGGTCGACCAATGGAGATATTTTTGTGACGTTTGCTGATAACTCCGTTTATCTATATGACGCAATATCACTTACAACAAGCGCAGTGACAAAATACCGATTGATTTCGGGGACAGCCTACATTGTTGTTTCGCTCGGAAAATATGGGGCGATTGTGAACGGGTACACCGGTGAGATAGTCGCTACAACAATTTTTCCAAAATGGAATAACCATCCGTATGTGTGGGCGAAAGTGACGCTCGGTCTCTAGCGCTAACATTTTTGATGCAAAAACTCCCAGGATACACCTGGGAGTTTTTGTCTGGCGGACCGGACGGGATTCGAACCCGCGATCTTCTCCGTGACAGGGAGACGTGTTAACCGGGCTACACCACCGATCCATTAAGAGCGACGGAATCGTAACATGGGTAAAAAAGTCGTGCAAGCCATGTTAGAATGCTTTTCATCTATGAAACTGATCTCTCTGAACGCCTATTTTGGATACGTGTTTGATCCGCTCATGGCGTTCATCAAGGAGCAGGCTGCCTCCACGGATGTTTTTTGTTTTCAGGAAATGCTGAGCAATCCTAAGGAGGATGGCGGGGAGATTGCTTGTCGAGGGCGTGTCAATGTTCTGCAAGAGATTGCCAGCCGCCTTCCAGGCTTTGAGTGTGTGTTTGCTCCCATGCAAGATGACTTTGATTTTTCACCAGCCTACCCAGGACAAACGCAGATGGGCAATGTGATTTTTTATAAGAAAACGTTCAGCGTTACAGAGCGCGGAAGCTTTTTTATCTACAACGATCTCAACACGTACAATGGAAAGGACTATGAGACACTCGGTCACAATGCTGTCTATCTTGTGCTCGGAGGATCCTCTGTACTCACGATCGTGAACCTGCACGGCAACTCAGAGCCAGCGAGTAAGCGTGATACACCGAAGCGACTTGAACAGTCGAAAAAAGTTTTGGATTTTTTGCGCGAACGACTCGGAGAAAAAATTGTGATGGGAGATTTTAATTTGTTTCCAGAGACGGAGAGTATCAAGATGTTCGAGGACGAGGGCTTCCACAATCTCATCAAGGACTACAAAATCACGACCACACGAGGATCACACATGCGCAAGCTGTTTCCAGAGTACGAGCATGGTAAGTATGGTTTTCAAGAGTTCGCGGATTATACGTTTGTGAGTTCAGGAGTCGCTGTCCGATCTTTCACTGTTCCAGATGTTCCGATCAGCGATCACTTGCCGATGATTTTGGAAATTTAAAACCCGCCGTTGTCCAGAGGACGGGGGCGGGTCGCGTTGCCTAGTAGTTGCTCAAGCCAGCCTCGTTGCGCCATCGATCAGTGGCGCGGCGTTCCTGCTCACAGCCCCAGCAGCTGCCACCGTAGCCTACATGGTTGTCGCAAGCGCCATCCGTCAGCCGCTTCACTTCCTCCCACCACTGCGGGCTGTTGAGCCTGTGGGAGAGGATGTGGACGAACTTGAGCGGATGGTTCATGGGCAGGGACATGTCCACATGCTTCACGGTGTATCGTCGACCACCTGGGTGGACCTGGCCGTAGGGTTGACCGAGGCATGGATGTGCTGACTGGACGCCGAGGTGCTGCTCCACGAACGCCTGGACGTTGTCGAAGAACACGAGTCTCACCAGCGCCCAGAGTTTGTCAGGGAAGTCGTCGGTTAGGAGCTTTCTGGCTAGGCGTTCCTCGGAGAGCTCCGTCTTGCCTGCGCGCACGAGCTCGATGAGGAACTTGAGTTCGGGGGTCACGATGAACCACTTTTCGAGCTTCTTGCCGTGCGGCGAGTTCGCCACGATTCCTGCGATGAGCTGTCCTTCGTGAGGACGAGCATCGTGGCCGCCCATGTGGTTCCCGTACATGCCCCAATCGCAGGTGAGGTTGATGTTGAAGTCGAGCTCGTGGTAGCCCGCGAGGTCGAAGTAGGCACCTATGGAGGTGAAGCCGTAGAAGTGGCGCCAGGCGATTCTCGCGCACCAGCGATCCTTTTGAGGAATGTCCGCGGTGCGGCGAGTTAGGACCGAGGATCGGTTTCCGTTGAAGATCGGCACGCCCTCGTCACTGTGTCCGATGACCTGGGGGATCTCGATCGATATCACGTCCTCTGGTTCCCTTGCAATCGTTCGCTTCACGCGCACGATCACGAGCTTCTCCCAGAGCTTTTGCAAGGTCGCAATAGCTTCTGCGCTCATGACTTCTCCCTTGTTGGTACCACGTTTCTCTCATGGCAGAGGTTCCCAGCGATTGGAAAACAGTAAAAGATACATTAAAAAAGCCATTTTGTCAATCACGTCGTTCGCGAACAACGTGATCGATGGCTTATTCTACAAGCTTTTTTAGCTCTCTGACCTCTCTTTCTGTGAGATAGCGATAGCCTCCCTCAGGTGCGCTCATGGGGATTTTGATGGTTCCAATTCTCGTGCGCATGCTGTGGAGGACATGATAACCGAGTGCTTCACAGGAGTATTTGATTTGTTGGTTGTCTTCGTTCTCAAGGACAACGGCAAATTTTTGTGCACTCAGTTGTCGGATCTTCACAGGTACGCCTTTTTTGCTTTTCAGATGAGCATTGCTTTGAAGCCGTCCAATATCTATTTTCTCTAACGGACGATCAACAGTAACGACATACTCTGTTTCGATGTCACTGCGAGGATGGAAGAGGCGTTTGGCGAGCGAAGAGTCGTTGGTAAGGATCAAGAGTCCAGAGTCTTTTGTGTCGAGCTGTCCAATCGGATATACGTCCGGTGGGAGATCCTCAAAGTCATTTCCACTGTTGACGATCTCGTTCGTCGGTTTGTTTAGGAGCAAATAAATTTTTTCAGGTTCACGTTTTCGATCTCGTCCATCAACACGCACAGAGTCTGCGTGCGTTACCAGGTCGCCAAGTTGAGCACGTTTGTTGTTCACAAAAACCCTACCGAGTTTTATGAGCCGGTCGGCTTCTCGGCGCGAACAGTAGCCTTGTGCCGCGAGGTATTTGTTGAGACGTAAGGATTCTGTCATAGCAGAAAGATTGTAGCATAAAATTAATAGCCCCTGCGTGATGCAAGGGGCCGTGTTCCTCAGGGCGTTGAAGAAGTGAGATCCGTGAAATCGAATCGTCCTTCGCCCATGTACGTTGCGGTTGCTTGGTAGAGCTCACCACCACACTTCACCCGCACCTTGCCGTCTGCATCTTGCGCGCGGTCAGGATCCAGGAAGATGCAGTCCGAGCGTGGGGGCGTGGCGAGCGTCGGAGGCAGAACAGGAAGTTCGCTGCGTGGCACGGGAGGAGTGGGCGTGACCACAGTGGCGCCTGTTGAGGGTCGCGTGTCTGGATAGAACCATCCAAACGTGAGCCAGAACAGCAGATACGGGATCGAGCCACCGATGGCTGCACCCAGAGCTTTTCTCACGATCGTCTTTGCTCGACGAATTCGGTAGGTCCAACCATCAAGTCCACCCTTGTTGTCAAGGCTTTGGAAGCTCATTGAGGGCGCAGGAGTTCCGCGTGCTCTGATGATGGCGTCATTGAAGAGGGAGTCCTCTGAGTGTATGAGAAGCTCAGGTCTTCCACTTTGTCTGGGCCAGATGGTTACCTCGCCCATGCACTCATCATGGATTGAGTTCGGTTCCTTCCAGCAGATGATGTTGGTCGACCTGGAACCAAAGAGCCAGTTGAAACGTCCGTCGATTTTATTGACTGTTAGATCGACGTTTACTCGTTCGCGCATGGATCCGCATACGAGAACTTTCACTTTCACCGGCCACCATAGCCGAAAATATGGCAGGAAGTTTGGCAGAGTCCTTACTTGCGCAGAGGACATGGCTCACTCCGAGGAAGGGATTCTAGCTTGATGCTAGTTCACGAGACTCTCATGGAAATCAGATCCTGTCAACAGAAACAAAACCGCCCCTTACGGAGGCGGTGATGTTTTTTACTTGAGACTCTCGGCAATATTTTTGAAGAGGGTTGAGTGATTTTTAGCGATCGTGGAAAGCACTTTCCGATCAAGTACGACGTTTGCCTTTTTGAGCTTATCTATGAATGTCGAGTAGCTCAGTCCCAGCGGTCGCACAGCTGCGTTGATGCGCACTTGCCATAGTCGGCGGAATGAACGCTTTTTGTTACGACGATCGCGGTAGGCGTTCACGCCGGCTTTCAGCATCGCTGGACGTGCGAGACGAATTTTGGATTTGCGACCCCACATCATGCCCTTGGTCTTTTTTAAAAGACTTTTTCGGCGCTTGACGTGTTGGGTTCCACGTTTGACTCTTGCCATAGGTTTAGAAGTTTGGGGTGTTCGGGATTAAGTCTTTGATCGCCTTGCGATGCGTAACAGAAAGGGAAATATCGCGGCGTTTCTTGCGAGAGATTTTTCCTTTGTCACGGCTGTTGAAGTGGTTTTGTCCAGCATGACGCTTCAACACCTTTCCGGTTTTGGTGATTTTGATGCGCGAGGCAAGAGCTTTGTGCGTTTTTTGTTTGGCCATAAATTCGGCGTGAGTTTAACTTGGAGGGACCATCCGTGTCAAGAACGCGCCAGAACCATGATCATACGTCCGTTCTGGAACTTGATAGGTTGTTCCACACGCAGGGGATAGTGGGATTTGAGCATTTCCAGGAACTGGACCATTACCGCTTCAGCGACATCCTTGTGTGCCTTTTCGCGTCCTCGAAGGGGAAGATCAACTTGCACCTTGTCGCCTTTTTCAAAAAACTTTTTCGCTTGTTCAACACGGACTTCTAAATCGTGTGTGCCGATTCGGACAGAGAGCCGAATACCTTTTGTCTCGATTTCCTTTGATTGCGCTTTGCGTTTTTTTGCTTCTTTTTCTTTCTGGTATTTGAATTGTCCGTAATCGAGAATTTTACAAACAGGTGGTTCGGCTTTGGGAGAGACTTCCACCAAGTCCATTTCTTTTGCTTGTGCAAGCGCGATCGCTTCGGGCAGAGGGAGAACGCCAAGAGCTTCGCCTTGTGCGCCAACCACCCGCACCAGTTCAGCTTTAATACGCGTGTTGACACGATATTGTTGGATGTCGAGTTTTGGTTTTCGGTAGCGGTGTCTGTGAATACGCATAGGATGTCGAACACTCTAACGAAATCGTTGCAAAAAATCAAGCAAAAAGAAAACCCACCTTCGCTCCATAGGACGGAGCTTCGGCGGGCAGGGGACCGTGTGTCGTTCGTTTGTTGCTAGGAGCCTTCGATGTCCTCCTTCTCTTCGATCTCGAATTCGAAGGCTCCTTCGCCCAAGTAGGTCGCCTTGGCGCGAGTGGTCGTCTCACCACACTTCACCTGGACATTTCCCTCTGCGTCCTGTGCCCTGTCGGGATCCAGGAAGACGCAGTCCTTGCGCTTCACGGTCGTGGACACGGGAGTCGCTTTTGGCGCGGCGGGCTCCTCGGTGAGGACTGAGGGCACATCGGCCGATGAGCCGATGAGATCCAGAGGAAAGGAGGGTTGATCGCCGTTGACGGTCTCGCAGGCCGTCATGGAAAGGGCGAGAAGAAGGAACGCCATGAATTTTTCCTCGAGGTGAATCTCAGCAAAAGAGATTTTGCCGAGACTCAAAAATAGCCGAGGACGACTTTGTTGTCAATGGGCTTCCCTTGTGAGAGCATGATGAGCGTTCTATGCCAACGCTCGCCATCAACAAAACCGCGCGGTTCGATTATGAGATTCTCGACAAGCTCGAGGGAGGTTTGGTTTTGTCAGGCGCCGAGGTGAAGTCGGTGAAAGCAGGGCATGTTCAGTTGAAGGGAGCGTTTTTAGATTTGCGCGGCGGCGAGTTGTGGCTCAAGAATGCGTTTGTGAGTCCGTACAAACCAGCAGGAGTGCGAGAGGATTACGATCCAAGTCGAAATCGAAAAGTATTGTTGCATAAGCGAGAGCTGAGTCGATTGTTTGGAAAGCGTGGTGCTGAGGGGCTCACACTCATCCCGCTGTCCCTCTATACAAAAGGCGGTCTCATAAAACTCGAGTTCGCTGTCGCGCGAGGAAAGAAACAATTTGAGAAACGTGAGGCGATCAAGAAACGCGATGTAGAGCGTCAAATCCGCGAGAAACTCAAGGGGAATTAGACCGAGCCCTTGATTTTTTTTGAAAAAGGGAGTATCTTATGAACCCTGGAGGTCAGATGTCTGGTTCTGAAAAAAGAAATCGTGTTCTGTTTGCTGGTGCAACAGCTTTCCTGATCGTCGCTCTGCGACTGGTGTTCGTGAAGGACGAAGATCTCGGAATCGGGATCATCTACGTCGCCGTCCTCGGCTTTTTCGCCTACATCTGGACGTTCTTCGACAGAACGCCTGCCCGTCGCTCTCACGGCGCCTACTCGGACTTCACCGGTCCCAATCAAGGCTGGGATCCTCGTACCATCGAAGCCATGCGCCGCCGTGCCGATGGGATCGAGTAGAGGATCCAAGAACTACCAGCTCAGCTACGTCGTCCACTTGGGCGGCGTTTTACGTTACAAAAGAAAAGAGCCCGCAAGCGTTGCGAACTCATTGGTGACTGTCAGCGGCCGGTGAGTGCGGCCCAGTTTTGTTTGGGGCGGACCCGAGGGGAGCCGGCGGCGCAGAGGGGACATTCCTCTGGTGTCCAGGACTGGATGTCGAAATGGACCAGGTGGACGATCGGATTTCCGTCGAACTCGGTGATGCTGGATCGATTGACGAGCGTCGCCACGACCGGAGCGAATTCTACTCGGAAATGGTTACCCCCGCGGATGCCACGTCGCACAGCCTGGAGTGTTCCGGTTGTTGTGACCAGCTCCTCGACCTGGAGCACCGTTTCACCTGGCAGGATCTCGAATCGTTTCCAGACCTGCGTCTTGTCCGGTCCTTTCTCGGTGAAGTCGTGCTGTGCCCTCATGGACGCGGCGACGGCGAAGGAAAGCGTTGCCCCTGCGTGGTCGGAACCGATCACCCAATCGATCACGCCGTTGTACTGCCGGCGCATCTTGCGCTCGAGTTGGTCGGCCATGAGCAGGCAGAGGTTGGTGTAGCGCAGGACGCGCAGGACATCCACAAACCCGTTGCTGCATTTGCCAGACGTGAGTTCGGCGTGCGGTGCACGAGGATCTCCATTGTGGAGCCACAGCGCGTCACAGGCGCGGAAGATGTGACAGATTTCCTCGTGAGAGAGAAATCCTCTTTGTGCCCAGACGTCTTGGTACCTGAGCCTGCGCATCACCTGCAGGTCCATGCCCAAGATTTCGTTGCCAGTCATTGGTTGATCTCCTTGTGAGCCGAGGCAAGCCTAGCGGATGCAGTCATGGATATCAAGTTGCTTTAACAAAAACATCCGTATTTGTCACGGATGTTTTTGTTGGTGGAGCTGGGGAGAATCGAACTCCCGTCTGGAAGGATTCACACCGTGATGGTTCCAAGTTCATCCACGCCTGATACCTCGCCACGCTCAAGGCGTGAAGCAATACGTGACAAGGAGCCGATCGCAACTCTTAAACATGAGAGACCGGTGACCTCATGTTCCAGATCGATGATATAACACCTGAGTCTATGCTATCGATCATCGCATAGTCAGATGGCTCTCAGCTTACGCGAGAGCAGGGGCAAAGGATGGAACGCGGAACGCGTTCTTGATCATTGCCATGACGTTGTTTGCAGTTGTCGTCGTGCACGGGAATATTTACGAGCAGCCGTACCTGCTCGACTTGATCACGAATGGTAGGCCTCCCATCGATACCGATCAGCCCCATAAGATCTCTTTAGATCATCAAGCAAGATAAGTCACTTGAGTTTTTTCGTCAATCGTGTAGAATGCCATGCGGCTCTCACGGAGGATCTCATGACGCATGGCAATGCCTCACGTTCTTTGCTCGCTGTGTTTCCAGACTCGCTACCATTCTTCCCCGACACTTTCGACCAACGGGTCATCCGTGGATCACGGCATCGGCGTTACCTTCCTCCTTCGCAGATGTTTCTCATCAAGCAGGGACTCGATGCCTACCGACGCGACCATCCAAGTCGTCCGACGCTCGACGCTTCCCAAGGGGACGGAGGAGCGAGTCTGGGTGGCATTCCACATTGTGAACTCGTGGAGGCACTGGATCAGTTCCTTCCAAGCGATCACGCCACTTCCTACGGCACGCCACAGGGAGATGTGCGAGTTCGTACGGCCATCTTTGAGAACTTCTATAAGCTCTCATCTGACTCTGGTCTCACTTCAGACAATGTCGTGCTCACTGACGGTGGACGCGATGCCCTCCAAAAGTGGTACCAAGCCACTCAACTCATGACCGGCATCTCGGGTGAATGCCTGCTCGTCTCTGCGGCACCGTGGATTTCGTACGGTCACGGTTCCTATCTTGCTGGGTTGAACTTACTGTGCGCGCCAGCGACCGACGGAAGTTTCAAGATCACGACCGAGAGTTTGAGGGCGAGCATCGAGTTTGCAAGTGAGCGGGACTACCGCGTTGCAGCGCTCGTGATCACAACTCCTGACAATCCGACGGGGACGTTCTACACGCAGGAAGAGGTGATCGAGCTGATCGAAAAGGCAACGGATTCTGGAGTGAGGTACATTTTTGTGGACCTCATGTACCAGATGGTGTTGGATCCTGGTCTTTCACGCTACGACCTCTCCGCAATCTTCGCAGCGCTCTCACCCGAAGTGCGTCGTCGCGTGACGTTCATGGACGGTCTCACCAAGTCCGCTGGCGCCAGCAACGTTCGCCATGCACACCTCGTGTGTGGAGACATCAAGATGGCCAAGTGCGTGACCGCGATCGCTTCGCACACCGTGCTTCCAAACGTGCTTGGTGAAGCCGCGGCCCACAAGGTGTACGCCAGTGACAATCCAGATCAGCATCAATGGATTCGTCGCGTGGTGGAGCCGACTGCAAAAAGCCGAGCGCTTTTCCGCGCACGGATGACAGGATTTGGTCATCGGTTCGTCGCTGGCCAAGGCTACTACGCTTTCGTGCATGTGGCGCCGTGGTTGGGACGCAGTGTTCCTCGCGATCTCATCTTCCGCGACGCGCGCGATCGGGTCGTCGAGACCATCCAAGACACGAACGATCTCGTTGCCTACCTTACCGCACGTCACGGTCTCGCCGTCGTGCCTGGTGCGCCATTCCACCAACCTGAGTACATTCGTTTCAGCCTCGCCAACACGCCAGACTACACTGGCGCGGCAATCGCACGTTTCGATCAAGCGTTGCGGGCATTCGACTGAAAGACACCTGCGTCCAGATCCGCTCTGGGCGCTTTTATGTTATAATTTTTTCCATGTGATGTATCCGCCACAGTCGGTAAGTATTTCAACCGCGACATTTATCAAAGCTGTTTTGATCGTGCTTGGGATTTGGTTTTTGTGGTTTGTGCGTGACGTGGTTGCGATTTTTATTGCGTCGCTTTTACTTTCATCTTTGATCGAACCATTTGCAGCCAAGCTTCATGCTCGCCATGTTCCACGCGCGCTTGCTGTGCTTATCGTCTACACAGTTCTTCTCACATTGATCTCGTTGTTGATTGTTCTTCTCGTTCCAGCGATTACCGAACAAGGTGGACAGTTGCTCTCACATTTGCCGACTTCGTATGCAGACGCAGCAACGTCATTTGGAAACCTTCAACAATTTTCTCAAGATGTTGGGTTGATCGATTCTCTGACTGCTTCACTTGCTTCGTTGCAAGAAACGTTTTCCAATTCCGTAGGTTCAGTGTTCAGTACAGTCAAAGGAGTCGTGGGAGGAATCGTCGCTACGTTTATCGTTATGGTGCTTGCTTTTTACATGGTCGTTGAAGAAGAAAAAGTTCGAAAATATTTTAAGAGCCTGGCTCCGATTGAGTATCAACCGTACGTGTCACATCTCATGAAAAAGATGCAGAACAAAATGGGAGAGTGGCTGCGCGGTCAGTTCATTCTCGCGTTTGTTGTTGGAACGCTCATCTTTATTGGGCTCACCATCCTGGGAGTTGACTATGCTCTGCTGCTTGCACTCTTAGCTGGAATTTTGGAAGTCGTTCCGTATGTCGGTCCGGTGATTTCACTTGTTCCAGCTTTAGTGATCGGGTTCGCCCAGTCGCCCATTATTGGTGTGGCGGTTGTGCTTCTGTATGTGCTTGTCCAGCAGATTGAAAATCATGTCCTCGTGCCCAAGATTATGCAGTCCGTGACTGGACTCAATCCGGTCATCAGTATTTTGGCGCTTCTCATTGGTATTAAAGTCGCAGGACTTGTGGGTGCGATTTTTTCGATCCCGCTTGCCATGATTGGCGTTGTCATTTTAGAAGATCTCTTTGGAGAGATCGGAGATTAATTTCAAAGTCCTTTTCCAACTTTGCATGGCTTCGGTGGACCAACCAAAGCTTCAGCGACGGTTGGTAGGGGCGTGCAGATGAACGGGGCTGAAGCCCCTATGAAATATGCGCTACTATCACCGTCATTCATTTTTTCCGCTCGTGATCATCTTACTCACTTTTTTGTTAGGGGCATTTATGGCGGTCACTCTCAATCGTGAGTCTTCGCCTGTAGCTTCTGTTCAAGAGGTCATCGTGCCTGTGGATGCTCAGTTGTACCACGACGAGCTTGTGAATCTTCTCGTGACGTTTGAAACCGATTTTGCTCTCGCGAGCGATGATGTGGAAAAACTCGTTGTGACGGAGCGGGCGTTCACTAATCTCCTTGCATTGCGTGTTCCTTTGGGGGGCAAGCAGGTACATCTTGAGCTGGCACTCCTATTCACAAAAATTCAAGCCGTACTGAAAAGTGAAGATCGTGACACAAGTTTACTCCTGAGTGAAATCCAAGTGATCAAAGAAACATTATGACGCGTGTTGAAAAAAATACGCCTGTTACAAAACAACTCGAGGAGATGAAGGGAAGTGTGATACGCGAAGTGCGCGATCACAACAAGAAAAAACGTCCCTTGCTTACCTGCGGTCTCATTCTGTTGCTTGCGATGGTTGTATTTTTTGTGTGGGTCGGATGGCTCACGGCTGCTACAGGTCTTGTGGAGATGCCCTTGCTCACATCTCTTGCGTACGACGCACCGCAACCGATTCGATCGGTTGAACCAGGAACACCGGTCGAAGTGTTTGTAGAAGAAACGCTCATGAGCGAACTGACCGCACGTTTGCAATCAGGGAATGGAGAAATTCAGGATCGCGCTGTTGTGCTCACTATTTCTGAGGAATCTTTTACAGCCTCGCTTCGCTCACTTCTTCAGGAATCAGGGATAGCGATTTTGGATGCCTCAGGTGCCCAGCTGGTTGTCGATCCAAAGATCGGTGTTGAATTTTTTGTCCCATTTCTTGATAACCCTCGTGACTCTGCGGTCACCATTACTTTGGATGTTGGTGTTGCGGACGGAAATGTTTCGATTACGCCAACACATCTTGCCGTTGGGAGCCTGAATGTTCCACGTCTAGTCATCTCAAAACTTGTAGCTCCATTGCTGCAGCAGCAACTGGAAAAGCTGAACGAGATCCTTCTTGGGTACGCGACGGTTGATTCCGTAACCGTTGGAGATGGAGAACTCACGCTTACCGGCGAACTGTCTGTCGAGATTCAATAACCTATGATTCTTGTTCATCGTCTCTCATCTCTGGCTCTCTCCATCGTCTGTGCGTTTGGATTTTTCGCTTTGTTATTTGACTGGCTGCATCCTGTGCTTGTCGTTGTGTTATGCATGACGGTGAGCAGCTTGCTGTTGAGTCGACTGTTAGGTTGGCAGGTGCGCACGTTTCAGTTTTGGCATCTCTTGGGAACACCGATGTTGTTTCTCCTTTCAAGTTTTGGATTGTTTTTTCTCCTCGAATCTTTTTCTGTGAAAGTCGGCCTTGCGATCATTGTGCTCCTTCTGCTCCTTCTTTTTGTTGAGCACGTTTTTAGCTTTATCCATCTGCCCGTGAAGTATCAACCTTTCACGCTTGAATATCTTTCCCAAGTCTTGCATGTCCTCTCGGTTTTTTTCCTTGCGACGCTTGGGTTCGGGATGCGGCTTTTTTTGCAAGCGCCGCTCTGGCTTTTGTCTCTCGGATTTTTTCTCGTGCTCGCGTTTATTATGTATGGAACGCTGTGGGCAGGGAAGGTAGACTCCCTCAAGGCGCGACCGTACGCGCTTGCGACAGCTCTTCTCATCACCGAATTGTTCGCGGCTATTTCTTTTCTTCCCACAGGGTTCTACACCAACGCTGCTTTTTTGGCGTTGGGCGTGTATGTGCTCCTGGGTTTGTCACGGGCGGATGCACTTCATAAACTCTCTTCTGAAGTTCTGCGTCGATACCTCACTCTTTTTATTGTTTTGGGCGCAACGATCGCTCTCACCTCACAATGGATATGATGAATTATTCCTGGTCACTCACAATTCGTGTCATTGTTATTTCACTGTTCATTGGTGGAGCAAGCGGTGTTCTGGCAACAGCTCTCACGTCGAATTATTTGTGGCAGTACGCGTTTGAGCTTTCCGAACTCACTGAACCACTGCGTCTGACCACTGAGCAGCCACGCGCGGTTCCACAGGGGTATGCGGATGCTCTCACGACGCTTGAGTCTAAAGTTCTCCCTGCCGTAGGCGTTTTGTTTGGTACAAACGTTCCTTTGACAGGTTTCATGAAAAAAGATGAGCGTGGAACTGTTGTTGCGCTCACGTCCGACGGCTGGATGCTGTCAGCAAGTGGATCGCTGTCATCGGTTGTCGCCATCGAAGATCAAACATGTCTAGTGGATGAGATGCGAGTACATCCGCTCACAGGTTTGTCTTTTCTTCACTGTGAGTTGAACAATGTGTCCGTCGTCGATTTAGCAGATGATCACAGCCTGGCGCTCGGTGATCAAGTCTTCGTTGTTGAAGGACCCGATGCGGTTGTTTTTACCGAGGTGCGCAGCATCCTTTGGGAAGATGAGAGTGTTCGATCGAGTGATGTCCCTACACGTCGCATCGCGCTTTCATTTGAAGGGGAACTACGCGCAGGCTCACCGGTCTTTACGATTTTTGGAGAGCTCGTCGGGTTTCTTGATCCAACGCAGGAGACGACGTTTGTTGTCCCTTTCGAACAGGTGGCATCCGCGTTTAGACAGGTGTTAGAAGGTGCAGATGAGATTCTTTCGCCACGCTTGGGTGTGAACGCGATTGATCTCGCTCGCACGGTCGGTTTATCTACTGAGTTGACTAGAGGCCTTATGAGTGGCGCATTACTCTTTGGTTCACAAGCGGTCGATCATGGAAGCAGTGCGTTTACAGCAGGCTTGCTTGCAGGCGACGTCATTCTTTCTGTTGACGGTGAGACGATAGGGGACGCATACACGCTAGACGATTTGATCGCGCGCTTTTCACCTGGCGATTCTCTGGTGCTTCTGATTGATCGAGGAGGAGCACGCATGGAAGTTACCGTGACATTGGGATCTTCGTCCGAGTGAGGTATAATTAAAAGGTGGTAGGTAGTAGGTTTTAGGTGGTAGGAAAAAGAATATCCGAATTTTCTATCTACTCCCTACAACCTACTCCCTCCTTGTATGAGTCAACCAAATTACATTCGCGATGTTGCGAGTCACTGGCACACGGTCGTGATGTTTGGATTACTCGGACTCGTGCTCGCGCTCATCGTTTCGTTTGTGCAACCGTTGCGTTATTCGTCCACGGTGAGGTTGCTCATCTTGCAAGACGTTGGCACAAGTGTTGATGCCTACACCGCATCTCGTGCGGAAGAACGTATCGCGGATAATCTCTCGACGATTTTGTACACGAGCACATTTTTCGATCAGGTGATGAGTACAGGATTTGATATCGACCAAACCATTTTTCCAAATGATGATTCCAAGACGCGAAAAGTTTGGGGCAACATGGTGAAGGCCACCGTCTCTCGCGGCTCAGGTCTTCTGTCCGTCACAGCCTATCATCGCGACATCGACCAAGCCGAGCAAATCGTCCGCGCCATCGCCGTCGTCCTCACCGAGCGTGTTGACGAGTACACCTCCGGCGGCAGCGTCGATGTGCGACTTGTGGACGACCCTTTGAACTCGCGTTGGCCAGTGAAGCCAAATATTTTGGTGAATATCTTATCCGGGTTCATTCTAGGTGCCTTTGTCGGGATTGGCTTTGTTCTCTTGCAAACCGAGCGAATCCGACGCCGGCACCAGCTTGTTCACGAGGAGTTTTAGGTGGAGAGGTGGGAGGGT
>CAYHRJ010000003.1:0-43550 GCA_964359095.1 uncultured Gammaproteobacteria bacterium | reverse complement strand
CGCAAGATAACGGTTTAAGATACGCTATTTTTGCGATTCTGTCAAGAAACCCTATCGTCATTCCCCTGTGCATATCCTGCGAACAAACATGGGGATAATTTTGCTATAATTGACGCATGCAAGTGGGAATTGATGCCAGGATGTTTGGCCCCGCTGTGGGCGGAGGCGGTCTTGGGCGATATGTTGAAGAGCTTGTACGTGAGCTCGGCAAACTTAGCCACAAGCACCGCTTTGTTTTATTTCGGAAGTCAGTGGTCGGAAGTCAGAGATCAGACTTCCGCACAGTTGTCACAAACGTACATTGGTACACACTGCGCGAACAGCTCGTGATTGGACGACTCATTGATCGAGAGCATCTTGACCTTGTTCACTTCCCGCACTGGAACGTTCCTCTCTTTTTACGAACTCCATTTGTCGTCACGATCCACGACCTCATCTTGCTAGAAGAACCTCGCTCTGCAAAAGCCACGACCCGACATCCATTTGTCTACGCACTCAAGTACGCCGCGTACAAAGTCATCTTGAAAAACGCTCTGACAAAATCTCGTGCGATCATCGCGGTCTCTGCGTACACCAAGTCCTCGATCCTGAAATTCTTCCCGCAGATCCCTGAGAGCAAGATTCACGTCGTCTACGAAGGCGTGACTATCTTCCCCTCCCCACCTCATCCACCTCTTCCACCTCATCCACCTTCCCTTCTCTACATCGGCAATGCGTATCCACACAAGAATCTCTCTACTCTACTCACCGCCTTCTCTCAATTCCGTGAGTCACATCCTGACGTAAAGCTGATCCTCGCTGGCCGCGGCGACGTCTTCTTCAAACATTTGCAGGAAGAAGCAGCGAACCTGAATCTCTCAAACAGCGTCGAATTCGTTCTCAATCCTTCTGACCAAGATCTTGCTGAGCTTTACCGCACCGCTTCCCTCTATGTCTTCCCTTCCCGCTGTGAAGGCTTCGGCCTTCCACCATTGGAGGCGATGAGCTTCAACGTCCCGGTCGTTGCATCCAATTCAAGCTCGCTGCCAGAAATCTTGGGTGACGCGGCTGTGTACTTCGATCCGCGTGATCCTCACAGAATCGCCGAAACTCTCTCTCACGTCTTTGATAACACGCTGCTGCAAGATGAGCTGAGAAAAAAAGGACTTGAACAAATCAAACGCTACTCATGGAAACGTGCAGCAGAACAAACGCTCGCCGTTTACGAATCGTGTGCTTAAAAAGAAACCCCTTGTAAAAACTCCCAAAAAGAAAATACTGTCTGTCTTAAAAAAGACAAAGACAAAAGTTTCGCGCACTCGAAAAAAAACCAGGAGCTCGCCACTGATTAACACCTATCATCTTCCAACGCGCCCAAAAGTGGAACAGCCGCTCTCACACACAACCTCGCCTTTCGTCCTCTCTTTGAAACCTACACAACATGAGACTCACGAAGAAGAAACAGCGCAACGCGTTCATGTGAATCTGATGGTTACTCCTGTCATCACTCCCGACCTCTCACATGATCTGACGCTTTCTTCATCAGACTTAACAGATCAACTCTCTGAGGAAGAACTCGCCGCGTATGGTACTCACCGGTTCTCACGTTCCATGCCGCGCGTGCAGACACAGAGTCTCAAAAACACATGGCTCTCAGAGCAAAAACCCCAACAACATGCTCTTGCCTTCACTTCTGGGATGACCTCGTCATTGAAAGCTTTTCTGCCAGTCCAAACGCCAGAGGACATTTTCTCTCTCTTTGACTTTCCAGAGGAAGAACCATCCGACGAAGCCGGACATGGCTCCGCCGGAGAAGCCGACCTTGTTGATCTTGAAGAGATCCAAACAGAAATCACAAACGAACCTGCTCTAAAAACACGAACATGGAAATTCACGCTCCCAACGTTTCGCCTTCCCTCAATCAGATTTGAATCCTCCTGGCAACGCGCGGTTGCGTCCTTTGTGGCTGTCTCATTTCTGTTTGTCCTTCCCTTGCAAGCCATGAACGTCGTGCAAGACTTGCGATCAACAAAATCCACACTTGAACAAAATGGAGTCGAAGCTGTTTCACTCCTTTCTGACGCTGCACACGCTGCGCTTGCTCGAGATAGTCAGAGCGCCCAAACGCAGTTCGCTCTCTCGAGTGATCGTTTTTCGCAAGCAACAAAATCACTGAATGAACTGGGCGCGGGAACACGTTTCTTGCTGACGGTGCTTCCACTCACGCAATCGAGTTACAAGACAGGTGAGGCACTCATTGAAGCTGGCCAGGAACTCGCCATTGCAGGAACCAGACTCTCAGAAGGCTACGCGGCTATCGAACAAGAACTCAATCCCACTCCCATCTCGCGATTGAATCTTTTGGAGGCTTACCTCACGTCAGCTGTTCCACATCTTGAGACGGCACAACATGCCCTTGAAAAAATCGACCTGGACGCAATCCCATCTGCGTACCAGTCCGACGTTGCTGAACTCTCTACACGTCTACCCCAGCTCCTCACAACCATTCAAGAATTCGAATCGTTCTTTGGAGTCATACAAGAACTTTTGGGCGCACATGGAAGCAAGCGCTACTTGATCGTCTTTCAAAACAACACAGAGATCCGTCCCACCGGCGGCTTCATAGGAAGCTTCGCGGACATCAAAGTGCATGACGGAGTGATCGAGGACATGAGTGTTCCCGGTGGTGGTTCCTACGATCTCCAAGGAACGCTTCAACAAGATTTGATCGCTCCTGTTCCACTTCAACTCCTTTCGGCTCGATGGGAATTTCAAGATGGCAACTGGTTCCCTGATTTCCCTACGAGCGCCCGCCAACTCATTCAATTTTATCGCGACGCTGGCGGACCGAGTGTGGATGGTGTCCTTGCCGTGAACGCCACGTTTGTTGCCGACCTGATTGGCTTGCTCGGCCCCATTGACATGCCTGACTATGGGAAAACCGTGACACAAGAAAATTTTATCTTTGAAGCGCAACGCATGGTGGAGATCGAATACGACCGCACAGAGAATCGCCCAAAGGCGTTTATCGGCGACCTCGCACCTAAACTTGTTGAGCGCGCGATCGAAAAAACATCACAAGATTTTCTTACTTCATTAGACTTCGTGAAAACAGGACTCTCAGAAAAAGATCTTCAACTCTATTTAGTCGATGAAAATCTTGAACGTGAGGTTCTTGCGCGTTCATGGGGTGGTGAAATCAAACAAACAGATCAAGACTATCTCATGGTGGTTGACACCAATCTCGGTGGCGGAAAGACCGACGGAGTGATTCAAGAAGCTGTGAACGTTGATGTTGACGTGCAGGAAGATGGTTCAATCGTAAACACGGTAACGATCTCTCGAACGCACTTTGGGATTCAAGGACTCCTTTTCACAGGTGTGAATAATGTCGATTATCTGCGTGTGTATGTCCCAAAAGGCGCAGAGCTCTTGAGCGCTGAAGGATTCAGTATTCCTGACAGCTCGCTGTTTAATCAACCATTGGAAGACTGGATTCTGGACGACGACCTCACCTATGCGGTTCTCACACAGCGCATCGATCCAGTCAGTGGAACGACCATCACGGAAGAACATGGAAAAACGGTTTTTGGAAATTGGGTACAAACAAAACCAGGCTCTACATCAACAGTAAGTTTCAGCTACAAACTTCCCTTCACCGTGGAAGCACTCGCGCAGAATCAAGGTTTGTACGCTTCCTTCAAGTCGTTCGTTGGACTGCCTGATACACACGAATATACACTGACCATTCAAAAACAATCTGGAGTGATTGATCGCACAACTACGGTTCAGATAACAACGCCTGATGAGACAAATGTCCTCTGGAGTTCTGATAGTTCACAGATTACCAACGACACAGATCATCTTTTTGCAGCCCTCTTGGAAACGCTATAATGATCAGACGCAAACGTCACACATCGCGCGAGATCAAACAAGAACTCAGATCGATCTACACGCGCGACGGCCATGTGCCTGACTTCACCAAGCTCGATCGTGGAAACCGTTCAGGTTTTACGAGGCTACTCGTGAAGACCGTCCTCACGCTTGCGTGCCTGTCGACCATCGCCTGGGGCGGATTTTTTCTTTTTTCCCAAGGGCTCTTTCACGACAACGAAACCCTTTCACTTTCGGTTGAAGGACCAGAAAATATAAAATCGGGCGAAACCATTGCCTTCACGTTTCGCTACGAAAATTCTGGCTCCGTACCAATTGCCTCTCTCATCATGAAGTTGAATGTTCCCGAATCGTTCCATCTACTTTCCTCAACGCCAGAACCCAATGAAGGAGAAGAGTGGACGATCGGATCCTTAAGCGCTGGCTCTGACGGATCGATTTCGATTGAAGGTGTATTTCTCTCGGAGGTTCCAAGCTCCCAACGCCTGCAAGCGCTCTTCACCTACAAGCCCGCAAATTTTAGTTCTGACTTTCAAGATATCGCCACGCACAAAGTTGAGGTGACAGATTCGGTCATAGCTCTGTCACTCACAGGTCCTGAAAAGGCCCTGGCCGGCGACGTGTCGGAGTATGTGGTGAATATCCAGAACATTGGAAGTGAACCCGTTTACAATTTACGAGTCACTCCAGCTCTACCGCAGGACTTCACGCTGTCTGAATCGGATCCAGCGCTCAGTGAGGAAGAAACGTCTTGGAACATTGTCACTCTTGAACCTGGAGAGTTGACAGCCATCACCCTCAAAGGATCTTTTACCTCCACAGCTTCTGGAGAACAGAAGGTGTCAGTCACTGTTGGATTTGTAGACGACGAATTATTCCTTCCACAGGCAACACAAGAAGTTGTCACTGATGTCCTTGGTGGATCCATCGCCTTCTCAGTGATCGTCAACGGATCAAACCAAAACCAAAACGCACAGCTCGGAGAAACGCTGCGTGTGTCACTGGATTTTAAAAACGCGAGCAAAGAATCCGTGGAGGATCTCAGCTTTGAGATGCGCGTGGAGGGAAACGGTGATGATGTCCCCATCGACTGGAACGACGCGAATCTAGGTGACGGATCGCGCAGTGGAAACACACTGACATGGAATGCCGATGCCGTAGGGTCGCTAAAAAAACTTGATCCAGAAGCATCGAGCGTTATTGATCTATCGCTACCGCTCTCCTCTTCCCTTGAAGGGGATGAGGCAGACACGTTTACCATTGGCGTCACACTGACATTAGGAAAAGTCGGCGACGTCGTGAGCACACGAACCCTCGAAGCAACACCAATCACCATCTCACTTAACTCAGACGTGAGCGTGAATGCCCAAGCACGCTACTATTCAGAAAGTGGAAACGTGATTGGTGCAGGTCCCCTGCCGCCTGAAGTCGGCGAGACCACGAGCTATCGCATCTATTGGAACGTCTCGAACTCTCTGCACGCACTCTCAAGCATAAAAATGTCGACCACTATTCCGCAAGACGTCACGTGGCTCGACAACACAGACACAGACATTGGAACAATCAGCTTCAACGCGACTACCAGGCTTGTCACCTGGACGATCAGCAAAATGCCAGTGGAGGTTGCTCATGCTGGTGCGTGGTTTGATGTGGCGATCAATCCAGACGAGGACGACGTAGGACGATTTGTGAAACTGACAAACACAACAAGTTTTGAAGCAAAAGATACAGTGACAAATGAATCTCTAAGTAAGTCTTTGAGTGAGCTAACGACCGAACTTCCAGAAGATGACTTCGCTGCTGGCGAAGGCGTTGTCGTTGGAAAATAATACCTCACCCGTAAAAACCACCTCATCTTGAGACCGCCTTTGCATTTGTGTCTGGTGCACCCGAGAGGATTCGAACCTCTGGTCTCTTCCTTCGGAGGGAAACGCTTTATCCAGCTAAGCTACGGGTGCATACACGACAACCTACCAAGGTAGCCGCTTGCCGGCAAACCAGAAACCGGCGGTTTCTGGACGTGAAACCGCGAGGTCATAGATCCCATCGGCAGCCTGCTTGGGAGTGATGTCCGCTTCCTTCCCTCCCATGTCGGTTTGAGTCCAGCCTGGGTGAGCAGAAGACACAATTATTCCACGATCTTTGAGCTCGAGGGCGAGCGTGCGCGTGTACATGTTGAGCGCGACCTTTGAAATCTTGTAGGCTGGGTAATGACCAATAAAGTGCGAGACTTTTCCCACGAGCTCAAGCGACCCAGCCGTAGAGGAAATGTTAACAATATGTCCGCCATCTTCCATGAGTGGAATCAGACGTTCGGTAAAATCAATCGTACCGATGAGATTGACTTCCAGCGTCTTGCGGAGCTTCTCGACAACCACGCTCGTCTCTTCCTCGTCGGCCAAGATGCCGGCGTTGTTGATGAGGATGTCGATGTGCTTGCCGAAATTTGTGATCGCCGTGACACAAGAAGCAATCGATTCAGGCTTCCCAAGATCAAGTGCGAAGTCCATGAGATTATCGTTAGGCTCAGGACGGTTAGCATAAAACAAGGCGATCACGAAATGTCCTTCGTCGAGAAATTTCTGCATGAGCGCGTGGCCAATTCCCTTGTCGACTCCGGTGATCAGAATGGTTTTCATATTTCAGGATTAAAACTGACGTCGAAGAGAACGAGC
The DNA here is from genome assembly GCA_964359095.1 of uncultured Gammaproteobacteria bacterium. GTDB lineage: Bacteria > Patescibacteriota > Patescibacteriia > UBA9934 > GWF2-40-263 > JACRJW01. Next base: position 37,002 of record CAYHRJ010000003.1, on the reverse strand, counting down.
AAGCGTGTAGAGTTTATATCGAACAGGCTTCAAAACCAAATCAAACGTTCCTGGCGCGCTTAACTCCTCCCCACCGAATCCGCGCTTGAAACGGCTGATGCCTGACCATGGATGATTCTCTGGAGCATCAAGTGGAGCAACTCCCCACCAATCGTAGAAGTGCATTCCACACGCCTTCGCGTCTTTCATAAGTTCCCAATGAAGGAGTGAGGGCGCCATAAGATTTCGATGTTCGTGTGATGAAGCACCGTGAAGATACGTCCGTGTGTCGCCGAAGTCTGCCATGATAGTGGCAGCAAGAGGTAAGCTCGCTTTTTGAGCGATCGCGCAAAAAGTGAGACAGCTATTTTCTTTCAGAGACTGCATCATGGCCTTGTAATACCGTTTTGTGTGAAGCCTGAAGGCTCCGCGTTGTGATGTTTGACTGAAGAGTGCCCACACGTCGTCGAAGGATCCATGATGAAGATCCATCTGCACACCATGCCGCTGTGCCACTCGAATATTGTAACGCGTCTTCTCGTGCATCTGAACCAGAAGTTCTTCCTCACTTTGGCTGAGATCCGTGATGAGGGTGTGAGCCGGATTCACGTCGATGGATTTGCGTGCGCCATGAAGTAGAGTGTCGTGATCGGGTTCGATACGGAGAAACATCCGATTAGACTTGGGTGGAATCTTTCCGATCGGCCCCTTGGGACAAAAGCTGTACGTTCCAAACAATGGAACCTTCCGATCCAGCCATTGTGCAACGCCAACGACTTCTCCTTCTTCTTCGTAAACCTCTCGACGCACGGTCTCACCAACTGACTTTTGAAACTCACCCCACTCCCAGGATTGCAAAAACCTGCCTGAACGCGGGCCGTGCTTCAATACAAATGCATTCCACTCGTCTGATGTGAGCATACTCATCGCGATAATCTCTTGAGCGCTGCGCGGATGCGGTCATCGGTATGCTCTTCTTGAACGCCGCTGAGCGCCGCCTCTGCATCCCGTCGTGAGTACCCCAAACCAATCAAGGCCTCAATAGCATCGGCATCCAGCACCGAGAAGCCAGGTTCCTCCACAAGCACGCCCTTCAATTCTAAAATAATTTTCTGCGCGGTCTTTTTACCAATCCCTGAAACATCTGTGAGCGCGGTCAAATCGCCTGCCATAATTTTTGCTTTCACGCGATCGACCACATCGGAGAATACAATCTTCTGTGCGCTCTTTGGGCCTACGCCTGAGATCGCAATCAACTTCCAAAATAATTCGAGCTCAGCAATAGACCGAAATCCAAATAACTCCCTTCCGTCATCGCGTTGTACTTCATGTAAGTACATTTCAACTTCACCACGAAACTCATGCGCCACATGTTCTGGCATTGTAATTTTATATCCAAGCCCATGACATTCAATCAAAAGATATCCCACCCCATGAAACAGCACGGATCCATGAATAAAGCTCATCATATTTTTCTGTATGTGATCTATGGTGACTACTCTCCTTTCTTAAACGACTTCTGGTAAAACTGCGCAACGCGCTTTTCGATCTCTGCATCGATCTTGCTGCTGAACTTCGGCATTTCGCTTTTCCCCAAAATCCCCGCGTGAATCCTTCGCAGCGCTAGACCAAATGCTCGTCCGGGTTCCATCTCAAGCACATCCATAAGTGCCACACCATCAAGCCCAACTTCTTTCAACAATCGATTCCGTGCACGTCCTTCTGCCTCCACACGCTCTTTTTCTTTTTGTACTCGTCGCCACGGAGCATACTCACTCTCACTTTTAAGACAGTTGATGAGCGGACTGGGATCATGCCAGTACCCACGTGTACTTAATCGCTTGGAACCACACACGCCATCAAGGAACTGACATCCTTGCATGAGATCAATAAAATCATCTGCGTCATACCCGCGCTTTGTTGCCAGATGAATATAGCGATGGATTCGTTTCGGACGCACAACATCGAAGTCACTTCCAAACTCCATATGATGACTGACAAGGTCATCCACCATTTCGTGATCTCTTTCACTCAATCCATGAGCCTGGCATAACCGCTCAAGCAACTCTTGATAGACACGAGTATGAATGTGTCGCGCATGATGATAATAATGCACGTCGATTCTGTTCACCAAATAAAACTGGGCCTGAATTTCGCGTGGAGACTTTTCACTGTGCTGTTTTGCAAACACGGCATAGCGATCACGATACGTCTCAAACGACAGTGCCCCTTCTTTGCTCGAGCTGAAACTCAGGCTCACCCACTTGCAAACATCATGCATAAGGATGAAGACTTGAAAAAATGCAACGTATTCTTTCAACGTATCTTCGAGTTCCTGTATCTCCCCTTCGTATCCTTTGAGTCGTCGAAATTCTTCTATGTCGACGAGGTGAACTTTCCCCTCGCAAACCGCGGTGAGTACCATGAGCATGAGGGTGAGATGATCCAGCATGACTGGACCTTCTGCGTGATAGCGAACATCTTGTGGAGTGAGAAGACTCTGAGCAACGAGAGGTTCCTGTGCAGCCACACCATCCAAAATGGCTTGCGCATGATGACGGAGATGTACGTCACCTTCAATCTTCTCGATAATGGCATCGAGATACTCGGTTTCTTTCTGTTCGTGCGTTGATTCAAACCTCCACATACAAATCACATTGTACGCGATCGCACCTTAAACCCCAAGAAACCTTCTGATGATTTCATCAGCCGTCTCTGTTACTGTTTTGATAGATTGTGACCCATCAATAATGCCATGGGCATGAGCACGCAATGGTAAAACGACCTCGCGTTGTGCTGGAAGCGCCACAGCTAGGTGATACGCAACATTGTAATCTGGCTGCCTCTGCAGACGGCGTTTGAGTGCTGTTTGCTCATCGATCTCAAGCCACAGCCGCAGGTCAAACAGATCACGAATGCGCGAGTCAGAGAATAACTGAAGACCTTCCGCAAAAATCACAGGGGCAGTTTTGTAAAGCATCTTTCCAGTGCGCTCACACAACCTCCTATTATAGATTGGAAGAAAAACATCATTTCCCTCGCGAAGTTCGCTTAGCGCCTCGTACACCTCATCCAGATACAAACTCTCTGGTAGATCCCAATGCGGCCGGCCATCAGCAAGTTTTGGACAGTCGGTCTTCGTTTTGTAATACGCGTCGAATCGAAAGCGCTTTACGCCTCCTTGCGCTTCAAGATGCTCGGCAAGTGTTGATTTCCCTGCTCCTGAAAGCCCTGAAAGACCAATGAGCAACGACCGCATATTAGTTTGCGCGTTTGCGATGAACCATTTCAATAGCATTCTTCACATCCATAAGCGTAATTTTTTTCTGTGAGTCATTACGAAATCCCCAATTCCGATCCAACCCAAATGTGAAGCCACCAAACCGCTCAAACAGATGAAGCGCGTAGGGCGACTCCTGAACATAGATGAGTCCGCGACCATGTTCAACAATGATCATGGAAGTAGGTCGGCCAATTTCCTCAACAACGATATGAGAAAGTTTTGGACGTAACTGAACATTCGCGCGCGTCGTGATCACTAAAAATTCTCGCCATTTCTTTTTTCGCTTCCAGGCATCCAAAGCCAAACGATCCTTACGCGCGTCTGTCTTTGGATTCTTTAAGTGAGCAATAAGGCTATCGTGAAAATCCATCACGGCCTTAATCTGTAATTTGGAATACCCTTCATCTTGCAAAGACCACACATACCCACGATCTTGAATTCCAATCCCGCGAACAAGAAGAGGATCAAATCCACATTTCCTCAACTGAACATCCGTCACCTTGAACATCTCCAAAAACTGCTCCAGTGAGGAAGACAACAGTTTTCCCTTCGCATCATGTGCGCGACTGAGTCCTGTGTAATGGTGATGATCGATGAGTATGACCTTCACTCCAAGCTTACGAAGCTTTGCCTCCGCCTTTGGCCCAGGCATCTCCACAACAATCGCCTGCGTGTAACCAGCAGCTTTTACATCACCGACATAGTCATGACCTTTGTCGAGCGATGCACCGTGAAGCTGCTTGGAAACAATCGTTGGAAGACCCAACTTCTCAGCCAACCGTTGAATCATCACTGCTTCAGCGTCGTTGGGTGGAATAATCAAAACCATTTTCTTCACATTCATACAATCGACATTGTACAGGAAAGAAATTAATCATAGGATAGTGGTGAGGAGGGTGCCATGAATGGCTAGCAGCAACATGCAAGAATCCGCTTGTGTGAGGCTTGGGACATCGATCCCGCAACGAAACGAAGGCACTCCCATCATGGGAGAGATACCATGGGCGGCTAGCTCCGCCTCGCGTCCCGGTTTTTCCGGGAAACAAACATCGCTGTGTTTTCACACAGCACTGACCACGAACTGGCTCCTTACGAGGAGCCAGTTTTCTTATACGAGATCCCTACGCGATTATTGCAGAGATCACAAATAAAAACACAGCCGACTCAGAAGAGTGGCTACGCTGAGTTAATCGAGATGGGTCACATCGGCGTCCTTCGAATGGAACGCATGAAACGTATCTTTGAGCGCCGCGGTGAGCGACGAAACACTTGGGGTTTCCTCGCCGGCGAGCACGAGGCGTTCGCAGGCGTTGCGAGCCTCGTCCGGGGAGAATGCGTTTGCCATCTCTCCGATCTCTGTGACCGCCGCCCTGATGTCCGTCTCGCAAAGTGCGATTCCGAGGGAACGTGCGCCGCGCAGGAGCAGCTCCGGAAGACACGGGCCGAACCCGGTGAACACGATCTTATTGCTTACCCGTCCGGCGCGCTTCACGATCGCCTTATCGATCGCCTGCGCATCGTTGGTAGTGAGGATGACGAACAGGCGCGTCTCGGCGGACAGGCCGTCGAGCTGCTCCATGAGGACGCTCGTCATGGACGGGCCCTCGTAGTAGCCGCGGTCCCGCGAGATGAGGTCCACGTCGTCGATCTGCAAAACACACGGAGAGAGTAGTTTCGCGTGACGGAAGATCTCCACGAGCGTGCCAGGCTGGTCGATATCCGCTGCCGGCGCGTACACGAACGTGCATTCGTCCGACTTCATCCCCGCAAGCAGGCCGCCCACCGTGGTCTTGCCTGTGCCGGGCGAACCGATGAGGAGTGCTCCCCAGCGCGGAACGCGTGGATCCACGAGCCAGCGGCTAAACGCGGCGAACAGCTGGTCGACCTTGCGCGACAGGTCCGGCGGATAGATGAGATCATCACGCCGGTAGGTCTTCACCACCATCTCGTTCATGGCGTGGTCTAGGAACTTGCCACGGTGCTTGCGGACGAAGAAGTCGTCCATCCCGTCGCGCATCAGCTTCCAGAAGCCGTCGCCGCGCTCTGCGATGGTGACCTGCCAGTGGTTGCGCGTTTCGTCGAATCCCGTGACCGCGAACAGCACGGACTCGCCGTTCCACTGGAGATAATACGCTGTGTATTCCACTGGGACCTGACGGTTTCCCACGCTCCGGTATTGCATGGAGTCACGAGAACAACCATTGTAGCGCGACAGATGCTTGAGACGTACCTCGCCGCGCTCGGTCAGGTCGTCGAGCAGGTTAAACGCTTCGACACCGTAGTAGCCGGTACTGGCGGTGACGTTATCATCGTCGATTTCCCAGCCGCAGTGGAGCTTCTGGTCTTCCCGGGCTTCGTTCCGCACGGGAGCGACCTCAAACTGTGCGAGCACGCTGTCGTTGATCCCAACACGCAGGCTTCCGCTCTCGACCAGTTTGGCCGTGTGAACAAGCAGTGCTTCTTCACGTAGACGACGATCGAGTGCCCACGTTTGGACACTCTCAACGAACCCGCGAATCCGCTTGATTCCATTTTGAATGTCCATGATTTCCTCCCTCCCGGTCGCGACATGAGTCACAAAAAGAAGGGAAGCGAGCATTACAACCGTCGCCAGAGATTTGACTTCGTGTCTTCATCGCTGGGGGACGATGAAAATCACGATGCCAAATCTCTGGGGTCCTCCACCCCTCCCTTCGCGAAGGGAGGGGTCCACCCTCAGAATCTCTCTCCCTGCGGAGGCTTTCTCCCTGCGGAGGCTTAGCCTCCGCGAATACAGCATTTTCGTGCCGCCAGACCTGTCGCAAAATAATCCTTCTTCCGTACCTCCTGTACGGTTTCCCGCACGAATGCCTAACGGATTCATCTGCGAACAGTCCAGAAATCGGTTTGATGTCTAATGTTCACATCATCTGACATGAAGGAACCGACAAGACTATCACTAGATGCTTTTCCTGTCAAGCATTAGCGAGCTCTAATCATCTTTTAGACTTAAGTTAGCTAGAATTCTTGTTTGAATTTAGTTTACAAACTTTTGAAGTCTCAATCGATCTTTTTAAAAATATCGTCCAACGAGGCTTGACAGTTATGCATATCTCTGATAGATTGTGCGCTTCTGACGTTTCACGGGGACTGCTGCGTTGTAGTGGTCCTCTCAACTTCATGGAGTGGACAGAGATGAATTCGTGATCGCCATACCCCGCCCAAGTTGGAAAGAACACGGACAACCTGTCCGTTGCGACGAGAAGTGTCTCGACGGCCGCAGAGAGTCATGGCTCTCAATGAGCCAACACCGAAGGAGTGAATCTTGAAACCAGTCCCCAAGAAGCGAACCAACGTGGACAACGTGGTTCTGCAGACGGACACCGACCGTTTCCTCGACGACGCTCCCGTCCTCGATGGGATGGTGAGGGTCGTCTAGATCACTTGGAGGCACCTATGGGCGGTTGAACCGAGCGTGATGATCCCGGTGTCCGGACTCTGACTTCGCGTCAGAGCCGGACCCGGGGGAGCGCCGAACCCGAGCCCAACGCAAACGCAAACCGACCCCACGAGGTGCTTCAACGGAAGCCGTCTCATGCGAGGTCGGTTTTCAAATTGACGAGTCCTCGAGAAGTCGAAGGATCTCTCATGAGGGCTTGCGAAACGACTGTGCCGAACAGACCGACCACGCCGCACGAAATAACGTTCTGGCCATGTCCGCAAAACTCTTACTCTCGATAATCACGGTCATCATCTTTCCAATGAACTGCACAAAGGCAACACGGTTTTCGTAAATCCAAATCTCCCCGTTAAAATCTCCGAACTCAGGAAGCAGGCGACAGTACTCGGCTCCTGGACGAGGGTTGCGTTGCGTCCCTTTAAACAACATTTTGATCTTCACCTTCGTCTCGTCTAATGCCTTCCTAGCCTCTAGTAACACTTTCGGATCAAGCTCTGCATAAACCGAATCGATATTGGCAAGTTCAAGAAGCTCCTTTGGATGCGTAGAGACGAGATCAGCAAACAGCGCATGTAAGGCTTCTCTTCCCTCAAAGAACCGAACCGTTGGACGTTCACCTCCAGAGAGCATTTTCATTTCAGAGAGCGATCGCGTAAATGTTTCGATCTTTTCGGTGAGTTCTACTGTTCGGTTTTTGAAGTACGCCACGGCTCGTTCAGGCTCCTCGGCAGAAAAATATTTTTTCTTTCCACGCTCAAACGTCGACATAAGCCCACGCTCTTGTAATGACGCGATCACATCGTAAGCCGCTGTTCGAGAAAGCTTGGCAGCCTTGGCAACCTCTTGTACAGACGTCGGGCCAAGCTTCAAGGAAGCAAGATAGACACGTGTCTCGGTAGGTGTCAGACCGAGCTCGGTAAGGAGCTTGAAAAAATCCACAGTCATAGTTACTTCAGTATAGCAAACCCAATCGTAATATCGAATTCGTTGACACGGAACATACTCTTGATCTCGGGAACAGAACCGTCCGTGCGCACAGAAGAGGATAGTGTTCCGCGCAGCAGTAAATCTTGATGTTCTTGAACCGCTTTGAGGATCTCGGATTCTCCTGTGACATACAACTCGATGCGATCTTCAATCGTGAGTCCAGACGTTTTGCGCAAGTCGTTCACACGCCGAATGACCTCACGCACGGTTCCCTCCCGTACCAACGCTGGTGTGAGTGTGAGATCGAGCTCCACCGCGTATTCCCCTTTTTTTACTTCGATGGATTTCACGTTCACTTCATCTTTTATCAAATCCTGATATTTTTCTCCAATCTCACCAGAGGGTACGGTTATGATCATGCCTCCTAAAGCCTGCCGTACATTGATTCCCACCTCTGATCGGCGTTCAAGCGCACGAGAGACAAGAGAACGGGTACGGCCCATCTCTTCTAGCACAACCTCATCGATCAGAGCGCTATCGGACACGGGCCACTCTTCCAGATGGACAGACGCAAGAGGTCCACCTACTTGCTTGTAGAGAGACTCAGCAAGGAACGGAGCAAATGGAGCCATCAGTTTTGAAAGGGTGAAGAGACACTGACGAAGAGTCTCGATTGCTACTGCTCGATCCGCAACATCTTCTCCCTTCATGCGATCGCGAGATCGGCGCACGTACCACGTCGAAAGGTCATCGATAAACGCCCCGAGATCACGGACGGTTTCGGTGATGATGTACTTCTCGAGCCGGTCGGTTGTATCGACAACGAGTTTGTTGAGGCGCGCGAGAATCCAGCGATCAAGTACGTGTGTTGGATCCTTGACCTGACTCGTTCCCTCTTGCGCAAATAACTCGTAAAACGCGGCGACGTTCATGAGGATCGTAAAATTCTTGCGCACAATGTCCCCAAGGGCTTTCTCATCAAAACGTTTGGACTCGCCTGGCTGGTTGATCGTGTACATGTACCAACGAACAGCATCCGCGCCATACTTCTCAATCATCTCCATTGGATTCACGACGTTCCCGAGTGACTTTGACATCTTCTTCCCTTCCGCATCCAAGACATGTCCCAAACAAATGACGTTTTTGAACGGTCGTTCACGACCAAGCAATGTTGAAACCGCCAGTAGAGTATAAAACCAACCGCGCGTCTGATCGATCGCCTCGGAAATATAATCTGCTGGAAATACTTCGCCTGAATCAACAAGTTCTTTATTCTCAAACGGATAATGCCACTGGGCATACGGCATGCAACCAGAATCAAACCAAACGTCACACACATCCGGGACGCGCTTGTATTCTTTGCCATCTTTCACGAGCACAACCTCATCCACAAACGGACGGTGCGGATCAAACGCCTCACCGACTTTCGTCGGATCTTTCGCGAGCGAACGCAGCTCCGCAAACGAACCGATGCACAATCGATCGCCATCATCACTCTCCCAGATTGGCAGCGGTGTCCCCCAATAACGCTCGCGTGAAAATGCCCAGTCCTTCACCTCACGCAACCATTCTCCAAACCGGCCGTCGCGAATATGATCTGGCTCCCAGTGAATGTTGGCGTTCTCTGCGAGGAGTTGCTCACGTAAATCGCTCATGCGGATATACCAGGAGTCTTTCGCGTAGTAGATAACCTTTGTCTTGCAACGCCAACAGTGGGGATACGAGTGCTCATACTTCGCTTTGGCAAACAAAAGTCCGCGGTGCGCAAGATCCTTGATGATATCCACCGCCACGTCTTCGTCCGTCACGTGACGACCAGAGAGAAAATCCATTCCTTCCATAAAGCTGCCGTCGAGTTTTACAAGATGATGCTTTGGCAGACCCACTTGCTGTCCAAGCGCAAAGTCATCCGCTCCGTACATGACCGCTGTGTGCACGATGCCCGTGCCGTCTGTCGTCGTCACAAAATCAGCCGCCATCACACACCACGCTTTTTTGGACTCTTGATCTGTTCCAAGAATTGCCTCTTTCAAAAATGGATACAGCGGCTCGTAACTTTTCCCGACAAGAGTCGCTCCTTTCGCCTCCTCTACAATCTCGTAAGGATCTTTCACCTCACCAAGACGATCTTTCGCGAGCCACAAAAAATCCTCGCCCTGTTTCACTTTCACATACACAATATCCTTCCCCACAGCGAGCCCGACGTTCCCAGGAAGCGTCCATGGCGTCGTTGTCCAAGCGAGAAGATATTCATTTTCCGTCCCCGCGATTTTGAACTTCGCGGTCACAGACAAATCCTTCACATCCTTATACCCCTGCGAAAGCTCATGCGACGACAAACTCGTCCCACAGCGCGGACAGTGCGGCGTCACACGATAATCTTTGTACAAAAATCCCTTCTCCCAAATCTGCTTCACAACCCACCACAGCGACTCCACGTAGGAAGCATCGTAGGTGATAAACGGTTTCTCAAGATCCACCCAGTAGCCAAGCCGTTTGGTAAACTCCTCCCAATCTTTTTTGTACGTCCACACACTCTCCTTACATTTCTCATTGAACTTGGCGATCCCGTATTCTTCAATCTGTGCCTTGCCTGTAAACCCAAGTTGTTTCTCCACTTCAAGCTCAACAGGCAGTCCGTGTGTATCCCAACCACCTTTCCGCACTACGCGGTAACCCTGCATCGTACGAAATCGCGGAATACAATCCTTGAACGCCCGCGCCTCCACATGGTGAATCCCTGGACGGCCATTGGCTGTAGGAGGTCCCTCATAAAAAACAAACGGGCCTTTTGGAGAAGGCTTCTCAAGCGTCTTCTTAAAAATCTCGTCTTGCTCCCACTGTTTGAGAACCTCTAACTCACGTTCAGGAAAATTCATAGTAAGGCAATAAATTCTTCGATCGATATTCCTGCAAATAAAAACCGGCTCTCTCAAGAGCCTTGATCATGTGCGCTGCACCGATGATAGGCATCCTGGGAGTCATGCAGTCGTAAGAGCAATCCGCACTTTTCCAATGAGGCTTTCTGACTCAGTCGGAACGTCCAGACCGTCCTTGATGAGACTACCTAAATAACACACAATGGCATCCTTAACCATAGCTCTCGCCTCCTCAAGGGTATCGCCTTCCGTGATACAACCTGGCAGTGCTGGTACAACAACCGTATAACCACCCTCATCTGCCGGTTGGAATAAAACAGTAAAATCAAGAAATTTTTCCTTCAACATACAGTAAAAATATATCATCGACATCTGAAAAAATCAATAATCGTGGTAAGATCCGCCCACTATGCACAAACCAACGATCTACATCGGCGCAGACCATGCGGGCTGGGATTTGAAGGAGGCACTTGAGGATCACTTAAAGGAGCAGGGCTTTAAAGTCACGGACATGGGAAATGAAAACCTGGTCGGTGACGACGACTACCCAGACTTTGGCTACGCGGTTGCCAAGCGTGTCGCCACTGACGGCAACGCGCATGGAATCGTCATCTGCGGAAACGCGCAAGGAATCTGCATCGTCGCCAACAAAGTAAAAGGCGTGCGTGCGGCAACCGGCTTCAATAAAGAAGTGGCGACGAGCGCCCGCACCGACGACAATACGAACGTCTTGTGTCTCCCAGGCCGACACCTCACGCACAAAGAAGCAAAGGGCATCGTCGACACCTGGCTCGCTACTGACTTCAGCTCAGAGGATCGTCATATACGACGATTGAAAAAAGTGGAGGAGATTGAAAACACTGAATTTGGAAATTGAAAACGCGCCAAGTCAAAACCCAGCGCGAACGTATGAGATCCTATCAGGTTGAATGCGGCGTAACATTGACAACGGCCGTTGGCTTCCATCCGATCGAGATGTTGCGAATCCAGCCTCGAATAAAAGCCTCGTAGAGGGGCATGCGTTGATCGATTTCCTTCAGTGCCTGTTTGGCGGAAAGGTCAAGGAATGTTATACTTTCTTTATATGGACTACCAATCTCGCATTGTCTGTGATCCTGCTATTCTTGTCGGTAAACCCACGATCCGCGGTACGCGCATATCGGTTGAGTTGATTTTGAACATGCTCTCCCAAGGAATTTCTTACGCTGAATTCCTTGAAGAATACCCAGATCTCTCTAGGGAAGATATTCTTGCTGCCATCGCTTACGCACGAGATGCTGTTACGATGGAAGAAATAAAACACTTTGACATGATACCTGAAAGGTTATGAAATTCCTGCTCGACGCAAACATGAAAAAAAGCGTCGGTACGTTTCTGGAATCCTCCGGACATAGCGTCCGCTATCTCGCTGGGACGGAGGATCGTGGATTACCCGATGACCAAGTTCTCAAACTAGCGTTTACTGAAAACCGAATCCTTATCACCAACGATAAAGATTTTGGGGATCTCATCTATCGACAACATCACCCACATTGCGGTGTTATTTTATTTAGGCTCACACAGGCTACAGATGAAGGCTACATCCGACGACTTCTCTCGATCCTCCAGTCACCAGAAAAGGACATAGTAAACCGCTACATTGTCATCACAGATGATCATATTCGTGTAAGATAACTCTATGATTGACTACAAAGAATATGCGCAGTATGTAACGTACGTCGCTGAAGCGCATCAAGAACATACGTTACCAACTGCCAAAGCATTCCGTACCTTTCCAGGTGGAGAAAAGAATCCTTACTTCACTCATTGCTTGTGGTGCTCAACAATGATGCTCTTGGACACTCAGCTCCCCGAGCGTCTTCGGGATGCTGGTGCCATCGCCTTACTTTTCCATGATGTCCTCGAAGACACATCTCAACCACTCCCCGAATCACTACCATCAGACGTCCTACGACTTGTAAAGGATATGACATATAACAATTTCGCAGAAGAAGTTGTTGGAGTCTTATCAAAAAATCACGAGGTACATCTTGTAAAGCTCTACGATAAGGTGGCGACGCTCTATGACGCCGGTCTTCGCTCCTTCCGTTATCCTGAATGGCTGGACTTTACAGAAAAGTTAATCGAAAGCGTGGAAACACATTACGGACAGCTCAACATTGTCATCCTTGGTAAACAACTCGCAAAAAAATACCGAACGATGGTTACTGACGGTGAAGTTCCTAAACTACCATCAGAAATTACACTATGATCGAAATCGTCCCAGCCTTACTCGTCGAATCAGAAAAAGAATTTGAGGCTTGTCTGCGCGCGGTTGAAAAAGGCTGTCGGTTGATTCAGGTGGATGTGCTCGACGGAACACTGTTTCCCAACACGACCTGGTTTGATGCGCAGCGTGTTGGCGCGATCAAGACGGATGTCGAAATCGAACTCCACCTCATGGTCGAAAATCCGATTCCCATCATCGAGGCGTGGAAGAAGTACGTTCCAACTTTCAAGAGAGCGATTGTCCATGCGGAGATGCATCGCCCAACAGGAGCGGTCACGGGCTTCATCAAAGACGAGCTCAAACTCGAGATCGGAGTCGCACTGAATCCTGAGTCGCCCCTGAAAGAAATCGAGGAAGTCCTCCACCAAGTCAACCAGCTCACGATCATGAGCGTGCATCCAGGACGACAAGGGCAGACCTTTGGCGATCCTGAACATGGCGGTAGTCTGGAATCCATCTTGGAAAAAATCGCTCAAGCACGAGCGCACAGACCTGATCTCGTGATCGAGGTGGATGGTGGTGTGACAGCGGAGTTGATCCCAGCGCTCGTGAAGGCAGGTGCGAATCGGCTGTGTGTGGGTGGAGCGATCTTCAAGTCCAAGGATCCAGGTGGTACACTGAAGGAAATGAATCAACAACTCTATGAAATCTCACTATCGAACCCAGGCTCCCGCCGTCGCTGAAGCTTTGGCGGGCAGGGAAGCCTGGGGCTACCGAGTTTTCGCAGCCCTCGCAGCCCTTGCAGCCTTTGCAGCCCTTCCCGTACTCGCCGCTTCCACCGTCTCCCCTGACGACCTGTCGCCAGGCGATCTCATTCGTGGAGAATCTTTTCCCGCTGTCTACTACTACGGCGAGGACGGTTTGCGCTACGTGTTCCCCAACGACAAAACCTACTCAACCTGGTACGAGGACTTCTCGGCTGTACTCTGGCTCTCCGACGGGGACCTTGCCACGATCCAGATCGGCGGCAACGTCACCTACAAGCCAGGTGTGAAGATGCTTAAAATCCAGAGCGACCCAACGGTGTATGCGCTCAGCGCGGGAGGAATTCTGCGAGCGATCGAATCTGAAGAAGTCGCGAGTGAACTCTACGGCGAGAATTGGAACGAACAGATCGACGACATCCCTGACGGTTTTTTTGGAAACTACGAAATCGGCGAGGACGTTGAGTTCTCCTCACAGTACGATGTAGACGTGGAGGAACAAGATGCGCTCTCGATAAACGACGATCGCGACTTGCATCCGTTTGTCGAGATCGAAATCTCTGCTGATGGATATAGTCAGCCAACCATCACCGTAAACGTTGGCATAGCGATTCGTTGGGTCAACGAAGACGAGGACACACACTCGGCGACTGAATGGGACCGTGTCTGGGGATCTGGAACACTGCAAACGGGAGAACACTTCACCAAATACTTCAATGAAGCAGGAACCTGGCACTACTACTCAAAAGACGATGATCGCAACGTTTTTGAAGGGGCAATCATTGTTGAGTAACGGTGGAAAACGGGGCTCGACGCCTTCTTTTCAGCCATGCTATAATCTTCCCGTTCACTAATTTTTTATTCATGGCCTTATGACAAAACGACTTACTTTTTTGTCAGTCTCACTGCTCACGATCGCCCTCACTCTTAGCTTCACCCTTTCGAGCCTCATCCCGTCGGCGAGCGCTACCACGCTTACAGATCCTGAAGATTTGGAAGCCGGCGACCTCATTCGCGGTGAATCGTTCTCGGCTGTGTACTACTACGGCCTGGACGGTTTTCGTTACGTGTTCCCCAATAGCAAAACGTACGACACTTGGTACGAAAATTTTGACGACGTGGTTTGGCTCTCCGATTCCGACATGTCCACCATCCAGATCGGCGGCAACGTCACCTACAAGCCTGGTGTGAAGATGATCAAAATCAATTCTGATCCAACGGTCTATGTCGTAGGCGCTGGCGGTGAGATCATGGGCATTCCATCTGAAGAAGTCGCCGAGGAACTCTACGGCTCCTCTTGGAACCAAGAGATCCACGACGTTCCAGATGGATTCTTCTCAAATTACACCATGGGTTCTGAACTCGAGTTCGCTTCACAGTTCGATGCCGATGCAGAAATTGCCGAAGCCGACTCCATTGATACGGACAAAGGTCTCCAGCCTTACGTCACTGTCACCATTACCGACAATGCGTACAGCGATGAAGAACTCGTGATCGAAGCTGGTACCGCTGTGCGATTCGTGAACGAAGGCGACAGCAGCCACACCGCGAGCGCAGAAGATGGTGAATGGGGAACCGGAACACTCGCCGCTGGCAAACACTTCTCCCGCTACTTCGATGAAGCTGGCGATTACGACTACTACTGCAAGTACCACTCAAGCATGACCGCAACGATCGTTGTAGAGTAAAAAATAAAACCAGAGCCTCGCGCTCTGGTTTTTGGTTTGTGCTAAACTGTCCCTATCTATGCCCAACCTCACTCTGGGTCCCAAAGTGCGCAAGCCATTGCACTTACACGACAAGAAACTGAAATCCCTCGAAGAAAAGGCTCAAGTAATCCGCGAGGACATGATTGAGATGCTGGTTCAAGCTGGCTCGGGTCACTCGGCGGGACCACTTGGAATGGCGGACATTTTCACCGCGCTGTATTTTCACGTGATGATGCACGATCCTAAACGTCCTGACTGGAAAGATCGCGACCGGCTCATCCTTTCCAACGGTCACATCTGTCCCATCCGCTACGCCACCATGGCGCACGCTGGATACTTTCCAAAAAAACTTTTGATGACACTACGCAAACTTGGCTCTCCTTTGCAAGGACATCCTGAGCGAGAAAAACTACCAGGTGTCGAGACAACCTCAGGCCCACTTGGTTCAGGTTCTTCTCAAGCCGCAGGACTTGCTTACGCTGCACTCATGAACCGAGATCCTTGGCGCGTGTACTGCGTGATGAGCGATGGTGAACTCGCGGCTGGACAGACGTGGGAGGCGATGCTCTTTGCGGCGCGCAACAAACTCTACAATCTCACATTTATCATCGACCGCAACAATATCCAGATCGATGGCACCACCGAGGAGATCATGCCACTTGAACCACTCGCCGCAAAGTTTGAAGCCTTCAACCTGAACGTCGAGCACTGCGCAGGAAATTCGATTCGTGATTTTGTCACTGCCATCGAACGTGCGCACAGCGTCAGTGAAAAACCCACGGTCATCATCGCCGACACGATTCCTGGCTACGGCGTCGAGTTCATGGAACACGACTTCCTCTGGCATGGAAAGCCTCCAAGTCGTGGTGAGGAGGCTGACCTCGCCATCCAACAACTACGCACGCTCTCAGGAAAAATAATAAGCGAACACCAATAATCTATGTTCATCCAAAAAGCTCTCCCTGCCACGTCGGTCGCGACCGCCGTGGCCTGGATCACGCGTGTCCTCGCCATCGTCGGCGCCGTCGCTCTCGTTTGGTGGGTCGCGCAATATTTCACTGGAATGCGAGCCTACACGACGTCCTCTGGAGAATATTACGAGCAAGCCGTCATGATGGACTCCTCGTTCGCATCCTTTGCAGATGAAAAAGGCCTGTACCCAGGTGAGGAGCTCCTGCGCGACGAAGCACTTGCGGCCGAGATCGATCAGAAAATTATCAAGACAGGAACCTTGAGTCTGATTGTCTTGGACGTCGAGAAAAGCTCAACTGTCGTGAAGGCGCTCGCAGAAGAAAAGGGTGGATACGTCCAATCATCTTCAGTGCAGGAACACGAAGACGGCACGCTCTCCGGCTACGTCGTCTTCCGCGTCCCAGCTGATCAGTTTACCGCGAGCATCGAAGCACTCAAAGCAGAAGCGCTGGTTGTGGAAGAAGAATTTATTTCAAGTGAGGACATCACCGAGCAGTACATCGACGTTGCGGCACGACTCAAAAATGCCGAGGTCCAGGAGGCACGCTACGTAGAAATTTTGGACGTGGCGACCACGGTCGAGGAAATTCTCCAAATTGAAAATGCGCTCGCAACCGTCCGTGGCTACATCGAATCTCTCACGGGCCAAATTCAGTACATGGATAGCCAGGCTGATTTCTCAACGATCACCGTGAACCTCGATGAAGAACCTATCATTACCATTGGCGGCAAAGAATTTCGCCCAGGAACAACCGTGAAACTAGCGGCCCAAGCCGTTGTGAGTTTGGCACAATGGTTTGTGGAAGCAATTATCTGGATCGTGATTATCGCGATCGGCATCGGCGTGCCGCTCGCACTCATTGGATGGGGAGGATGGAAAGTGGTTCGGAAACTTCGAAAGAAATAAATTCATGTCATTGCGAGGGAGCAACGACCGAAGCAATCTCTCTTTCGGGATTGCTTCGTCGAGGACTCCTCGCATTGACACACTGCTATGACTCATCCAAAATCTGGCATCAATCGAGAAGCGTGGCTCGTCCGCGACCTCTTCGATGAAAAAAAGCTCAAACAAACTCCGACGCGCAATGGCTTCGGTGAGGGTTTGGTTGAGGCAGGACGTCGCGACAAAAACGTCGTCGTCTTATGCGCGGATCTCACAGAATCCACGCGCGTCCTCCCATTCAAAGAAGCCTTCCCCGATCGCTTCGTGCAACTGGGAGTAAGCGAGCAGTCCATGCCGTCGATCGCCGCTGGCATGGCGATGGCTGGCAAAGTCCCGTTCATCGCGAGCTACGCCTGCTTCTCACCAGGTCGCAACTGGGAGCAGATTCGCACGACCGTCGCGCTCAACAACGTAAACGTCAAAATCGCTGGCGCACACGCGGGAGTCTCGGTCGGTCCCGACGGCGCCACGCATCAAATGATCGAGGATATTGCCATCATGCGAGTGATGCCAAACATGCGCGTCTTTGTTCCATGTGATTCACTCGAGACAAAAAAGACAACAGAAGCGATCGCGAAACTTGTGGGACCCTGCTACCTCCGTTTTGCTCGTGAGAAATCTCCTGTCTTCACAACAGTCAAAACACCGTTCAAAATTGGTCGTGCAGAAACGTATCGACTCGGTCACGACATGACGATCATCGGCGCAGGACCTCTCTTGTATGAGGCGCTCCTGGCGGCCGAGAGACTCTCCAAAGATTTCGGCATCGAGTGTCGAGTCGTGAACATGCACACAATCAAACCGCTGGACGTGAAGATGATTATCCGCGCAGCAAAAGAGACCGGCGCAATCGTGACCGTCGAGGAAGCTCAAACGGCCGGTGGCCTTGCGGGCGCCGTAGCTGAGACGCTCGCCCTCACCATTCCCGTCCCCATGGAACGCATCGGCGTGCAGGATCGCTTCGGCGAGTCAGGCACTCCGCGAGAAGTTCAAGAAGGCTTGGGTCTTACGGCAGAGTTTATCGCGCTGGCTGTTGATCGAGTTCTCCGCCGCAAACATGGCGAACGCGTGCCAGATGTTCCAGCTCACGTTCTGGCAGCGCAGGAAAAACTCCCAAAAATGCAAAAAACCATCATGGACGCAGCACTCAAAAAAATACCAAGAAAATGGAGATAGACTTAAAAACCGGCCGATCGTTTGACCACGTCGCTCGCGAGTGACATGGTTGACACGAAGCCGGTTTTCTGATATCTTTCCCCGTCGCTTCCCTGGAGGTTCCATGCGACAAATCCGCAAGCCAATCGTGGCGCTCGTGTGTCCGGACAATGATCCGGAAAGCCGACTCATCCTGCTGATCGCCTACCGACTGGGAATGACCGTCATCCGCTCGGGCCAAGGGCTAGGAGCCACACTCGATCGCGAGCGTGGCGATCTGATGGAGCTCATCCTGTCCACTGGTTGTAGAAATGTCTGGATCGTCGAGATCCCAGGGCCGGAGATCGAAGCACGACTGCGCGAGAACGGTCTCAACGTCAAGATCATCGATCACCATACCTACGGGAACCTCAACCGATCCCAGGGACCGGATGGCAACCCGCTTCCCAGCTCGCTCGAACAGTTCCTGATTCTCATTGGTCTGGACGACAGAGATCTGACTGCCCTTGGCCTAGACCCTGTGGTCGTGCGCGGCATCGCCATCATGGACGCTCGATTCGTCCAGGGTCTGCGCGAGGAAGGATTCACTCACAATGAGATCTGCCGCGTGCTCGACTTCCGTGAACGGTGCTCGCGCGCTGGCAACCCGGACTTTGATCAGGCACAGGCCTCCGCATTGCTGGCTTGGAAGAACAGACGGAGAGTCGGTAGTTACAATGTCGTAGACTCGAAGGCGGTGGTCTCCATCCGCGGAGCCGTCTCCACGATCACGATCTACAAGAACTGCGACACGGAGCCGCTCATCGTGGTGGACAAACTGGGTGAGGAAATCTTCGTTCAGAATGTTGATCCCTCGGTCGTCGTACAGCTCCGCTCGGCATTCCCCGAAGGCTTCACCTTTGGCACGGGTCGGTGCTGGGGCGTGAACAACAAGAAGAGCAGAACCCGCTACACCCTGGATCACATCCTGGGCGTGCTCAGCTGAGGCAACCCCTCAGCTTTTAAATTTCCTGAGCCGACTCGGCTCTTTTTTGTTATGTCTGGGGTGAACCGCTTTTTTCACAGCAACGACTTCACATATTCGATCGCCTGTTCTCGTGTCTCGATCTGGGCACGATCACGCGCAGTCTCGACCGCATCAAGGATCTCACGAAATTTCGGACCAGGTTTGAGTTGAAACACATCAATAAGGTCGCGACCTTGCAACAGAGGCTGAGCTGATACATGGTGTTCCTGAACAAGTGACAAAAATCGATCGGCCTCTTCTGCTCGTTCAAGAATACGAAGCCAGGCCGCGTAACCTTCTGGTGATGCGGGGAGAGCACGCTTGAGTGTCCTGCGCGCGTCGTTGATCGGATTGGTGAGAACAGGATCCTGAATCTCGGTCGCACACAAGAGGCTCTGCGCACATTCGATATCTTTTTTCTTAAACGTGAGCCCTGCCACAGTAGCCTCACGGGACGAGAGCGAAAATCCTGACAGAAAAGCGGCGAGTACTGCATGACGTTCCTTTTTGTGTACAACAGCGCGATCCATGAGATGTTCCCACGCGTCCCAATCCTTGATGGTCGCGTTTGGAAACGACGCTTCTATCAGACCGATGCGGCGCGCAAATGCCAATCCAATCGATGGTCGTTTTCCTTTGAAGATCAATTTTTCAAATTCTTCGGTGATACGCTCTCGAGAGAGCTCTGTCATGTCACCACGTTCTACCATCTCGTGCATCAACCGTTCGCTTTCCGGATCAACGGTAAACTCAATGCGTGCGATAAATTGCATCGCTCGCAAGACACGCAGTGGATCATCTTGAAAACGTTCAGGATTAGTCACGCGAAGGGTTCTCGTCTGGATATCTTCCAGTCCTCCAAAAGGATCAAACACAACACCCGTGATTGGATCCATTGCAAGGGCATTCATGGTAAAATCTCGACGTCTCATCGCTTCCTTGATACCGAGCGAGGGATCAGAATCGATAAGAAATCCTGTGTGTCCCTTTCCTATTTTTGATTCGCGACGTGGAATCGAGATATCAAGCTCCAGTTTGTCTCCAATCGGCACCTTGATAATCCCAAACGCCTCGCCGACGTCCTTCGTTTTTCCAAACAGTTGTTCAAGCAGTGCTTTTAGCTGATCAGGGACAACCCCGTACACTTCAACATCGGCGTCTTTTGGATGAAGACCAAGATAGACATCACGCACATACCCACCAACAATAAGCGCCTGCGGTGGTTGCGGGGCGCAATCGGGATTGGGATCAATTGTGGCAACGGCGCGCACTAAGTCACTGGCCGCTTTCAACAGCAAAGGCTCTTGACTTTTGAGAAGATCGCGACCCATGTCTGGATTGTACGATGGCTGTTCCGTCATATAACGCATCTGTCATGACAAGGTGGTGCATTGAGTATAGAACGCGGGGCTTTCGAGGTTTCGCATCGATCTCAAGGTGAATCGGTCTGTCGCTTGAAGCGTGGAGCGTTCCTTTGATATCGAAAGAAATCAATCTTCGACTTTCAAATGGTTGTTCCATTCCCTCACGTGAAAAATCAGACATACGTTTTAAGTCTCATTTTCGCCCGCTCTATCCTCGCCTCAAGTTCACCTCGCAACGCAGCATCTTGAACGTTAGAAAGTTTCCCATCTCCACGTACAGCCCCTGCGATCATTCCCAGAATGCGTCCCATGTCTGCTCCCTGTTGAATGCCGAGGGTTTTTAAGCCGTCTCCATCGAGTCCTTCTTCTTTGAGGAGAACATTTCGTGCGTGCGCGGTTTCTTCCTCCTTTTTCTTACGCTCCACTTCTGCTTGGTACGCCGGATACAATTGCTCTGCTCTCCAAAAATTTACCAAAGGTGCGGTGTAGATGTACTTCTCTCCAGAGGTGTCTGTGACTTGAACTTCATTTCCATCTGTGATTTCAATTTTGGTCGGAAGTTTCACGGTGCCAATAATCCCGTCCACCAGCATTCCGGCCTGCAACACGCGAATGGCTTTTTTGGGATCCAAGCCCAACTCCTTCGCTGCCTCAACAAATGAATGAACATCTTTTCCCTCCACCTGTTCGAACTTCATGAGCGGATTGATATGCTGTTCAATCGCAAAACGTAGAAGAAGACGTTCTTCATCTGTGAGTTGAAGCCGATCCTGTGTGCGTTGAACGACTTCAAGGTTCTCCCCATCATACGCCTGTTCAGCGTGACCACGATAACTGATGGAGATACCATACTCCTCAAAAAATCCTCTTTGCAGATCTAAGGGATCGACGCCTTGTCTCGCGGAACTGAATTCCGCAAAAAGTTGCCGATACGTTGCCAAAAGCTCGGCACGGCGCGCTTCTTGCTCTATCTCAAAGGTCTCTTGTGATGACGGATCGCCTTTTTTGGCGGCATCTCTCGCCTTCTTTTTTCGTTTCTCAATCTCCTTATCCATGGCTTTGGTAGCAAAACCATGCTCAATGGCTTGGCTTCCATCGCGAGCGACAAACCCGATCGTATCGGGTTTAGCCACATCATGGAGAAATGCAAACGCAACCAAGAGATTTGGATGGTCTTTCACGATTGCCTCCACCTCGCCCCATTCTTGCTCCGCATCTTCCATGCCAAATATGGAACGAGCTCTCTCATAGGGAATTTTCCCATCTCGTAACAAAACAATGGATGACAAAATTGCACGATAATGATCCTCGACATTTGGGCCTTCAGCGTGTTTATCGGGTGATTGTGGTGTTTTCAAAATATCCCGCACTTTCGGCTCCGCCTTTGCAAACTCAATCATCCATTGATCCGCTTCGACGCGTGCCTCAACCAGATCCGTTAATTCACCAAATAACCCCTCGAGATCTATCCGATGTTCACGCGGCCCGCCTTCTACATGTCTAGCGATGCGAGAATCCCCTTGCTCAGGACTCAATGGATACATGCTTGGACGTTCGGGCATAGAAGAAAAAATAAAATATGTGAGGAGAAATTCCCCCCACACTTATATGTACTCACTAACTAAGAACAGTTTATCAAAAAAACTGAAGATCGTCAAATCCAATCTGTGGAGAAGTGTTGCCGTGACGGTTGTTCATTGAATTGTTGGTCTGTGTTTTGCTGTTGAGCCGTATTGGCTCTTTTTTGTTATACTTGGGGAGAGGGTGAAGAGGTTTAAGAAGTACAAGAAGTTTAAGACGTTGTGGGAAATAAAAGATACCATGAACTTGTCGTCTGGAAAGAGGCACACACGTTCGTCCTGGAGGTGTATGCTAGAACGACATCGTTTCCTCCAGAGGAACGGTATGGGCTCACGTCCCAAGTGCGAAGAGCTTCCGTTTCAGTTCCGGCCAACATTGTTGAAGGAATCGTAAAAAGCTCAATCAAGGATCAACTTCGATTCTGCGAAATAGCTCTTGGATCCCTCAATGAGTGCGGTTACCTACTTGAACTTGCGCGCGACCTTGGATATCTCACCAAAGAACGATATGAGCGACTTGATGATCACCGCACGCGGACTGAATATCTCCTCACTCGATTCATGACCGCCAAAGGTTGGCGAATTCACTCCTAGTTCCTCCGTCTTAAACCTCTTGTACCTCTTCAACCTCTTGTACTTCTTCCTATGTACGACCTCATCACCATCGGCGATATTAAACTGGATACCTTCGTCGTGCTCGACGGTAACGGCCAGCAGTGTTCACTCAAAATGCCTGAGGCCAAGCTCTGTTTGGATTATGGCGCGAAGATTGACGTCCAGGTCGTCGACTCCCAGATCGCGGGCTCGGCTCCCAATGTCGCGATCGGTCTTGCGCGCATGAAAAAAAAGACGGCTGTGCTCTCGGTCATGGGTGAGGACACCACTCGACCTCTTGCCCTGGAAGTTCTTGCGCGAGAACACGTCGACACGTCTCTCATCGAAGTCATCAAAGGTGAGAAAAGTACGTACTCTGTTGTGCTCAATTACGCAGGCGAGAAAACTATTTTGACTGGACACATCAAACACGAGTATCACCTTCCAAAATCTTTTCCCAAACCAACCTGGCTCTACGTAGGCGAAATGGGCATTGGCTATGAAAAAATTTACAAGCAAGTCGTCGCTTACGCAAAAAAAGATGGTGTGCACATTGTGATGAATCCAGGATCTATTCAAGTGGAGGAACACAAGCCAGCCCTGTATGAACTGCTCAAGTATCTGGAAGTATTGTTCGTGAACCGTGAAGAAGCTCAGCTCATCTCTGGATCCAAATCACTCGAGGTCCACAAACTCGCCGGCGCGCTCTACAAGTTTGGTCCCAAGCACGTCATCATCACAGACGGCCCGCACGGATCATATGAATTTGGTGGACGCGATCTTCGCTTCTGTCCTGTCTTTCCTGGTAAGCTTGTAGAAGCAACAGGAGCAGGCGACGCGTTTGCCTCTGGTTACCTGGGCGCGGTGATGCACGGAGAATCTTGCTCTGAAGGATTACGCTGGGGAGCCGTGAATGCCGCGTCCGTGATTGGATTCGTGGGACCAACCAAGGGCCTCCTCTCTGCCACGGAAATTCGCAAGCGTCTGAAGAGCAAGCCAGGCTTCAAAGTAAAAACGGTTTAAGTATGCTTGTCTCCCTCAAACAAATCCTTACAAAGGCTCAACGCGGACACTATGCGGTCGGCGCGTTTAACGTGAACAACCTGGAAACGATCCAGGCGATTATGGACGCGGCTGAAGCTGAACGCGCGCCTGTTATTTTGTCGACGAGCGAAGGGGCGATCGAATACGCTGGCATGGAAGAATTGGCTACGCTCGCTCACATCGCGGCGAAGAAAACGAAACGTCCAGTCGTATTCCATCTCGATCACGGGAAAAATTTCGATCTCGTGATGGAAGCGATTGAGAGCGGTTGGTACACGAGTGTGATGTTTGATGGATCATCGTTTCCATTCAAAGAAAATATTCGCCGCACAAAAAAGATCGTAGAGGCGGCGCATAAGCGTCACATCAGTGTGGAAGCAGAGCTTGGTGCGATCGCGGGGATCGAAGATTTTGTGAGTGTGGAGGAACGAGATGCACAGCTCACGGATCCGAGAGAGGCCGCTCAATTTGTCCGTGAGACAAACTGCGACGCGCTCGCTATCGCTGTGGGAACCAAGCATGGCGCGTACAAATTCAAAGGAGAATCTCGACTTGATTTTGGAAGGCTCAAAGAAATTGCCGAGCGCGTTTCTGTTCCTCTGGTTCTACACGGCGCCTCAGGTATCCCAGCCAACATCAAAAAAATCTGCACCAAGTACGGCTGTGAAATTTCCAGCGCAAAAGGCGTTTCTGATTCTGCTGTGCGCAAAGCTGTGACACTGGGGGTGCGCAAAGTGAATGTGGACACGGATTTGAGACTGGCGTTTGACGCGGGGATTCGTAAATTCTTGAAAGAGCGACCAGAGGTCATCGATCCGCGCGAGATTCTGAAGCCCGCGAAGGAACTCATGACAAAGGTTGTAAGACAAAAAATGCGCATGCTCGGATGCGCAGGAAAAGCATAGGGACCTGTGCAAATGAAAACACCCAGTTCCTCAAGACTGGGTGCGCGTAAAAAGGTTGAGGAATGAGGAGGGTCAAGACACGAGGGTCTAGAGTTTTACTTCCGGCGGAGGCGCAGCGAACCGTACCCCGGGCAGGCGAAGTCAGAGTCCCTGTCCACGCCGAGCTTGACCTGACCCCCCCACACCCCCAAAAACGCGCAGCCATCGCGAGCGCCACGACGCACCGAGCCTGGAAGATCGACCAAGTGCTCGCCCACCGTCACGATGTCGGGGTGGTGAGCGTAGGCGTAGATGCCTTCCATGGCCGAGCCAGTCTGGATGTCACCGACGAGCTCGTCGCGGCAGTGATCCGGACGGCGCTTGCGGTTCCGGCGACCATCGTCGTGGCGGAACCAGAACGGAGTGGTGGGGATGGCGAAGCGGTTGTCGAAGGGCTCGACCGAACTGTCGTTATAACCCAGCTCCTCGAACTGGATGCCCAGGAGCTTGCAGGAGCGCAGCAGTCCTGGACGCGGATCGGCGAGCGAGAGCAGCCGGAGGTCGGAGTCGTCCTTGATCAAACCTTCTGGGATTTGCGGGATGCCAGCGAGGTAGACCTTGAAGTTCTTGGCGTTGACCGCTGGGTCTCGACCGAAGCTCTTGTCCCAGAGGCGCTTGGCTTGGATCCTCCACTGGTTCACACCACCCATCTCCAGGCGACGAATCAGTTCCTCGACTTCTGGGCTGATGCCTTCCTGGCCGGCGCTCAAACGCGCCGCTTGGATCTCATGCAGTTTGGCCACGTGGCCGATATCGAACAGTCCCATTTGAACCTCCGTAAGCCGGTAACCTCACAAGAGCCTAAGCCCTACATTTGGTACGCCGACAAACAGATATGCACGGTACCGCCGTGCCGGTGTGCCCCGTCGCTCGCGAGCGACGGGGTGTGCTTGCAAAACCGACGGATTTCGGCTCAGCAAACGACTCGAAACTATACGCTTGTTTGGCGAAAACGTCAAGGATTTGGTACAATGTTTTTATATGTTTTCAGCCTTCATTAGCAAAAAAATGACTTTGGCAAACTACAAACTCCTTAAAGATGGACTTTACTTTGGTGAAATACCAGGAATAAAGGGTGTCTGGGCAAGCGAGAAATCACTTGAGGGCTGTCGACAGGAACTGCAAGAAGTCCTCGAAGATTGGGCGCTGATCAAAATACGCTCACACGAACCTATCCCTGGATTGCGTATAAACTTCGACCGACGACGACTGACTCAGTATGCCTAAGAGCATCTCGTGGAGGAAGCTCGTCTCACTCTTTCGTCAGTTTGGATTCGACGGTCCGTATTCTGGTGGCCGTCATTTGTTTATGACTAAGGGGACCCTAAAACTTCACATCCCCAATCCGCATCAGGGTGAAATTTCAAAACATCTGCTTTCGGAAATCCTCCGACAAGCCGAAATCACATCTCAAGAATGGAACGAGATGCTCAACAAATAACTATGTACGACGTCATCACCATCGGTGCGGCAACAAGAGACGTGTTTCTCGTCTCAAGTAAATTCATCGCACTCAAGTCGCGTAGATTTCCAACAGGTGCGGGCGAGTGTGTTGCGCTTGGCTCAAAGATCG
The DNA here is from genome assembly GCA_964359095.1 of uncultured Gammaproteobacteria bacterium. GTDB lineage: Bacteria > Patescibacteriota > Patescibacteriia > UBA9934 > GWF2-40-263 > JACRJW01. The sequence continues at coordinate 10,638 of CAYHRJ010000003.1, read as the reverse complement.
ACATCGAGGAACTCGTTCTCACCACTGGTGGAGGCGCGACCAATGCCGCGGCGACGTTTGCGTCGCTCGGATTTCGCACTGCCACGCTCTGTCGCATTGGTGACGACTCCCCTGGGAAAGATGTCGTCGAGGATCTCGCTCGCTGTGGAGTCAGCACACACTTGGTTCGCATGATCAAAAACGGCGAGACCGCGTACTCCACACTTCTCACCATGAAAGATGGCGAGCGCACTGCTCTTGTGCACCGCGGGACCAGCTCAGCCTTTACTCAGACGGACGTGCCAATCTCCATCTTTGAACAAACACGTTGGATCTACCTCACCTCCCTTGGCGGCAATCTCCCGTTGGTAAGACACATTCTCATGAACGCACAAAAGAACGGCGTAAAGGTCGCGTGGAATCCTGGTCATGCGGAGCTGAAGGGAGGACTCGCGAGTATCAAAACGCTTTTGCCGATGGCATCGGTGCTCATCATGAATCGCGAGGAGGCATGGATCCTCACAAGCAAAAAGAAGAACCTCTTAACAATCTTCGAGCTCCTGCACGCAGACGGAACTGTTCGACTCATTACTGATGGCACGAATGGATCCACCGTCTATCGCGACGGCTGGATGGCACACGCGGGAACCAGCGGCGTGAAAGGCATCTCAAGAACAGGAGCAGGCGATGCGTTTGGATCTGGATTCGTGGCTGGACTCATCAAAACAGAGGACATCAAAGAAGCTCTCCGCATCGGGACACTCAATGCCGAGTCTGTAATCCACCAGTTTGGAGCAAAAAAAGGAATCATCAAAACCTGGCCAGGTCGTTTAACCAAACAGCGGATCAAGATTACGGAATTATGACAGACAACGTTTTTGTAACCCGCAACATTCCTGACGAGGGCATCAAGATGCTCAATGCTGATAAGCGTGTGAAGCTCAAGGTCTTCCAAAAAAATCGCCTCATCACACGCAAGGAACTTCTGCACGGCGTGAAAGGCTGTAACATCATCCTCTCGATTCTCACAGAAAAAATCGACAAGGAAGTCATGGACGCAGCAGGACCGTCACTCAAGATGATCGCCAACTACGCGGTTGGATTTGATAATATCGATCTTGCAGAAGCCAAGAGGCGTGGAATCGTCGTCACCAACGCTGCACACCCAAGTGTCTCCGAGTCTGTCGCAGAACATACGATTGCGCTTTTGTTCGCGCTCGCTCATCGAGTCGTAGAGAGCGATCATTTCACGCGCAGTGGACTATACAAAGGCTGGGAGCCTGAGCTCTTGCTTGGCACAGATCTCATGGGGAAGACCTTGGGACTCATTGGGACTGGAAACATCGGAACGATGGTTGCACGACGACTCGCCTCAGGATTCGGTATGAAGATTCTCTACACTGACGTGAAACGAAACACTGATTTTGAAAAAACATTTGGAGGAAAATTCAGAACAAAAGAACAGCTCCTGCGCGAATCCGATTTTGTCTCTCTCCACGTTCCACTCCTTCCAGCTACGCATCACCTTATGAATGACGCCGCGTTTGCACTCATGAAAAAAACGGCATTCTTGATCAACACGGCGCGTGGACCGATCGTCGATTCTGCAGCACTGGTGCGAGCCTTGAAGAAAAAACAAATCGCCGGCGCCGCTCTCGATGTGTTTGAAGGCGAACCACAATTCGCCAGAAAAAAATCCGACGCCAAGTATCTCCAACATACCTGGAACGTAATTCTTACTCCTCACACGGCGAGTGCCACGATCGAAACGCGCCAGGCCATGAGTCGCACAGCCGCTGAAAATATTCTTGCGTTTGTGAAAGGCAAACGACCGGCAGATGTCATTCACTCTTGAGCCGCTTCCTGCGCAGGCAACGGCTCTTTGCGCCACTGTCCACCATCAGGACTCACAAATGAATCTGCTTCATCGTAATAAGCTCGCACGTTTTTCAAATAGCTCGGATTTGTCCTTTTCCATCGCCTCCCGTTGTAAAATGATGCGAAGGTCTCCGCATGATCCCAAAACGGAAAGAGTCGATCAGCGCGCTTGCTGACTTCGGAATTCTTCTCAATCAAAAAGGCGAGAAAAAGCTTCACTGCATTTTCCGGATGATACAATTGTCCTTCGGTGAGATTGAGTTTTCGGCGCGCGCGCAAACCTGGACCTTTCATCAACACATGAAAATACGAGAATGAAAAGGCTCCCTGGTGACTTTCCCAACGGTGTAATTCAAATTGACCAAGTGGTTTTCCACCCCCCTCTTGTTTGGCAATTGACAGCATCGTCATGACAAGTTCCCGCACGGAAACCTTTTGCAAAATCCGATCTAGTTCTTTTTTATACGCTTCATCTTGCCACATCTCCTTGATAGCTGTTTGCGCGTAGGCGACAAATTGCGCCTCGGACAATTCCCGATCCTTACTTTCCGTAGGAATCGGAATCCACAAATTCGCACGGAGTTTTTTAGCAGGAATGTTAAACGAATCCAACTTTGCGGTTTGAGTTTTGAGATAGTGAAATTCTGGATGGCTCCCAAGTCGTTCACGAATTTCTGAAATCGTATCGCCTTTGCGGACAAGATAAAACGTCAGTCCCACATCGTCGAATAGCTCCTCACCGTTTGTGAGTTTTCGACGGCGGCGAGCACGTTGTTCACGCGACCACTCCCCGTTTTTTTGTGTGACCGTCTGGAGATACTCGGAATTGTCGTCAAAAAAATCGTTGCGTTCCACCGGGACATAGAGCGACTCATCTTTTTTTTCTTCTTTTCTCTGTTCCATTGACTCATCAGACAGACCTCGTCGCGCAACCTCAAGGGCTCCGATGCCAATCATCCCCGCGCCGATTCCTTTCAAAAAATCCCTTCGTGAAAAACCCTTATTTTCCATAGATCTTCATTGTAGCCGAGGAACGGAAGAAATCCAATGTATGTCGAACAATTTCGATTGACAGAGCCACAATGCATTGATACGATTCCGCCGTCCCAAAAGCCACACAGGCTCATGGGCCGTTGGCGCAGTTGGTAGCGCGTCTGCTTTGCAAGCAGAAGGTCATCGGTTCGAATCCGATACGGTCCACCATCCCACTTCGCCAGTCTGGCTACGTTGGGGATTTCTCACGGCCAAGACGGCGAAGTGGGATGCCCCCAACGAAGCTCGAGCAACGAGAGCGAAGTGGGGCAATAATTCTCAGCACAAGCTGAGGTTTTTTGTTATCATGTTTGGGTATGCGTATCCTGGTTCTCATGGTCTTTTCGATCCTGTTGCTTTTCCCTGAGCGAACCGCCCTTGCTTCTCATCCTCAAACCGTGACGATTCGATCCTTCGACGGAAAAGTCAACTTTGATTTTCCTGTGAGCAACGACGTTGGTGGAATAAGTTTGGCGCTTGCCGATCTGGGCAACGATGGCGTCTCTGAAATCATTGTTGGTGCTGGACTTGGATCCGAGCCGCGTGTAACCGTTCTGCGACAAGATGGTTCACAGATCGGGAGCTTCCTTCCGTACGCACCGACGCTGGGAGTTGGCATAAACGTCATTGCCTGCGATCTCACAGGAGATGGAGTGAACGAAATCATCTCCTCTCCACAGCGCGGAGGCGGTCCGCACATTCGCGTGTTCAATGCGATGGGTGAAGCGATCGACAATGGTAGTTTTTTCGCCTACGAGAAATCGTTTCGAGGAGGTGTGAACCTTGCGTGTGGTGATCTGATTGGAGACACGCGTGCTGAACTTGTCACGATGCCAGGAGCAGGCGGTGGACCGCATGTACGCATCTGGTCATGGAATGATGGCGCAACACTTGAAAAAAATTTTTTTGCGTTTCAGGAAAGTGATCGTTCAGGACTTGTCGGCGTCGTGAGTGACGGAGAACTCATTGTGAGTCAACAACACACACAAACACCAACAATAAAAAAAATAGTTATCCACAGTTCGCCAGAAATAAATCAAGAGGAAGTTTTTCCCATTGATGCACTCGGCGTCTCTTCGATCATGGTTTTCAACGATCATCTTCTCCTCTCAACAACAGACGGAGCAACAATCTATGATGTGACAGACACGACCTCTCAACAGCTCGATGTTGCTCGTGGCAGTCTCACGCTCACAACCGATGGAACACAGTTGGTGTACAGCGAAGGGCGTACGTCGTTCTCATCTCACACAGACGCCCAAGACATTCTCGTGGACATTTCTGAACAACGTTTGTATGCGTATGAATACGGAATTTTACAAAACTCATTTCTAATTTCCAGTGGACTCAACAATGCAACACCACTCGGAAATCATTCAATTTTAGCGAAACTTCCGCTTGTGCATTACGCATGGTTCTATGGATCCGGTAGTCCTTACAACTACGACCTAGGCTGGGTTCCTTACAACCTCCGTTTCTATCCGCACATCTATATTCACTACGCGCCATGGCACAATAATTTTGGTCACCCAATGAGTCGTGGATGTGTAAACGTGTCCTTGGAAGACATGAAATGGATTTATGAGTGGGCACAGGTAGGAACGAGTGTGGCAGTCGTAGAGTGAAGTTCCGTCATCCGCGTCATCCTCTGCCAAGCTCCATCAGCGTCCCACACATAAACAATTTTCCTACACAAAAAATTCAGAAAAATATTTTTTTACAAATCACTACTCCACTTTTCTCTTGTTGCAAAAAAATATTTGCTTTACAATACATGCATCGCTCAACGCAAGCGCGTCCTGCGTCGACGACTTCAACTGCACGTCTATTAATTTGTGTGCAGTGCTCGATCGAGCACATTAACAATCTCGTTCACCTCAAGGAGGAACAACGTGTTCTGACTTGTCCTGCACTTGCAAGACAAGGGAGGTGATTCAGAACTCAAAAAAATTATGGCAGCAAAAAAGAAGGCCAAGAAAGCAGCGCCAAAGCGCAAGGCCGCAAAGAAATCCAAGAAGCGCTCGTAGTTACAAAAAACACTCTCCAGGACGCGCTGGAGAGTGTTTTATATTGGAAGTTGGAGGTCAGAAGTTGGAAGTTGGATTTAGAGAAGGCTGGTTTGCTTTGAGAAAGACGATCCATCTTCACCAAACACGCGCACCGTCCCGAAAATCCCATCGTATCCTGGCTGGATGCTGACGTTTCCATCGCGAACACGGCGAATCGCTTCAGCAAGTGACGGCGCTCGTGCGAATGACTCAATCTGCAAAAGAGGCGTTTCAAGCAACAAACTGAACTCATCGGCAAGTCCATCTGTAAGACGTAAATATTCCTCCTCAACTTTTTTGCTTGCAACAGAACTCACACCGTAACATTCAGCAAGAATCTCCGCGAGCGGAACGATCGACTTGAATGGAATCTTTCGCGCCGCAACTGCGCGAGCATCTCGATCAGCCAGCTCTTCCACACGATGATGAACGCCAAGCGTGAGAAATCGCTTACAGGAAGGACAGCGACCACCCAGCCGTTTTGATTCTTTTGGATCGCACGAGAATGCACAAGCTGCGCAACCATCAAAGTGATACTTCCCTTCTTCAGGAAAAAATTCGATTGTGTACTTGAACTTCGTCGCATCTTGTTTTTTGAGAACATCGACAAAGTCGGCATACGTTGGTGGCTCATCAAACTCAAATACGTTTGCTTCACGTCCTAACTTGCGTGGTGAATGCGCATCAGAATTTGAAATCATCACAACTGAATCAAGTTGTGAAAGCTGCCAATTCATGAACGGATCCGATGAAAGCCCTGTCTCGATCGCGTAGATGTACTTGCTCATCTCACCGAAACATTCGTGAATCGCATCAAACCCTGACTTGCTCCCAAAAATCGCATACCACGGCGTCCACGCATGAGCCGGGATCATCATGATTCGCTCGTCGATGTCTTTCAGAAGCTTGTACAAACTTTCCGAATCGATCCCAAGAATTGGTCTGCCATCGGATTTCAAATTGAATCCCCGCCGTACGAGTTCCTGATTTACTTTCTCACACGTTTCCAAAGACGGTGAGAACACAAGATTATGCACCCTCCGCGTCTTGTCGCCTTTTTTATAAATCTGACTCAGCTCAGTCACGAGCATGAATTCCGTCGGTCTTTTGTCATTGCGAGCGAAGCGAAGCAATCTCTTAGTGGAAGTGATTGCTTCGTCATCGATGCCTCCTCCTTTCAATAACACTAAAGGCTTCAGTCGATAAATCCCTTGCCTTTCTTCAATTAAATTTTCTTTCAAATGTTTAAACCACTCCGGGTGCGTCCAGTCTCCTGTGGCAACAATATCAATCCCCTTGCGCGCGCACCAACTCGCAATCGTCGGCAATACCAAATCCTTCGAACACGCTCGAGAATACTTTGAGTGGATATGCCAATCGACAATAGAGCGCATAGTTATGTTAAACTAGAATCCTATGAATCTTTCAGACTATCAATCTTTTGCTCACACAACAGCTCTCTATCCAGATGCGGGAAAAAATCTCTACTATCCAGCTCTTGGATTAGGTGGTGAAACCGGAGAAGTTCTCAACAAGGTCAAAAAAGTCATGCGGGATCACGGCGGTCTCGTGACGGAGGAGTTTCGTGAGATTCTAAAAAACGAACTTGGAGATGTGCTGTGGTATGTCGCTGCTCTCTCAACAGAGCTTGGGCTGAATCTTGATGACATAGCACAGACAAACGTCGACAAACTTCAGTCACGAAAAGAGCGTGGTGTGCTTGGCGGATCTGGCGACACTCGTTGATTTTTTCTCCGTCATCCCGAGCGACGAGTCATCGAGGAACCGAGGGATCCCTCCACTCGCCATGAGCTCGGTCGGGATGACAATCAAGAATAAACTCCATAATCGAATCGTGGTCCACGGAATCGAAATCCGTTGTGTCCACGATTTTTGTTTTGCCTGAAAGTGGCAGAGGAAGAAACGATTTGTTGAACCACTTGGTTTCAAATTCTTCGAGAACATCCTCAAGCGCATCGTTGTGACCTGGATGACGATGAGTTTTAGCTCGCTGAATAAATCGCTGTCGCAGCACGGATTGATCAGCAATCAAATGAATTTGAATGAACTGCACGCCATACTCTTTTTCAAATCGATGAAACCAATCCAGGTCGGCCGCGTGGATGAACGGATTGTCGACGATGACAGACTCGCCGCGCTTCAGATACATCTCAACAACACCCATAAAAAGCGGGAACGAGAGAGCACCGAGCTCGCGAGACCATTCACGATCTCGATACTCGATCACATCAAAAAGATGCTCTTTTAAAATATCTTTGGAGATCCTTCGAAACCCTGTGGCCTCAACCACCCGCTCAGCCAACACACTCTTTCCTGTTGCCGGCGCGCCGCCAATGATAATGAGTTTAGGCGAGTCCATGTCGGTTGGCGAGGACGGCCTCCGCGATTTCGCGCTCCTCTTGTGTATTAATCCCCACGGCTTCCTCAGGAGAAATCGACATATCTGCAATCTGGTGACCCTGCATCACAGCGAGCTCGACCAAGTCAGTTAAATAGTATTCTTTTTTTGCATTAAAATTTTTCACCTGCCCAATATTCTCCCACAGCCACTTCGCATCAAAACAGAAGAAGCATGGATTCACTTCACGAATGTCTCGCTCAGATTCCATCGCATCTTTGTACTCACGACTCCCCATGATATGTCCGTGGAGATCTCGCAAGATACGTCCCCAGTGAAGATAGGCACTATACCATCCCTCAAACGAAGGAACGGTCGTGGTCATCAAGGTCAAAACCGTTTTGCTCTTCTCATGGAGCAACGCGAGATCGCGCAAAGTCCGTGCAGAGACAAGAGGATGGTCGCCGTACAAAACAATCACCGCGTCGGCATCTTTCACCGCATCACGACACACCTTCACTGCATGAGCTGTCCCCAGCTGTTCCTCTTGTACTACATACTCACACACCCCATCAAATTGAGAACACAGCTGTTCGCGTTCGTGACCGACAACGATCACGGGGACGCCGTCGACGCCTGACGCCTGCACAGACTCGTACAAGTGCTGCAAAATCGGCTTGCCACCAATAGGCGTCAAGGTCTTTGGAATCTCAGACTTCATGCGTGTTCCTTTACCGGCCGCGAGGATAATAAATCGAAATTTCATAGCGCCTCCATTCTAACAGTGGGCTATTTTTTGGCAACGTTGACAGCTTGTGACGAGCATGGTCACCCCCTCCTTTCGCGAAAGGAGTGGTCACAACGTGGCAGCAAAAATGACTCCTCCAACGAGGCCGACAATCACCCCAAAAGTAAAAATCAGAACAGTCTTAAACATCTGACAGAGGTAGCAGGAGTTTTGTTTCTCACCATCCATAGATCTGAATTATACCCGTAAAAAAAATTGATTCAAAATTTGAATCAATTCAAAAGACCCCTTTGTCCTGGCGCCTACCTACTCTCGCGCAATCGCACTACCATTGGCCCAAGAGAGCTTAACGGCCGTGTTCGAGATGGGACCCACCGTCGCCCTTGCGGGCTATGGCGGGCTTAACGGGTGTGGCCTCTCAAGGAAGTGGCACCAAGACAAAGGGGTCTTTAATTTTTTTGTAGAAGAGAATTCTAACGTTGACGACGATAATCAAACGTAGAAATGGTTGTAGAGCTCGACCTATTAGTACTGCTCCGCTGAACGTCTTACGACGCTTACACGTACAGCCTATCAACCTCATAGTCTCTGAGGGGTCTCAAATGAAAACTAATCTTGGGAACGGCTTCGCACTTAGATGCTTTCAGCGCTTATCCGTACCGAACGTAGCTACCCGGCGATGCCCTTGGCAGGACAACCGGTACACTAGAGGTTCGTTCATTCCGGTCCTCTCGTACTAGGAATGAATTCCCTCAATTTTCGATGCCCACGGCAGATAGGAGACCGACATTTTGTTACTTTGCAAACCTCATCAATAATCTGTTGTGCACAGAGGCGCCCTACGATTTCCCGTAGAGTCTGTATGTCGCCATACAGTTCGGACTATATCTTTACCCCGACGTAACGTCGGGGATGTCTGGCGTATAGTCTCTGAGGGTTCCTAAAGCCTGTGTCGCTTCCTTCGATACTTGCCTGCCTGGTTCATTGAATAAGCCAAGTCAAGAATCTTTGGAAGGTGATCCTTCTCCCGATGTTTCCCATCATGCATTCTTCTCACAACCTCTGCAAAACAGTCGAAATCATATTTCTTCTCTGTTTGTAGAGGATGCTTTTCAAAAAATGGAATAATGTATTGCATCAGATCAGAACGATCACGAACGACATACACATATGTTGTATCTTGAGGATTCTTTGCGTGGTTTGCTTTAACATAACCACAGCTGAGTTCCTCCACGAGAGAATCTAGGACTGATCGACTCGTCACTCGCTGACTGACATGGAATTCTGGAATCAACTTGATTCCGGTTCCCATACGCGGATCTTTATAGATCGCAACATGGAAACTTCCTTCTCCATCAACGAATCCGACAATATATTGTGGATGTAATTTTGACACATGCTTTTGGTCTTCCCTGCTGGTTGTCTGCACTCAACACATTTTCACGTTTCTAATACCTTCATTTTACCACGTAGTGTGAGATTCTTGAACCTCCCATTCTCCAAGGGAGGCATCAGAGTTTCCAGCAAATAGCCAAATTTTATGACAGCACGGTCGTATTTATTCTTAGACGAAAATCCCCTAGCCCAGAACTTGTCGCTTCTTTTACTGTCTCACGACGTTCTGAACCCAACTCACGTACCGCTTTAATGGGCGAACAGCCCAACCCTTGGGACCTTCTACAGCCCCAGGATGCGATGAGTCGACATCGCTGTCGATAAATCCATCATTGCTGATGGCGTGGACTATATCTTCATCCTTCTGCAATTTCTCGCAGGGAGGAGATGGCGTATTAGCATTCCGTTTGTGGAACACTCGGGAAACATTTGTTTCCTCAGTCTCTACGGGGTCATGACCAACTTGTAGCGCATGCTTGGAACGATGTGCTTCTTTATCATCTTCATGAAGTGTGGAATGGATTCTTTTAGAATCCTGATTCGGTAGTACTTTTTGTCCTTATTCAGACGTGCCGATATTTCCAATTCACGCAATTGATGAAGCAATCGCTTTTGATTCAGCAGAGAAAATTGCTGGGTATTAAGATAGATATCGGATGCACGAGATTGACTCCCATCATCCATATACCAGATCGCCAGTATCAACGGATCTAATGTAAGATCCGTCGGAATTACTTTCTCACCGTTTTTATAGAATCGTAGGTAAAGCTTTGTCAGCTCACCCATCTGATTCGTAAAAAATCGGTATGCACGACGACCTTCAATGCCGGATGATCTTTCTTTTGGTGGTGAAGTACATATTCTTCGCAAGGAAGAATATTTGCTATCCACGTAGTCACGAGCTTTGATGGAATGATTGATTTCCAAAAATGCATCGCTTCTACCTGGAATGATTCGCATGTACCCATCACCAAGAAGACATCCGATAATGACAGATCGTTCATGTTTAGTCAGACTTCCCACGGTATTGTCCATATCGATTTTATTCTAACATGGAGTTCACCGTTATAAGCCATGATTTTACAAGAGCCCCTGACTCTTGATCCAGACTGCATCATTTCTGATGCCGCACCCCGATGTATTAAGGTGCCGAACCTCCCCGTCGCTGTGGACGCTTGGGGGAGACTAGCCTGTTATCC
>CAYHRJ010000002.1:44595-58684 GCA_964359095.1 uncultured Gammaproteobacteria bacterium | reverse complement strand
CGCTCAGCTCATCGGCAGCGATGATCTGATCCGCACCATCTCGAGCAAGCCCCCCGGATCCCAGGTGGCTCTGGAGATCATCCGCGACGGCAAGGAAAAGAAACTCGTTGCCGAGCTGGTGGACAGGCCCGACCAGGTGTCCCGCGCGAACCGGCAGGAGCCCGACCAGGCTCCGGACCAGCCCGGCTCCGATCGTCGTTCCGGGATCACCGTGGAGGAGATCACGCCCGATGCCCGTCGCGAGTACCGGATCCCGTCCGAGACGGCGGGAGTCATCGTCACCCATGTCTCACAGGTGAGCTCGGCGTGGAAGTCTGGGACGGACAAACCGGTGACAAATCGACGGCCGTTCACGGTTCCCACATCGATCGTTTCGATGCGGCGTGCGGAGAGGATGTCACAGGCAGCCACTCCCTCGGGGACACCCATCATGCGAGCGAGTTCGTTGCCCGGCCCGATTGGGATGATCCCAAGCACGACTTCACAATCAGCGACCACGTCGATCACTTTGCGAACGGTCTCATCGTTACCGAGCACCACAACTGTCTCGACTCCCCGCTCGATCTCGTCGCGGATCATCTCCTCGGCGTTGCGAAACAAGGCGAGGCGAGAAATCTTTCCTGCGATGCCAAGGTCGGTGAGGCGATTCTCAATTTTCAAAAGCTCACGTTCATAACGCTTATTCTCCTGAATGTATTCGTCGTATAAATAGCAGTACACACGTCGATCTAGTCTTCGCTCTCATCCTCTTTGCTCACTGTGGATCCATCCATAGCGAGCTTCCCATTCACCTGAGCACCAGCGGCAACAGAGATCCGTGCGGTGGTGATGTCCCCTTTGACCCGCGACGTTGAAAGGAGCTCGAGCATCTCCCCGACAAACACGTTTCCCTGAACCTCTCCAGCAATGACGGCACTGTGTGCCTTCACGTCAGCCTTAATGCGAGCCGTCTCCCCGATCCGCAAAAACTTTGCGGTTTCAACCGTGCCTGACACCTCCCCGTCAATCACGACGTCACCATCTGAGCGAAAATCTCCCTCCACCTTTACCCCCTGCGCAATAATCGTCTCCTGACTGTTCGTACTTGGCATAACGGTGTGTTTTTTGTCCTTAAACATAGGTATGTACTTAACTCCTCCCGATCTTAGCAGTGTACTACTCAAGTTGTCTACATCTCATCGAGCGTCTCAATTCCAAGTAATCCCAGGCCGTTTTTGAGAACCTGCGAGACGGATTTCAAGAGTGCTAGTCGCTCAAGAACTTCATCCTCCCTGGCTTGGAGCACAGGGACGTGTTCGTAGAAGGTCGAGAAGGATTTGGCGAGATCAAACAGATACTGCGCGAGAATCGCGGGCTGCAATTCTTGGGCGGAACGGAAAAGGACCTCGGGAAATTGAGCGACGGAAAGCAGGAGTGCATGGCTATACGCGTCGGTTAGTGTTTTGCCGCTTGGCTTGCCTTTCACCTTTCCCGCTTTCTTGAAGATGCTCTGGATACGAGCGTAGGTGTAGAGAAGATAGGGACCGGTGAAGCCATCAAACGAGAGTGACTCTTCCAGATCAAACACGATCTTCTTTGCGACATCTTGTTTTAACATCGAGAAACGCATCCCACCAAAAGCAACCGCGCGTGCAATTTTTTCTATCTGTGCGTGTGACCACTCTGTGTGCCGGCTCGACGTTTCCCGTCGTGCTTTGTCGATCATCTCGTCACGGAGCGTCTCATAGCGCACCACGTTCCCTCTGCGCGCAGCCATCGCCCCGTCAGACAGTGTTACAAACTCATACGAGAGATGCGAAAGCTCGCGCTCAAATTTCATACGCTTGAGCGTGGCAAACAACTGTTGCATGGCATGACTCTGACGCGCGTCGATCACGTAAATCGATCGTGCTGAGTGATAATCTTTTTCTTTTTCAACCGCGAGTGCTAAATCTTTTGCGTTGTACAGAAGTGTCCCATCCGTCTTGATGAGAAGATTCACACCCAATTGTTCATCTTGCAAATCCACGATCCACGCGCCTTGCGATTGCACAACAACGCCGTCCTTGATAAGCCCATCGATTATTTTTTTTGTCTTCTTGATGAGCTGGCTCTCGAAATACCAATGGTCGAGTGTGAGACCGAGTTCCTCATACACATCTTTCAAATAATCCAACGACCACTTGCGTGTGACTTTCCACACCAAGACTTCAGATCCCTTTTGATTCTCCAAATGCTTGAACACCTCCGTCACTTGTTCTTTGAGTGCGGGATTTGCTTCAAGCGCCTGGTTGGCTTCCACGTACACCTCGCGCAAAAAATCGATGCGCTTGTCCTTTGGCGTTTTGTCCCAATCTTCTTTTGCCGCAATCGCCCACACAGACTGTGCAACGTGCAACCCAAGATCGTTGATGTAGCTCACGGGGATCACATCATAGCCGCACGCCTTCTGCAGATTCACCGCCGCCTGCCCCACAAACAAATTTCGCAAGTGACCGACGTGCACATCTTTATGTGAATTGAGATTAGCAAACTCCACCATCACCCGTTTCTCTTTTCCTACGTCAGACGTTCCAAATTCCGCGCCCATTTCGCTCACCTCCTCAAGAATCGCTTTTCCAAACGTCGACGCCTCAAACACAAAATTCACATAGGGACCATGCGCTTTGGCTCCTGCCAGGTGACCTTTTGGACCAATCTTCGCAGCAATTTCAGTGGCGATTTCCTTTGGATTCCGTTTCAGTTTTTCCGCCAACCCAAAACAAGGAAACGCTACGTCTCCCATCGCAGGATCTGGAGGTGACTGCAAATCTTCAATCACAGGAACAAAGCCATGACCTACAGCCTTCTTGATCGCTTGAAGTATTTCTTGCTTGGCTTCTTGAATTATGTACATAGTCTTTCTAATTTCTCTCGTGCCTCTTTCAACTTTTCACGCATGGAGGCGACAACAGCCTCTGGTGCCTTCGAGGTGAACTCTACGTTTTCAAGTTTGCTCGTGACACTCTTGATGTAACCCTCGAGATCTTTGACTTCGGCTTTCATCTTGGCTGATTCTTTTTCATGATCGATGAGACCTTCAAGAGACACGAACACCTGGCCATTGCTCAAGACGGCCGATGCCCATTCACCCGTTGGTGGCTCAGTCACAAACGTCAATCCTTCAACTCCTGCGAGTGATTCGATCATTGTACTGTGCGCCTGAAAATTTCCACCAATAATCATCACCTGAATCTTCTTTTTTGGAGCCACAACATTCTGCGAGCGAATATTCCGAATCGCACTGATCACTTCTTGCAAGCTCTCCATTTCTGTTTCTGCTTCAAGATCTAAATCTAACATTCGCATGACGGGCCACGCATGAGCCATCAGAAGTTCGTGATCGTCTAAATGTGACCAAATGTGCTCAGTCACAAACGGCATGATGGGATGCCAGTAGGTAAGAAGATGTTCAAGGACGTAGATCAGGATCGCGTCTGTCGAGGCTTTTGTTTTCTCATTGTTGCGTTGACCTTTGGAGATCTCCAGGTACCAATCGGCAAAATCATTCCACGTAAACTCACGCAACTTCTCACTTGCTTGTGAGAACTCCGCCGTCTGCAAGTGAGCGGACACATCCTCTTCCAGACGGACAAGACGAGAGAGAATCCAACGATCGGCGAGCGTCTGTGGTTGCAACTCCTTGAACGCTCGTCCATGCACAACCTCATCAACGCTCGTTAAAATATAACGCGAGATGTTCCAAAGTTTATTCACGAGTCGCTGCGCTGCTTCGACTTTCTCTTCGTAGAATCGTGAGTCGTTTCCCGGAGAGACTCCGGTGATGACACTGAACCGAAGCGCATCGGCACTGTACTTTTCGATGACCTCAATCGGATCAATCCCATTTCCGAGCGACTTGGAAAACTTCTGTCCATCTTTGTCGCGCAGCATCCCATGAATATACACGTCCTTAAATGGAATTTCCTCAAGAGCATAGGCGCTCATGAGTATCATGCGCATAAGCCACAAATACAAAATCTCATATCCCATTTGCATCCAAGTCGTTGGGTGGAATGTTTTGAGGTCGTCGGTCTTCTCAGGCCAGCCAAGAATCGAAAATGTCCAGGAACCAGAGCTAAACCAGGTATCGAGCGTATCCTCGTCCTGCACCCAACCATCCCCTTGCGGAAGCTGTCCTACCACCATCTCGTCGCCCTTGTACCAAACCGGAACACGATGTCCCCACCAAATTTGGCGAGACAGACACCAATCACGAAGATGTTCAACACGATTCAGATAGCGCGTCGTTTCACGTTCAGGCGTGATTGTGACTTTTTTTGTTGCATCACCCTCCAGACCTGTTGTCACAGCCTCCCGCATAAGGTCGCGCAAACTCTTGCCGCGACCTGGGACCGGCTTCTGGACATCAAGCCACCACTGGGTCATGGGAATCGCCTCCACCACATCGAGAAATCGATCAGACGTCCCGACGTTTTGTTCGATCTCTTCTTCCTGCACAAGCAATCCAGCCGCACGTAACTCTGCGACAACCTTCTCACGCGCTCCTTCGCTTGTCAGACCCTCGAATTTTTTTCCTGCCTCTGCCGTCATCTTCCCGTCTGGACCGATCACTGGAATAATCCCGATGTCGTTTCCCATGGCTTTCTGTTTCTCGTACATGGCAAAATCAATCGAGCTGTGCGCAGGAGTCACGCCGAGCGCTCCTGTTCCAAAGGTTGGATCGACATTCTCGTCGGCAATAATGTGCAGACGCAGCGGAGTACCACAAAAATCGACCTCTATGGTCTTGCCAATAAAGTGTTTGTACCGCTCGTCGGTCGGATGGACAGCGACGGCTGTATCACCCAATTTTGTCTCTGGCCTGGTCGTGGCGATCGTAATCGGAAAATCTGCAGCATATTTGAAGGTGTACAGTTTCGCTGTTCGATCAACGTACTCCAGCTCGTCATCGCTGCACGTACACTGTCCCTTCACCGACCAGTTCACCACGCGGTACCCCCGATAGATGAGGCCGTCGTTGTACATGCGTGTGAAGAGTTCATTCACCGCGCGGTTGCGGTCCTCGTCAAACGTATACGCCAGACGCGACCAGTCGCAGCTCGTCCCCATCTTTTTGATCTGGTTTAAAATCGTCGCGCGAGAACCGTCGGCAAATACCCGAATGCGTTCGACGAGTTTTTCCCGTCCAAGCTCCTGACGTGGAAATTTGATTCCCTCCTCCATGAGCATCTTTTCAACACGAGCCTGAGTGGGCACCGCGGCATGGTCCGTTCCTGGAACAAGCAACGCCTTTCGTCCGCGCATTCTCTGATAGCGAATCATGCTATCCATGAGCGTATTTTCCAATGCGTGTCCCAAGTGCAAAATACCAGTGACATTGGGAGGTGGCATCATGATCGAGAACGGTTCGCCTTTCAGATTATCCGGATTAAAAAACCCGCTCTTTTCCCAGGCGGCATAAATCGCGTCTTCGTAGACTTTAGCCTCGTAGGCCTTTCCCATTTCAGGTTTGCCCATAATGGTCACAGTTTAAGGAAATATCCACATCTTGGCAACCGTTTCGATTGACAAAATCACTCTTTTTGAGCAAAGTAGTGTCTTGTTCTTTACATTGTGGTAGTCCCTGGCTTTAGTCAGGGTGCAGCCTGGAACCGCCCAGGCTAAAACCTGGGGCTACCAAACCTATTTATGGAGGGCGAAAGCCATGCTCACGATTCTGTTCATGCTCTCTGGTTGCGACTTGTTCTCCCCGCTCGTTTCAGAGGAGCTGAAAGCAAGCGTGTGCGACCGAGACCACGATGGTCTGGCGCGCTCAAGCGACTTCTGCGGCGGCGAGGACTGCGACGACGGCGACGGCGACGTGGGAGCGCCCACCGGCTGGTACCGCGACGTGGACCTCGATACCTACGGCGCGGGCGAGGAGGAATTCTCTTGCTCACAGCCAGAAGGATTCGTAGTACTCACGGGTGACTGCGACGACACGGACGAGCTGGTCTCGCCAGGCGGAATCGAATCCTGCAACGAGATCGACGACGACTGCGACAGTGAGATCGACGAGGAGAACATCACGGTCTGGTACTTGGACGTGGATCAAGATTCCTACGGCAACGAGGAAATTTATCTTGTACAGTGTGACGAACCTGTTGGCTACGTCGTAAACGCGGACGACTGTGATGACCTGGAGCCCACGATCAATCCCGACGGCACGGAAGTGTGCGACAACGGGATCGACGAAGACTGCAATGGCCTCACCGACGACGCGGAAGGTTCTCAGTCTTGGTACGCGGATGTGGATCAAGACGGCTACGGGAATCCAGAGACTGCGCTCTACTCGTGTGTGGAGTCTGTCGATGGCTACGTGCTCGACAACACCGACTGCGATGACACTAACCTCGACGTGAACCCTGCGGCTTCCGAAGCCTGCCTGGACGAGATCGACAACGACTGCGATGGCGAAATCGACACCGACGCAGTGGACGTCGCTTGGTACGCTGACGTGGATGAGGATGGATACGGCGACGTGAACATCACCACCGAGGACTGCGCGCCACCCGACGGTTATGTTGGAAACGCGGAGGACTGCGATGACGGGAACACTGACGTGAACCCTATGGTCGAGGAAGTCTGCAATAACTGGGTGGATGACAACTGCGATGAGAGCCGCAATGCGTGCGAACTCTCCGGCACGATCAGCCTCGCCGACTCGGACGCCCTGTTCACTGGGCTGGAGGAAACGGACTACGCAGGGTTCAATGTTTCATCCGCCGGTGATGTGAACTCAGACGGAGAGATCGACCTCCTGATTGGCGCGTACAACGCTGGAGAAGGTGGAGAAGCATACGTTTTCTTCGGTCCTCACAGCGGAGCCTTGGACATGGGGATGGCCGACATCACCTTGACTGGTCCGGCGAACTCACAGGCTGGATATGCGGTCGCTGGAGGATGCGACCTGGACGGAGACGGATCCCGAGATGACATCGTCATCGGAGCGAAAGAAGACACGGATGGCGGAGGCGCGGCAGGGGCGGTCTGGGCGATCTTCGGACCCTTGGCTTCTGGGGTGTATGAACTGGACGTCATCGGAACGAAACTGACGGGAACGGCTAGCAGTTGGTCTGGAGCGTCCGTCTCATGTTCGGGAGATGTAAATGACGATGGAGTGGACGACCTCGTGATAGGAGCACATACCTACAACGGCGGTGCGGGCGCGGCGTTCGTCGTGCATGGACCGCCGGAAGCCGGAAGCCTCGCCAATCACATCATCCTCGAAGGCGAAACGGGTGACATTGCCGGACTGGATGTCGCCATCACCCAAGATGTCAATAATGACGGCATGGATGATATCCTTGTCGGCGCCTACGGAAACGACACGGTGGCAGAGGGCGCGGGAGCTGTGTATGTCGTGTATGGTCCTGGCGCGAGCAAGAGCCTCTCGGAGGCGGACGCCAAGCTCCTTGGCGTAGATACGGCTGACCTTGCCGGGTACAGCTTGGCACCGGCGGGCGATGCCAACGGCGATGGTTACGGCGACTTCCTTGTCGCCTCCTTCGAAGCGGATAGTGCCGCAGAGGGAGCAGGTGCGGCCTACATGGTTCTAGGCCCTCCAACCTCTGGATCACTGGGCGATGAAGTGACTTGGATGGGCGTGAACACCGGGGACAATCTCGGGTACGCCATGGCCAGCGGGTGTGACATCAACGGCGATGGCCGGGAGGATGCGGTCCTTGCCGCGCATTACGTGGGTGGCTCAGACAACGGCGTCGTCTACGGCCTGTACGATTCTACCGCTGGCGGTTCAGCCAACAGCGCCGACTTCCAACTCGTAGGCGAATCCTCCAACGACGCGGCGGGTGATTCCATCTCCTTGTTCGACGCCAACGGCGATGGCCTGTGCGACATCCTGGTGGGAGTCCCCCTGGCTAATGCTGGCGCCTCGGATGCTGGCAAGACGTATCTGATCTACGGCCTTGGCTACTAGGCCTCAACGAACCTCCTTTTCAGGAGGTTTTTCATTTTGAGGCGTGCCTTGACCATATCCCGAACCCCTTGTAAACTGCTCTATCCTTCACTTGTTGTAGGTAAGTAACAAAAGGTTGTAGGTAGTAGCCGTGCCCGTCCTATGGGCGAGGCTACTACCTAAAACCTACTACCTACAACCTTTCCCACCATGTCCCTCAAAGAATCACAACAAGTGCTCGAAGCTATTAAGCGGAGTTCGCATCCGCTTATTTGTGTTCCTGCTGCAGGAGGACCAGACGCCTATGCTACAGCACTCGGTCTTTCAAAGGTCTTAAAAAAACTCGACAAAAAACCACTCATCGTGGCTGCGGACGGGAAAGTACCAAAAAACCTGGAGTTCCTCTCTGGACACGAAGAAATTCAACCGCGGCTGGAAAACATGCGGCAGTTTGTGATTGAACTGGACGCAAGTAAAACAAAAGTAGATGAACTCACCTACGAGATGAAAGGCGATAAATTGTTTGTATATCTTTCGCCAAAAAAAGGATTCTGGGAACCCAAAGACGTTCGGACGAGTGCAAGTGGTTATCGATTCGATCTCATCATCTGCATCGGCTCACAGGACTACGAGTCCTGCGCGCATCTCTACTCCGAGAATCCCGACTTCTTCTTTCGCACGCCTGTGATCAACATCGATCACACACCGGAGAACGAACATTATGGTCAAATTAACGTCGTTGACATGACGGCATCGGCGTGTGGTGAAGTCTGCCATGACCTGATTGAAGCGATTGAGCCAGGGCTCATAGACGAAGAAGTCGCGACAGCGTTCCTCGCGGGGATGATTGCCAAGACCAAAAGTTTCAAGACACACAACGTCACACCCAAGACTCTGCAAACCGCCAGCAAACTGATTGCCAAAGGTGCCAAACACGAGGTCATTGTCTCTCGGCTCTACCGCACACGCTCTGTCCAGACTCTGCGACTGTGGGGGCGCGCGCTTGCCCGTCTCAAAGCAAACGAAGAGGTGAAGCTCGTATGGACGCTCCTATCGCGCCAGGACTTCATGCACGCCGGAGCGCAGGAGATAGATCTCCCGGACGTGATTGACGAACTGATCGCCTCTTCCCCTCACGCTAAGGTCGTCGTGCTCCTGTATGAAAATGGCGAAGGAAATGTCTGCGCGATTGTCCGGGCGGAGCGACCAGTCGATGTGATCAATCTCTGCAAGGGCTGGAACGCATCCGGAACCCGCGAGGAAGCGCGCCTGTGTATTCTCAAAAAAAATATCGTCCAGGTCGAAACAGAACTCGTCTCGCAAATCACGGATCGATTAAAAAAATAGACAAGGTCATTTGACCCTGTCTATTTCTTTTTATCTTTACGGAGCCGCTTCCTCTTCAGCGGATTCTTCTTCTGTCGCTGGTGTTTCTTCTACGATTTCCCCTTCGTCAACTTCTGTCGCGCCATCCTGCCCAGGCTGGATCGGTTCAGGAAGGACGACTGTCGCCTCTCCTGCTTCAAGACGCTCAAGCCGTGACCGCGCGACTTCATTTTCAGGATTCAAGTCTACGACTTTCTCAACGACATCGATGGCCTTGTCCTGATCCCCGGCAACCTCATACATGCTGGCGAGGTACCAAAGGGCGTTTGAGTAATTCGGACTCAAGCCCACGATGCGCTCGAGTTCTTGAGTGGCGATGTCGTAGCGCTGGAGGCGGATGAGCATCTGCGAAAGTTGGAATGCCAGACCGATGTCCGCCGGGTTGTTGTTGCGCAGAGCCACGAGTCGGGCGGCCGCTTGCTCAAGTTTCCCCTGCCGTTCGTAGGTTGCGGCCAGGTAGTAATGAGCCGGAAGGTAATCGGACTTCAGTCCAATCGCGGAAAGAAACGCCTGTTCCGCGCCAGCGAGAAGCTGGATCTCTTGCCCCGCGGCCTGCGCGGCTAACTCCTCGTCCTGCGCGCTCTTGAGGTTGCGCGCACGGTCGGCAACGGTGAGGTACACGCGACCTAAATTGGTCTGGTGGGTAGGATTTTTTGGCTCAAGCTGAATCGTATTTTGGAACGACTGGGCGGCCAGATCCTCCGCCCCTTGGGCAAACGACATGAGATCTCGGTAGATGGATCCGCGTACCATCCAGTTGGAAACGGAGTTCGGTTCAATGGTGGTAGAACGCGCGGCCGCGTTAATAGAGGCGGTCACCGCGTCCACGATAGACTGCGTCTCTTCCGGCGTCCGTTCCTCTTCTCCAGCTGTCGCCACAATGAGTTCACGCGCTTTGATCAAGTAGGCGGAACTAAAATTGCGTTGGTACTCGTCACTTAATCCGTTAAACGCGACGGCACGGCTCAACTGCGCGATGACCTCATCAATCGTCCCATCTTCAGCCTTGTCGATTTCAACGGCCTTGGCAAACGCCGCTTCCGCCGCAAACCGCGAGCCGGTAATGAACAAGGAGCCGAGCACGGCAACGGAAACAATAGCGAAGGCAAACGAGGCTCCCAAACCCAACCGTGGAGACACGGAAAAGTCACTCTTCCATACCTTGAGCATCACTTGGGAGGCGAGGAGTCCTGTAAATCCCCACAACAGGAACGACATCGTAAAGTTTGAGGAGTACAGCAGATGAGTGAGCAACAGAATCGACCAACCGATGAAGATCACATAAGTCATCTTCCACTCTTCATGATCCCGCTCAAAGACAAGTCGCCCGACCGCTTTGATGGCAACCCACACCATAAGGGCGAGCCATAAAAGGGTTCCAACAACACCCAAGGTGGCTGTCGTGGTCAACAGTTCGCTCTTGGCGCGGTCAAACCGCAATGACCAAAACTGGGAGGTATTCACGCTGACTGGCTTATAGGAAAGATAGTCATAAAGATAGGTTCCTGGACCAGTCCCAAACAACAGGTTGCTGGTACTGGAAGAAAGCGCCTGTTTGGTGATGTCCCAGCTGGTTCCATAGCTTGGTGAGACGACGACAGGAAGCTTGAGATGCAGTGGTGTTGAGAGGAAAAGGAACAGCACGCTTACCAACAAAACGATCAGTGGGAAAGCGAATCGTCTGGGATTTGGAAACTCCTGCGACTGGATAAAAACAAACGTTCCCAACAAGAGAACCCCGATGATGTTAATGAGCCAGAACACCCAGAAATCCAGCGCGACAAGACCCACGAGGTTCACAACCGTCACAAAAACGATGAGCACGCGCAGGAACGTCCCAAGCCAATCAAGCGGAATCACGCGGTCGCGCCCCTGTTGGGACACAAGCCACATGGCAAGCCCAACGAACATCATGACGCTCATGAAAGAAACAAACCCGTTCATGGTTCCAACGGTGTTGAACCCGTTTGATTGAGCAAACGCGAATGGAAGATGAGCGAGTCCAAACATGCCAAGCAGGGTTACGAGTCCCGTGAGAGCCGCGCTCAAAAACAACGCTATAAGAATGTTACGTTGCATGATCGTATTGCCTGCCGTGTTGAGGAGCACATAGAAAAGCACAACAAACATGGTCGCGGAAAGGAAGCTTGCGTACTCTTGTGACGCCTGTCCCACCCACGTCTGATATCCGGCAAGCGAGGTGATGGACGCGACCAAGACCGCGACGAAGTAGAGACCAGGAATGAGGTTCAACCACCCGGACTTAAAGGAAAACTCCTTACTCATGACCATCTGACCTAACCAGGCCAAGAGGCCAACACCGGTGAGGACAACGAACAGAAGTTGTTTGTTGTTCTCAAGGACGCTGGTTGTCCACGGCAGAAAAAACACCGGCACGAGGAAGAACAACAGGTAACTGGCCCACCGGGTGATCACCCTGAAAAGGTTGTGTGCTTGTGACATAACGATTTGAAATTAGTCCTTAGAAGATCTATATTGTTGGATTGCTTGGACGACTTTTGAGTCATCCTTCATGTCCTCGATGAAAAGAACGTGTTCCTTGTTGATCTGCATCTGGTCTTCTGGTCCATGAGCCTCACTCCCAAGCTTTGTGAGCGCGAGGTTCGTGGCCTGATCAACCGCTACGCCAGATTGCAGATAAAAGACGTCCGTCAACAGGTAGAAATCCCCACGGCTTTGTTCGAGCTTTCCGAAGTAGACTTGGCCGTTATCCAAAAACACCGCTTGATAGTCCAAAGAACTGTTCACGCCCTCCCCTGCTGTCCCGTCTGCTCTGGTAGAGAAGTAATACCAGCTACCGGCCGCAAGAGCAACAAGGACAACAATGAGAACCCAGACCAAATCTTTCGTCTTCTTCCCTCTTGTAGAAGGCCTTGCTTGTCCAATAGGAACGCGATTCATTTTTGATTCAATGGCCATAAGAAAAATAGCTAAATACGTCGATTATCTTACATGAAAGAGAAAGAAAGCGACAAGAGTAAGGTGTGGGTAAAATGGGCGTAACAAAAAGACGGGATCCTATTTGATTCCCGTCTTTTTACTACTTGATTTAGGGAGCTACCTCAGCAGGCTCTTCAGCAGATGCTGGCTCAGAGGAGGATGCTTCTTCTTCAACAACTGTTGGAGCTGGAGGTGGTGGGCCATTTAGATCTGTCACTGAAATATCAAAGCCTTCATAATTGGCATCTGAGACAGTCACTTGGGCATCTTCCACACCGATCGCAATCCAGTTGAACTCGACTTGAGCATCTGAATTTGGTCGGTTGATGGTGAAGCCTGTTGTGTCTTCGTTTGAGATCCACGCGCCAAGTGCAGAATCAGAGTTCGAGCGCGAGCTGAAGGTGATGATTGGTAAGTAATCGTATGCCACCTCAAAGGCCACGCGTACGCTGGTTTTGCCTGAAGCCAGCCTCACACGTCCTGCCATATCCTGAGAGCCATATAGGTGCTCAGCAATCGTGACAGAACCTGAGAAGGAGCCATCAGCGACCGAGATCGAGTCTGTGGCGCTCAAAGCTGAACTACTTCCACCCTGGAGACTGCTAGATTCAGATACTGGTGGCTGATACCAGGTATTAATGACCTGAACCATGACTGTTGCAGATGAGCCGTCCCAGTTGGCTAGAGCCATACCGATGACGCGTCCTGCCTGTGTGGCCTTCATGGCAGCTCCTGGAGTGGACGACGTGGTCAGGTAGTCACCGATCGAGATTGAACCTCCTTCTGCTACGACCTTCACTGGCAGACGTCCGACAAGGGCGACTGGCATTGGATTGTCCGCAAGGGCGATGTTGCCTCCGGCCGACGTGAAGTCACCGAAGTTGTTGGAGACGATACCGTATACAGGACCTTGATATGGAGTGCTAGATCGTACGGCTTGGGCAATAAACTGTTCGCCTGTTTTGCTATCGTAGGTACGAACCAACGTTGAGCCTGGCACGACGATCTCACCAAACGTGATCCCTACTTGTGTTGGATAACGCTCAGCGTAGTCAGCTGTGACTACTGTCGCACAGTCGCCAAGGGTGACATCATCAGCTCCAGCCGCGCCTATATCTCCATCAGCCTGGTCTCCACAGACGGCTTCCGTGTTGGCTCCACCGTCCAAACGAACCTTTACTTCTCCATTGAAATCAACTGTTACGTTAGTTCCAGATGTGTTGCCGGAAAGTTTGAAAGCTTCTGTTATCGTTCCAGCTGTTTGTACATAGAACACCATTCTTGATTCCTCACTGCCGTTGGTCACGTCATCCATAGCCAGATCGATCGAACCCTGTTCTTCAATTCCACCAGCATCATCAAGTTGGAATGCAATCCCTAGTCCAATGTTGTTTGCTCCCACTGAATCTGTATCTTCGTGCACAAATGTGAGAGCATCCAATACTGCGTTTCCTGCCGTACTTCCGACGGTATGGTAGATGTCCCCTTCAGCTCGAAGCTCAATATCATTTCCGTTCGCGATAGCTACTGGGAGGGTATCACCAGCCGTAATTGCAACTCCACCATTGTTACTCGTCGCTTGGATCAATATTGCTGTCTGGTTGGTGCCGGCGCCTGTGAGGATCAGGGAGGCGTTAAATGCTCCTGATTGAGAGATTGTGAGATCATCACCTACGCCATTTGCTTGTACAGTTACATTTGAATCCGAACCAACTGAATCTATCGAGAAACTATTGCCACCATCAATCGTAATCGCGTCGTTTGCGTCAATGTCAATGTCACCGCCTGTGCCTGTTGAGTCAA
>CAYHRJ010000002.1:0-44495 GCA_964359095.1 uncultured Gammaproteobacteria bacterium | reverse complement strand
CCACCTGTTGCACGAAGCAAGAGCGAGTCAGCTGCAGCTAAGCCAGAGTCGATGATGACTCCTCCAGCTGTGGCGTCCACGATGATGGCGTCGGCTTCTGTGGAAGCTCCAGTCACACGAATCTCGGTTGCTGTACCAATAGCTGTGATGTCCAAGTCTTCACCAGCGAGATCACCTGTGACGGAGATGTTGAGACCGCCAGCCGTTGTGGTGATCTGCATGGCGTCCTCGGCTGTACCAGCAGCAGAGAGAATCAGGCTGGCATTGACTGCGCCAATCTGAGAGATGGTGAGATCTTCCGCAGCAAGGTTAGAGGTGACAGAGAGGTTTGAAGCAGAGACTCCGTCGATGGAGAAGACTCCACCTGAGAGGATGTCGATACCACCTGTGCCTGAGTCAATGTCAATTCCAGCGGTGGTTGTTACTGCCTGGATGGCGATAGAGTCAGCGGTTGTAGAGGCTGACGTGAGTCGCATCTCTGTTGTTGCACCAACGGTTGTGATGTCCAAGTCTTCACCAGCGAGATCACCTGTGACGGAGATATCCATACCACCAGCGGTGGTTGTAATCTGCATGGCATCTGCATCAGTACCAGCGGAAGAGAGGATGAGTGAGGAGTTGAAGACGCCTGCAAGAGCAATGGTGAGATCGTCAGCTGCGCCATTGGAAGTCAGGGTGAGGTTTGAGGAAGTACCCGTTCCGTCAATGGAGAAGGATGTCGTGGCATCGATGGTGATGGCATCAGCGGAATCAATGTCGATGTCTCCACCTACACCTGTGGCATCAATATCCACAGAGGCGGTTCCTGTTCCGTTTGAGGTCAAGTGAGCGGTTGCTAAGGTGCCACCTGTTGCACGCAGGAGTAGAGCGTCGGCTGCGGCATTGCTGGACGTTAACGTGAGCGAGCTTGCCGTAGATCCCTCGATGGTGCTCGCTGTCGCTTCACCGAAATCAAGATTCAAAGAGAGAGAGTTTTCTGTAAGAGTTAGGTCATTGTCATCACTATTAGTCATCGTCAGGTCATTCTGAAGGTTCAAATCTGCGTCCCAAGCTGTTGTTCCCTCAATATCAATCGCGGCATCTGTACCCGCAGTTGTCCCAGCGTGATCAAGAAGCAAACCGATTACGATGTCTCCGGCAGCTGTTCCAGCCGCAGTCATAGTTCCATTTATCAATGCATTTACTCGATTTGTCTGATCGCTCGCTGTCATGGTAATTGAAAGTGCATCAACACCAACGGTATCACCCGTAAGCAGCGAAGCAATCGTAATCAGATCGGCTGTGAGCGCTGCTGAAGCATCAACCTGAATTGCCTGACCGCTCGTAGTAGCCGTGGTGATATTGATCGCATCTCCAGCCACGTTGGTTCCCATGTTGAGGTCCACAGCGTTGCCAGTGTGAGCGGCGCCAGAGTAGGTGATGTCAAGTTCGTTGCCTGTAGCAACGAGAGTTGCATGGGATACGTCAATGTCCAGTGTGTTGGTGTCTTTTGACCCTGCGACATCAATCTGAATCAAATCCCCAGTAACCGCGGCGGCAAGAGAATCATCTGTGATATGAAGGGCTGATCCACTTGTTCGAACCGTACCTGAGGTGATGTCAAATACATCTCCGGTTGTGATCGCGGCTGTATCGATGTCAAAGGCGTCGTTTGTAGTCAAAGATGCAAAGGTGACATCGACGACATCGCCACTTGTGCTTACGCCACTCAAAAAATTAAATGTGTCAGCACCTGTTGCATCTCCAAGTGTTATGGTATCAGCACCTGTTGTTGTACCAATGTTAATGTTTCTATCAACGTTTGATGTACCAACTCTGATCGTTTGATCGGCGGTTTGTGTGTCAAAGCTGACTCCTCCAGAAGCACTTGTAAGTGTAACGTTGGAACCTCCACCAGCGGTTAAGGAGACCGCTCCAGAGGTAGTAGTCAATGAAATTGTTCCGGAATCTCCAACGTTTACATCAAATCCGGAAGAGTTTAATCCATTGGAATTGAAGGTATCAATCTGAACATAAGCGCCCTCCATCAAGATGGCTCCCGTCGTGTTGGATGTGGCGTCGTATGCATCCAGTGTAATACCCGCACCAGCAGCTCCATCTGCATCCAAGAAAATCGCATCCGAAGAAGTATCGACTGAGCGCAAAATCACACTCGAGGACGTGCCGCCAGCAGTCGTTGAGAGCGTGAGGGCTCCTACGGAAGTTGTAAAGTTTGACGCTGCTCCGCCGTCAATGAGGACACCGCCAGTACCGCCATTGATGTCGACGAGAAGTGCGTTCACCTCGGCTTCTGTGGAAGCTGCGTTACCGAGAGTGATGGTTTTTGCTGCTGCGCCAGTTCCCAGGTTCACCGCGCCGGTTGATCCTGAGTCGACTGACACTGCTCCGGTTGTACCGGAGGTGAGACTCAGTGCCGTTGTGGCTGCTGAGGTAATAGCACCAGTTCCCACGAAGTCGAGGGAGTTAATATCGAAATTGGATCCTTCAACCAACAGCGCACCAGCATCGGCGCTATCGTTAATCGTGATGGCTCCTGTGCCAGGGGTGATATCAAATTCAGGACCGTCAACGCCAAATCCACCGGATCCGGTGTTTACTTGAACAGCTGTTGCACCTGTTGTGTTACCGAGCGTTACGGTGTGAGCAATGGCGTTGGTACCAATGTTCAAGGCACCAGTACCAGCGTTCAACACGACAGATGTTGCGCCTGTGCCGTTACCGATCGTAACGGTCTTCGCAACCGCGCCAGCACCGATATTCACGGCTGTGGCTGCTGCGTTGTCCAAAGTGAGAGTTGCTGTGTCTGTGATGCCTTCGACAAAATTCCATGTGTCACCATCGTAAAATCGAATCTTGTCAGCAGCTGTATCGTAGAACAAGCGACCGTCAAATGTGTCATCGGTTGGTGCTGTTGCGGCTGCTTCAATCGCTTGGGTGAAAATAGAGTAAGGCGTCTTGGTGATCTCCACGCGAGGAGAGAGTGTCTCAGCACTTCCAACCACGTCAGCCGTGTGCACCTTCAACTCGAGAAAAAGGTTATCCGAAAAATCAGAAAGACTTGCTCCCAGTGGAATCTGCACTGAGAAGAAACCGTTGGTCACGGTAATCGACGCGGTAGGCGTCGCAAGAAAGTTCAGTGCCTGGATGTTTCCCGTAACGACGGTGCCGCCTGTGAGTGTATTCTCCAGGTCAACCCAGAAAAAATACGTACCCGTGAGGGCTGTACCTGATGCATTAAAGAGGCGTCCGTTGTACCCGATCGATGTCGGGACCTGCGCTTGGGCAGTGGACGTTGCTGCAACGAGGGCGATCGCGAGGGTGGAGAACACCATCGAGATCATGACAATCGAGTGCAGTATGAGTTTGGCGGTTCGCATACTTTTGTCGCGCTTAGAAAAGCACTTAATTTATGAAATGGGTCAAAAATTGTTTAGTGATTCTGGAGACGAAACCACACGGTTTCTCAAATGCAGAAACGCAATGCAAGAGTTATGCATTGTCGCGTCGCCACCAAATCACTGAGCCTATCCCTGAGTCCATGTGGATGCTATGATTTAATTTTTCTTTTTTTCTTCGCGGAAATTATACCAAGAATGATGATCACTCCCAAGATGAAAGTTATCAACAGCTTCTTTGTATTGTTCGTCTCGTCACTGACCGACTGTGTGATAGCAGTCATCTCTGCGTCCTCATCGTATCCATCTGGGCGACTCAAGTCCGTTCCTTCTGGGTACACGCGAACTGAGGTGCTTCCGTACGAAGCGTTCCCTGCTCGATCAATCGCGGCCACTCGAAAGAAGTACGTTCCCACAGGCAGATCGCTCATTTCCAGTGGGCTTTCCTGGACTTGATAGCCACTATCGTTAATCGCGATCTGGTACTGGAGCACACCTGATACATCATCGAGTGTGGCAAAGGTGAACCAGGCTGATTCGCCTTCTAGGATTTTGTTGTCCTGCACCAGAAGCTCGATTTCGTGCGGGGCAGTGGTATCGATATTCACTCGTCGGCTTACAACGCTGGTCTGCTTTCCATTTGCTTGCACTCCCTTTATTCGGAGATAGTGCACGCCATCACCGACATCACTGAAGGACAGTTCTGTCGTTGTCGCGGCGAGATACGACGCAGGCTCACTGTCAGAAGTCTCATCGAATGAGTAGTAGTAAGCCGTGATGTCATTATCTCCTTGTAAGGCTGTCCAGGTGAACTCCACGTCGTTGACCGCGTACCAGTCAACATCGTTTGTGTGGGTCGCACTCTCAATGACGATAAGTGCTGTCCCAGCTTCTGCTGTGCTCGATGCGGTCACATTCACCTCGGCAGCGCCGAGGTTCCCTGTGTCGATCTTCTCTTCACCATTTGCGATCGCTCGTGAGTCGCCTGAAATCTCGATCTCACCACTTCCCTCTTGAAGGCCAAGAAAGGTGATGGTGATAAATGAGGATTCAGCGGCCACGGGACCCTCAAGAGTGAAAGCTCCCCATGAAACTTTTCCTGTTTCGTTGTCCCAATAGTTGCCTGGCGCCACACGATCAAACGCTCCGACAAGAGAGACGTTTCGTACTTGCACACGCGTTGGATCAAACGTGACAACCGCACGTACCGTGTCGAGTGCTTCCCCGTTTGGGTTTACGCTCACCGTGACGTCGAATTGTTCTCCACGTTCAACCGAGTAACTTGCTTGGTCCAGACTCATCGATGCGGCTCCGGCGGCCTGAGAGATACCAGGCAAGAAGAGCATCATCCCGATCACGACAACAGAAAGGAATTGTTTCATAAGATGCGGCAAATCCCTCCAGAATAATCGGTAGCCGCAGGCTTCAGCCTGCGCATTCAACGCAATCGCGCCGGACGCAGCCTAAAGGCTACGGCTACCTTTAAAATATCTAAACGCTTGTTCCCCAACGTGCGACCATCATGGAGAAGTCGTAGTCGTCCACGATGTCATCCTCGTTGAAGTCTCCTGAACGATCATCATCACCCCAGATTCCGACGAGCTTGGAAAGGTCGTAGTCATCAACGGTGTCGTTTCCTGTGATGTCGCCAATGAGTCTTCGGTAGAGTTCGTAGACGGTTTCGTCTGAGTCGTTAGAGCCATCACTTGCAACGATCGCGAAACTGTTCAACCCGTAGGAAAGTGACACGAGGGCATTCCATGTTTCGTCATCGACGAGTTCTACGTCATCTTCTGAATCGTTCACGGTGATCGCATCTGTGTCGCTATCCATGCTTCCGTAAAGCAGGAACGATGTGGAGTAAGAGTATTCAAGTGTTGCGATCTCGTCTGAAACCTCTGGTTCATCTGGCGCACTTCCGCCACCTCCACCGCCGCCACCTCCTCCGCCGCCACCTGACGCTGTTGAACAAGCAGTGGTCACATAGGCACAGGCTGAGCTACAGGTGAGAGTTCCTGTATCAAATCCTTGGCTGGCACAGGTCGCGCTGTTCAAATCTGCGCCGTCACACGTTTCAGAAGAATCTCGAAATCCATCACCACAATAGAACTGGAACGCTCCTCCGCCGTCTTCCTGATATGAGGTGCTGGAAACGCGACCAGCATAAGGTTCAATCGCTCCTTGAAGCTGGTAGGTTGTGGAGTTCAGCATGCCGTCAGCGTTGGCGCCTCCGTCTGCCGATGGTGAGAGGAACCCTTGCTCAGGATTGATCTGATAACTCGTGGAGGACACCGTCGCGCCCGCACTCCATGGAAGTGCCACGAGACTCAGCGCCACGAGCAGGACTGGTAATTTTTTATATGGCATAAGTGATAGGTGGATTAGGTGGCGTAGGTGGATTAGGTGGATTAGGTGGTTTTCTTACCTTATCCACCATATCTACCTCTTCTACCTTATCTACCTACTTAAAAGGCTCCTGAGTAAGCAATCGCGGCAACAATATTCCAGTCTTGATCAGAGCTTGGGAGAGCACCGAATGCATCAACGTACGTCGTGATGGCTGCGGACTCTGCTTCTAGATCGCGCTCGTCCTCGCTTGGGGTGTATCCGTTCACCATGTAATCAATGGCGACCCAGTCAGCGTCCTCAGATGGAAGGCGTCCTGTGATTGTTCCAAACCAGCCAATGGCCTGCTGCTCGAGTGTGAGCTCTGTCTCTTCTGCCGCTTCTTCCTCAACGACCTCCTCTTCTACAACTTCTTCCTCGCCGCCCTCATCCAAGAAATCTGTATAGGCAAGTGTGTGAATCACGTTCCACTCCATGTCGGTCGATGGCATCTTTGCGTACTTGGCACCGAATATCACGAGTGCGGCTTGTTCTGCGGCGACATCTTGTGGATCTTCCTTGCATCCGCCGTAAGCGATGCAGTGCAGAGCGGACCAGTCATCATCTGAGGAAGGCATACGAGCATAGAACGCACCGAAGTAGACGAGAGCTTGCTGCTCAAGACTTGCTTCTGATTCTTCCTCAACCACCTCATCTACCTCTTCCACCTCCGCCACCTCTTCTCCTTCATCGCCTTCATCTAAAAAGTCTGTGTAAGCAAGCGTGTGAATGACGTTCCATTCCATATCTGTGGAAGGCATTTTTGCGTACTTGGCGCCGAAGATCACGAGCGCTGCTTGTTCAGCTGCGACATCGCGTGGATCTCCCTGGCATCCGCCGTAGGCAATGCAGTGCAGAGCCGACCAGTCGTCATCTGAGGAAGGCATACGGGCATAGAACGCACCAAAGTAGACGAGAGCTTGCTGCTCAAGACTTGCTTCTGATTCTTCCTCAACCACCTCTTCTACCTCATCCACCTCCGCCACCTCTTCCTCATCATCTGCTTCCGCAATCACATCAAGACCCAACAATTCTTGTCCAGCCGCGGTATAGGCAAGAGCGTGTACAGCCTGCCAGTCCATGGACGAGGATGGATTTGCTCCATACTTGCTGTTGAACTTTGCAAGCGCAGCAACTTCGTAGGTCAGATTGCGGTTGTCCGAGTCATAGCAACCATCATTAGCAATACAGTCATTGGTTTCCCAATCGTCATCACTGGATGGAAGACGTCCAAACAGTGCACCGAAGTAGACAAGAGCTGCTGCTTCGTCACTCTCGGTTGCACCACTACTTGAGTCATCGGATTCTTCCTCTTCTTCTTCGACCGCTTCAGACGCAACATCCTCACCTGAAATAGTAATCGTGGCTGAACCCAGGTCACCTGTGTCGAGGGTTTCTTCACCATCTGAAATCAATCGTGATGTGCTTTCCACTTCGATAGTGGCTGTCCCCTCTGAGAGAGCGTGGAACGTAACGGTGGCAAGCGTGCCAGAGCTCGTCACGGGTGTGCCGAACTTGTACGCGCCGTAGCTGAGAGTCCCTGCATCGTTGTCTGTGTCGTTCGATGGAGACAAGTTTGGAAACAAGCTTCCAAGATCAAACGAGGTGATCTCGACGAGATCTGGATCAAAACTGAGATCGACGCGCACGGTGTCGAGCGATTCGTCGTTAGCGTCGACGAGCACACTTAAACTAAAAGAGTCCCCTGTCTCCACGGATGTATTAGTTGGAGAAAGCGAAAGCGTGGCTGTGGTACCAGCATGCGCCGGTGAAACACCAACGTTCGCGATTCCCATCAAGAGTCCGAGGAAGAGGACGACAATCTTCTTCATAAGAAAAAAATTAGGGCGGTTAAATGTAAAAGTAAATCGATGGCGCTCAATGCCATCAAAAAAGTTCGAGAAAATTATAACATTAAGTGCTGTGAGAAAAAACAAGTGCCTGTGTATAAATCGTTCGTAATTCAAAATAAAAAAATGGAATTAGGAATTTGGAAGTAGGAAGTAGGAAGTAGGAATACAAAAAAATTAGAAGTTCGA
The DNA here is from genome assembly GCA_964359095.1 of uncultured Gammaproteobacteria bacterium. Classification (GTDB taxonomy): domain Bacteria; phylum Patescibacteriota; class Patescibacteriia; order UBA9934; family GWF2-40-263; genus JACRJW01. The sequence goes on along the minus strand of CAYHRJ010000002.1, from coordinate 36,676 downwards.
ATTTCAACTCACATTCCTACTTCCAAATTCCTGCTTCCTACTTCTTCTTTGACCACACCAGCATTGCCAAAAAAAGTAATCCACAGCCTAATTTTTACTGCTCTCTCCTGAATAAAAGCTGTGCTGTTTTAAGGAGAATAAGAAAATCAAAAATCAAAGATCGATTTTTTATGTAGTAAAGATCGTACTCAAATTTCCGCCGAGAGTCTGTCACAGAACGCGCATAGCGAAATTTTATTTGTGCCCAACCGGTAAAACCTGGCTTCACAAAATGACGCACGTGGTAGTGTGGAACTTCTCGCTCAAGCGTTTCGACAAACATCGGTCGTTCAGGACGTGGACCAACAAGACTCAACTCCCCTTTCAAGACGTTGATCATTTGCGGAAGCTCGTCAAAATGCGAACGGCGAAGAAAATTTCCAACACGCGTGACACGAGGATCATCCTTCGTCGCCCATTGAGCGCCGTGAGCCTCCGCGTCGACTCGCATTGTGCGAAACTTCTTGATCAAAAATGGAACACGATTTTTTCCTATTCGCTCTTGCGTATAAAAAATATCTTCTCCGCCATCAATCTTGATTGCTAGCGCCACGAGTAACAACAGAGGAAATGTGAGTAGGAGGACAAGCGAGGCAACAACGATATCAAACAGTCGTTTGATACGACGAGAAATCCCAGAATCTCGTTCTTGTACATTCCTGATGAACCACTGCTGATCGATCGTGGTAAGCGGAATCCTGCGAGCAAAAAGTTCATAGGCTTGAGAGAGATCGAGAAACGTTACGCCTGTTCCAAGGCACGCGTACAGACCTTGTAGATGATCGCCACTGACAAGAAACATCGGAGGAAGAACTACGACTTGAAGACCATGTTGTTTGATCTGGTCAGATAAGTTGTCCTGAGACAGCAACACGACACACTCATACCCATGCTGTTTCAGCAAGCCAATAGACTCCTGCAGCTCAATCCCATGTTCTCCCAATTCCAGAAGACCAATGTGCCAAGGAACGAGAGAGGAAATCCTCGCAAAAAAAAGCACACGCCACACATAGGCAAGAAAACCAAAGAGGGCAACGTGTGTGAGAAGGTTGGTCTTGGGAGTGATCTCCGTGAGCGTGGTCGAGTAAAAAAAGAGGACACCTGTGAGAAACAAGAGGGTTAAGGCAATAACATACCGCGTGAGAAACGACGGAGAAGATGGCGGCAGAGACAGGTCATAGAGATCCATCACGTAAAAAATAACAAGCCAAACGAAATAGAGAAAAGAGAAAGGAATGGCGTGCTCAAGAAAAAGCGCGATGTCAACATTGCCCCAGAAGCCAATCAAGAGAGCCAGCCACAGAGAAAAATAGAGCAAGACAAAGTCTCCAACTAACAAAGTTATTTTTCGAAAAATGAAGCCCATAATCTGTGTTAAAAACTAAAATGCCGCATCATAATAAAACCTGAAGAGTAGTCCCATTTCTTCTTTCTCATTGCGAAGGTCAGCCTCAAGATACGGTGTAATGATGTCAACGAGGGAGCTGTCCTTTTTCGAGTATTCTTCCAGTTGTTCATACGCAAGGTCAACTTGATTGGTAAGCTTTAACGTAAGTAAGTATCGAAGGATAGACATCCTAACGTTAGGGTCAAGATTGAGTGCTTGAGCCGCAAGACCGAGTGCATCTTGTTGTTTGCCTTGATCAATATAGATACCAGTAAGCGCCCAATATGGAAGTTGATTCCTTGGAAAACGTTCAACGGCGCGAAGGAGAATCTCTTCGGCGTTGATAATTTTTTCTATATCAAAACTGCGTGCCCATACCTGATACAAGAACCCCAAATCCAAATATGCTCGCAAAAAAAACGGATGCTGTTCAATCGTATGCAATAATCCTTGCTCTGAAAGAATAATTTCTTTTTGTAACAGATTTTGAGAAAGTGATATTTGTTCATCTGTGAGGTCAAGGATAAACGTGGCGGTCTGCGCGGCAAGAAATGAACGACGGAGGTCGATCCCCTGCCGAGACACGCTCACTGCTTTCTCGTAGGCTGTCAAACGTTGCGAGAGAAGCGTCGCGGCTTTCACGTCCCACGTCGCCTTGTTGCCAAGCGCCGGCGTTACCACGAACCAGTAAAACGTAAACGGCAAGAGGATAGTCGCAACAATCGCGATAGCGAGCCGGCGTCCGCGATGCCCATCTGAAATACTCTGAACCGGCCGGACGTCGATCGTGGCGATGAATCCCAGCAAAACCAGCCACGACAGCGTGCTCGACAACGTGTCAAAAACGGTCAGACCCTGCACAACGTACGCCGCGAGAACAGAGGTGAATAAGGCGAAAACCGCCGGCGAAATGGCGCCCCGCTTGGTCGCGCGCCAGAGCTTGAGCACGGCGACGACAAAGAGACTCACGTACAAACCAAGTCCGAAAATCCCCGACTCGAGTCCTACGTCCAAAAATTTATTATGCGCCCGGTCAAACCAGAGCTCACCGCCACAGGCCTGCGAGCCAAGACAGGGATCGTAGTACGTTTGAAAAACGTCGGGATAACTCTCAAGCCCCCATCCCAAGAGCGGTCGCTCGAGAATTCCCTGCCACGCAATGCCCCAAAGGACGAACCGTGTTTCCCCGGATTCTTGCACGAACCATCGATGCACCGTGCTGTTAGGTTGAACGAGCAAGAAAGAGGCAACTAGGAACAGGATCGTAAGCGCCGAGAGCAAGAATGCCCCGGCTTTCCGCCGCAAGGCGCTCGCTTGGCTCCACACAAGCAGGAGGATCACAAACAGCCCTCCACCGCCCAGCATGGAGAGCTTGGCGGCTTTGGCGGTTGTGAGCAAAAGGGCAATGACGAGAATCACGGTGGCGGCGGTCGCCATCAGCCTGCGAGTCTTTGTGTACGTCAAAGCGAGATAGGCCGCCATGCCGATTTGAAGCAGAAGATACGTCCCAAGAAACGACGAGTTGCCAAACGTCGATCCGCCTTTGGATCGTGACAACAGTGCGGGGCCGTCCGGGAACAGAAGGGAGAGAAAGAAGATGGCCGCGACGATGAGCGCACAGACCGTCGACACCTCAAAAACACGCCGCCAGTCTTTTGCCTCGCGAAACACCGACACAAGCACGACAAACGCCAAGGCGAGGTGAAGCCACGCGAGCCCAGAGCCCGAGCGGTCGATCGACCCCCAAAAACTGAAAGACGGATTTGTTCCAAAAAAACTCGTGAGTAATAAAACGCCAATGTACGCTACGACGAGTACCGACAAGAGATCCGCGCGCGGCTTTTGACTCGCGTGCCGGTACGTGAACCAACAATAGCTCACGACGGTAAGCTGGGTGACGGCAAGAAAAAAATAAAGCTTAGAGTTGTTGGAATAAAAATAGAGGTAAGGCCACAACACAACGGGTGTCAACAACACAAAGAGGCACAGCAAATGGGAAAGGCTAAGACGGTTCTGTGCCTTAATAGAAGATGCCATACAACTGGTCAGGGTTTTGTTCCCACATCTGCGCGAGGATCGTTACTTCATCCTCCAGATCAGGAAATCTTTGTAAAATTTCCGCTTTCTTTTGTTCGTACGTAGTTTGATCGGCTGTAAGCCGGATGGCCGCTAGAAGACGCAGAGATGATTGGGGAGCTGAAGGATAGAGTCCGATTGCTTCCTGGAGTAGAGCCAACGCCTCCGCGACACGCCCTTGTTCCAGATAAACCGCGCTTAAAGCGGCATAGGTGTGTTGATTGCGAGGATTCTTGGCAAGCGATTCACTCAACACTCGCTCGGCTTGAACAAACTGTGTTTTGTCAAAATAATGAGCATCCAACTGATACAAGATCCCAAGAAGGTTCGCCGCTTTAAGATTATTGGGCGCCCTGGCGACCGTGTCGGAGAGACCTTGGATCCCAACAGCGAGTTCATCTTGAAATGGCTGGCTAAAGACCTGACGTTCCTGTTGGGAGGTACGTAAAATCCACTTCACGGTTTCAGCGGCCAAAAATACTCTACGATAATCTTGTCCGATTGGCGAACCGAAAACCTGGGTCTCATACGCTTCACGTCGCTCCCCTACTGTGCGTGCATTGACAACGAGCTGGGTTTGATTGGTCATCACAGAAAAGATAACGACGTAAAAAAATACGAACGGAAACGCAAACGAGACTAAACCTGCGACGATGCCAAACGACTTAGATAAATGACCTGGAGTATGAGATCGAATCGGTGACTGAGTCAGCACGTGAATATACGCGATAAATATAACTAAAAAAAACAACGAAAACGCGAGGTCAAATTCAGCGAGGCTCTGCACGAAATAAACAGCAAAAAACGTAGTGAACAAAATTGGAATGGAAACGGAAATTTTTGATCGACGATAGGCGTCCCAAACTCCCAAAACAGAAGCTATGAGAAGGACAAAGTAACTCAGTAACCCAACCACACCAGCCTCCACAAGCGTATCCAAAACCTTATTATGAGCGCGATCAAACCAATATCCCTCCCCACCGCACTCAGGAGAACCAAAACAGGGATCGTAGTGACTCAAGAACGCAACGGGAAAATTCTCCAATCCCCATCCTAAAAAAGGACGCTCTTTCCATGCTTCAAACGCTACGGACCATACCGCGAAACGCGAACCGGATGATTTCTCAATAAATGCTTGATGCAAATATGAATCTTTTTGTGTCAATTGGAAGAGGGCAAAGAAAAACAGGAAGCAAAGTAAGACGACGACGAACCTTCCAGCCATTTTTTTGATGGTTGATCGACCTTGAACAATCAACCACATGGCCACAAACAGAATCAGTCCACCAACCATGGCATACTTGGCCGCAAGAGCTCCTGTAAACCAAAGCACGATCAAGAAAAAAAGTATGCATGCTCTCCCAAACTGTCGAAGACGTTTCGTCTCGCCTGTGAAGGCCAAAATAGAGCTAAACATCAGACAAAAAAGCAGATAGATGCCAAGAAACGTAGAGTTCCCAAATGTTGAACCGTTTCGCGAATAGTCAAAAAACGTCGAAGATAGGCGCGTGAGGAGAAAGATGACTGACACAGTAATTCCGACCAAACTTGAGAGAAAAAATACATGTTGCCAGTCGTGTGTTGTCCGCAGAACGGAAGTTACGATAAGAAAAAGCGCGGCGAGATGCAACCAGAGCAACACTCCTCCCACGCGATCCGTATTTGACCAAAAACTCACAAACGGATCAACACCAAAAACAGATGCCAAGATAAGAATAAAAACGTAAAGAAAAAAAACGACTCCAACGCGACCAGTTCTGGGACGAAACTCTGGACGAAGGTATATCAACCAAAGATACGCGACGAAGATGAGTTCGATTATACCGATTATGAAGAATCCCTTAGTCGAATCAAAAAAAAAATCGAGCGGTTTCCAAAAAACAAGCGGGGTTAACAACAACAAATACACTCCGAATCGAATCAGTAAAAGAAGCTGTGAAATTTTTTTTGTCTCCTGAATTGTTTTTTCCATAGTAACCAACGCGACCTTCTCTGCATCTAGCATTGTGTCCTTTTTTTTAAAGCATGTAAAATGCCGTTGTTATGCAGAACCTAACCATTCTTATCACAGGCGGCGCGGGGTTTATTGGCTCGACGGTGGCCAAACGATTGATTGAAGAAGACTGTGAAGTCATCATCGTTGACAATTTTAATGCTTATTACGACCAATCGCTCAAAGAAGCCAGAATCGCCACACTCCTCAAAGATCTGCCATTTACACTCTACAGAAACGACATCCAGGACGCGACGATCATGCGCGAAATTTTTAAGAAGCACAAACCAGATCTCATTTGCCACCTGGGGGCTCAGGCTGGCGTGCGCTATGCCGCACAAGATCCATTCGTGTACGGCCAGTCAAACTTGATGGGCACACTCACGATTCTCGAACTCGCTCGCGAGTTTCAGGTGAAAGGCATCGTCATGGCCTCAAGCTCCTCTGTCTATGGCGACGCCGCACACTATCCGGTCAAAGAAACAGACGTTGCTGACCAACCGATCTCCCTCTACGCCGCTACCAAGCGAGCCTGTGAACTGATGGCGTACTCGTATCATCATCTGTACAATCTCCCCATCACTTGCCTGCGTTTCTTTACCGTGTACGGACCGTGGGGGCGCCCAGACATGGCGTTTTTCGCTTTTACAAAAGCCGCACTCGAAGGGAAATCAATCGATGTCTACGGCCAAGGAGAAATGTCACGAGACTTCACCTACATCGACGATATCGCGGACGGCATTGTGAAAGCCTTGGAAAAAAACCTGCCGTGGGCCATACTCAACCTAGGTCGAGGGGTATCCGAGCCTCTGATGCACATGATCGAGCTCATCGAGCATGCCGCGGGCAAGACGATCGAAAAACGCTTCCTCGACATGCAACCAGGCGATGTAAAACAAACATGGGCAGACATTTCCCAAGCCAAGACACTGCTTGAATGGAAGCCACTGGTCTCTTTGGAGGAAGGCGTTCCTGCTTTTGTCGCGTGGTACAGGAGTTACTATGGAGCGTGAAGGTAAAAAAACCATCGCTGTCTTTTTCACACATGGCGTTTCTTTAGAACTCTGGGATAAGCGCGGAATGTTTTCGCGTGAGGTTCATTTCTATCAGGAACTCGCAAGCCATGTCGGTGAGGTCTGGTTCTTCACTTACGGCGCCCATGATGATCGCTATCGAGAACAACTCGGTCTCAACATCCGCGTCTTTCCGAAACGACTCCCACTTCCAAACCTCCTCTACAGCTTCCTCTTGCCACTCATCTACTGGAAACAGATCAAGCACACAGACGCGATCCGCATCCACCAAATGGCTGGAGCGATTCCGGCACTCATCGCACACTGGATCTCAAGAAAACCACTGATCGTGCGCTGCGGATACCAATGGTCAACGTTTCTCAAGCACCAGCAGGCTCCTGCCATCAAACAATGGATGGTGAACGTGATCGAGAAAGTCACATATGACACAGCCACAACGATCATCGTCGCAACTCACGCGGATGCTGAATCTGTTGCGTGGAGATACAGAATCCCGCCACAAAAAATCCACGTCATCCCAAACTACGTTGACACCAATCTATTCAAGCCACTCGTGATCGAAAAAAAACCAAGATCGATTTGTTTTGTCGGTCGTCTTGAGCCACAAAAAAATCTGATGAATCTTGTGGCAGCCGTGCAAGGGACTAACGCACATCTGGTATTCTACGGTGAAGGATCTCTGCGTGACGAGCTTGAACAGCACGCTCAAGAACTCAACGTCCGTGCAAATTTCCGCGGCAAGATCGCCAACGACGAACTCCCCGCTGCGCTGAACGCGTGCGAACTATTCATCCTTCCCTCTTTGTACGAAGGCAATCCAAAAGTCTTGCTTGAAGCCATGGCGTGTGGACTTCCCGTGATTGGAACAAACGTGGAAGGAATCCGGTCGATCATCGAGGATGGTAAGAATGGCATCTTGTGTGAACCGAGTTCTGAATCGATTCGTGAAGCCATCAAACGACTCATGAACGATCCAGTCACACAACAACGACTCGGAGGATCTGCGCGTCAAACCATTCTTGAAACAGTCTCCTTATCCAACATGGTCCAGACAGAGGGCAACCTTCTGCACTCCATGAGACTATGACTCTCTACGACGCCACAAACAAACGCCTAGCCGTCTTTGAAAAGGCAGCAACCTCAGACTTTTGGGATACTCAATGGAAAAAAGAAAACATCAAGGAACGGGTGAGCTCTGGAAAAACACATCACTTCATTGAACGGTTCACCAAACAGTATGCGCCCAAAGGTGGTCGGATTCTGGACGGAGGATGCGGGACGGGAGAGGTTGTCTCCTGCTTACAGAAATGGGGATATGATGCGTACGGAATCGATTACGCCGCTGAGACAATCCAAGCTGTCCGGGAAATGCTCCCCAATCTCAAGTTGTCCGTTCAAGATGTAAAGCACACAAACTTCGCTGACGCCTATTTTGACGCGTACTGGTCCTTGGGTGTGATCGAACACTTTTGGAATGGCTACGAAGAGATCGTAAAAGAAGCGCATCGTATTCTCAAGCCTGGTGGTATTTTTTTTCTTTCGTTTCCTGTGATGTCACCTCTGCGAAAACTCAAAGCACGATTGAACCGCTATCCACTCCTCTCCCCATCAACAAACACAAACGACTTTTACGAATTCATGCTCGATCAAGACATCGTCACTCGCGAACTCGCCGGCCAAGGATTTGAGCTTGAGAGAATCTACTTGTACGATGCGCTCAAAGGATTAAAAGATGAACTTCCTTTCCTGCATCTCGTGCTCCAAAAACTCTACAAGAGCAAAAACTTCCTCGCCCGCGGATTTCGTCTTCTACTCACCGTATGCTTGGGTCGATGGACTGGCCACATGACCGTTCTCGTTCTGAGAAAAACCGCTTGATTATGTACACACTCCTTGTCCGACTGTCCCTAGGATTGCACAACCTGAGCTACAAACTTGCAAGCACATTCGCCATCAAGGCTGAGGGTGGTTTGCATCCCAAGCATCGGCTCATGAACTACCACCAGTTTTTTCTCGACCACATTCGTGAAAGCAACCGCGTGCTCGACATCGGCTGCGGCAACGGGGCGCTCGCATTTGATCTCGCCAAAAAAGCGAAGCGAGTCCTGGGAATCGATCTCAATCCAAAACATCAATCAGCGTGGCAAGGACAATTCGCTGCGCCAAACCTTACCTACAAAATCGCAGACGCAATAACTCTCTCCCCTGAACAGACCTTTGACGTCGTTGTCCTCTCCAACGTCCTGGAACACATCGAACATCGCGTTGAATTTCTCACACACATCACCCCCCTCGCTCCCACATTTCTCATCCGCGTCCCAATGATCGACCGCGATTGGATCACGCTGTACAAAAAAGAACTCGGACTCGAGTTCCGACTCGACAAGACACACTTCACTGAATACACCCTCGAAAATTTCACCCAGGAACTTGCGCGTGCTGGGCTCGTGATACAATCCCAGTCAATTCAATTCGGCGAAATCTGGGTGGTCGTCTCTGTAGTATGAAAATCCTCCAACAAGCAAAAAAACTTTGGATGCGTTTTGCACACACGATTGGCAAAATTAACGCTGTTATATTGCTTACTGTTTTTTATCTTGTAATCATTGGGGTCATCGCTTTGGCCAAACGAAGCGTGTCAATGTTTCAACCACATCATAAGGGTTGGATAAAAAAAGAGTCTTTAGATCCGACCATGGACTGGGCGTCGCATCAGTATTAAGTATGGGGAATATCGCCGCCTCAACATCCAAAACAATTCTCGGCCTTTCCTTTGACTATCATGATGCCGCCGTAGCTATCCTGAAAGACGGTGAGCTCGTCGCTGCCGCGCAAGAGGAACGATTTACACGAAAAAAACACGACGAACACTTTCCGACAAATGCGATCGATTACTGTCTAAAAGAAGCAGGTCTGACAATCCAAGATATCGACTACGTCGTCTTTTACGAAAAGCCTATTTTGAAATTCGACCGTCTTCTGGAAACATTCGTGTACACATGGCCGCACGGACTCAAGACATTCCTCAAAGCGATTCCTGTTTGGATGAAATCGAAGCTCTGGGTGAAACAGACAATTCAAAAAACACTCGGCTACTCAGGACCAATCCTTTTTAGCGAACACCATCTCTCACACGCCGCTAGCGCGTTTTACCCTTCGGGATTTGAGGAAGCCGTCGTCGTGACCATCGACGGTGTCGGCGAGTGGGAAACGACCACGATCGGATATGGGAAAGGCGACGATCTCACCATCACCGAATCGATCCACTTCCCTGACTCATTGGGATTGCTCTATTCGGCACTGACGTATTATCTCGGTTTCAAAGTAAACAGCGCTGAGTATAAAGTCATGGGATTAGCACCCTACGGTGATCCTGAACCATATGACTCAGCTATGCGTAAGCTAATCCAGCTGAATCCAGACGGAAGTTACCAACTCGATCAAAGGTATTTCGCCTACACCTATGGGCTGACCATGACCAATAAAAAATTCGATCGGTTGTTTGGTGCTCCTCCAAGACAACCTGAATCTCCACTCACCCAACGCGAAAAAGACATCGCTGCCTCCTTGCAACGCATCACAGAGGAAGCCGTGCTTGGGATCGTGAAGCATGCCTACGAACTTCACCCATCGGAAAACCTCTGTTTGGCCGGTGGCGTAGCTCTGAATTGTGTTGTGAACGAAAAAATTCTCAAACAATCACCGTTCAAACGCATCTTCATCCAACCAGCGGCTGGAGATGCTGGTGGTGCGCTTGGTGCGGCGCTTTATATGTCTCATACCGTCTTTAATAATCCTCGTTCATTTGAAATGAAGCACACCTACTTGGGACCGGCATTCAGCGACCATGAAATTAAGGAGGCACTGGAGTCACAGAAAATTGTCTGCCACAAGCAAGATCGAGACGCTCTCATAAAAACGGCCGCGCGCCTTATCGCGAACAATCATGTCGTCGGCTGGTTTCATGGACGAATGGAATTCGGACCCCGAGCTCTTGGCAACCGCTCGATCCTCGCGGACCCGCGTAAAAAGGAAAACTGGCAACGCGTGAACCTCAAAATCAAATTCCGAGAGAGTTTCCGACCATTTGCCCCATCTGTACTGGAAGACAAGAGCTCAGACTACTTTGATAACGTCTGTCCGAGCCCATTTATGTTACTCACGGCTCAAACAAAGACGAAGGACATCCCGGCAGTAACACATGTCGATAACTCCGCGCGACTTCAAACCATCAACAGAGAACAAAATCCGATGTATTATAACCTTATTCAGACATTTGGTGATATCACAGGCTGTCCTTTGCTCATCAATACGTCCTTCAACGTGCGCGGCGAGCCGATTGTTTGCAGTCCGCAAGATGCTATCCAGTGTTTCCTAAACACGGACATGGATGATCTCTTCATTGGATCGTATCGCGTCAGCAAGTCGGAGAATATTCATCTGATCCGTCCAGAAGATCGCGAACGCTATCTCAAAACCTTTAATCTTGACTAGCCATGACTCGATGTAGGTACATCCTCCTCTCCCTCGCATTGGGCATGGTGCTCCTGATTCTTTTAGAACTGTTGGTTCGAGTCAGCGGACTTGTCGATATCAGGCGAACCAAAGGCTGGGGCCACTCGTTTGAATGTTGTGGCGACCTACGGCCTAACAAGGAGATCCTCTCGTTGATAGCCGAGGAACATCCTTACGTCGTCTCCACCAACAATCTCGGGTTACGCAACAATGAGGACGCGTCAGTCACTGACGATGATACTCTGCGGATCCTCGCCATCGGTGATTCGTTTACGTTTGGACCGTATGTCGCGAATGATGAAACCTGGCCAGCGCGCTTGGAACAGCTCTTGCGATCAGAAAACCCTGAACAACTGGTTGAGGTACTGAACGCTGGCATCGCGTCCTACACGATTGCCGACGAGCTTGCGTATCTGACAGACAAAGGCATCACATTGAATCCAGACCTCATCATCCTTGAAGTGACCTTCAATGACATTGCGGACATACGCAAGGTTCAGCGCGGGTTGTTCAAGCGACCAAAGACGGGAGACTGGAAGGTGGAGGCGAAGTGGGTCGTCAAAAACTTCCTGTACGACCATTCGTACTTCGTGGCGGCGCTAGTGAAATTGAAGAATGCTCGTGTAGCGCAGGATATACTCGACTCGCGTGCACAGGGAGACGACGCCCTCTACGAGTCAATCCTCTACGGCGATAACCGCGAGTACGAGGGAGCGTACGAGGGAGCGTTCGCCCAGTTCGTTTCACTTGCCAGGGAGCACAGCATTCCGATCGTTGTCCTGTTCTATCCTGAAGCGAGAATGGTAAGCCTGGATCCTGTCGAAGGTGAGAAAACAAAGATGGCTTCGTTTGTTGTGGAACTCGGCGAGAAATACGACACCCCTTTGCTCGACGCCTCGACCTTCCTGCGCGACGCCGATTCCCGCCTCACCTATCTGCTCCCTTGGAACGGCCACCCATCCACGACCGGATACTACTTGACGGCTCAAAACCTGCTACACTTCTTGAAGCAAAATAACCTCGTGCAATGACTATGTTCAAAAACAGCAAGCTTTCCATCTTTCATGAACTTTGGGGTTTCATGCGACACTACAAAAAGTGGTGGATTGGACCCGTGATGGTTTTCTTGATTCTGTTGGGCATTGTCTTGGTGTTCGTCGAAGGTTCGGCACTCGCGCCGTTTATTTACACACTGTTTTAGACTCCACACCACGACGTACTTCTTGGCGAAATCTGGGTGGTCGTCAGCCTTCTCTCATGATGAAACGCATCCTCCTTCGACTCAAAGGCATCGTCGGCAACCTCACCGCAGGTCTGCGTGGTTTTAAACTTGCTTATATCGTCGAAACCTATGACTGGTCAATCAAGCATGACGGCGAATCAATCACGCGAGCGTTGAACCAACAACATCTCGTGAAAACACGCATCACCTACTGCCCTTGTCTCCTACACAATCAAATTATCCATTTCGGTAGCGTGAATACCTTCTTTACGAAAACCGGATGGAACAAACCACACCCATCCAACCGCGTCATCCTCACGTGGTTTCATATCCTAGACGACGACCCGCGCGTGAAACGGCTTGTTCAAATCCAGCAAGAACTCCACGCGATCCATACGTCCTGTGAGTCCACCAAACGCACGCTCGTTGAGGCTGGAATCGATGAACAAAAAATCGTCGTGATCCCTCTTGGGGTTGATACAACACTCTTCACTCCAGCGACACCGGAGCAAAAACGCGCGGTGCGTGAAAGGCTCGGCATAGCACCTGATCGGCTGGTCATCGGCTCCTTTCAAAAAGATGGTGTTGGCTGGGGCGAGGGTCTTGAGCCCAAGCTAAACAAAGGACCGGATCTTCTAGTGGAGACGTTGGCCAGGCTCAAAGCCTTTAATCCTCTTGTTCTGCTCACCGGACCTTCCCGCGGCTACGTGAAGCACCGACTCAAGGAATACGGAATTGAGTATGTGCACACATACCTTCACCACATCAACGAGCTCCCATCGATGTACCATGCGCTGGACGTTTACTTGATCACGTCGCGACTTGAAGGAGGACCGAAATCCCTTCTGGAAGCTTGGGCAAGCGGGATCCCTCTTGTCTCGACTCGAGTCGGTATGGTGCCAGACATCGCGCGAGACGGGGAAACCGTTCTGCTCGCAGAGGTCGAAGATGTAAACGCACTCGCCCACAACGTCAGGCGACTGCATGGCGATCCGAATCTCAAAAAAAAGCTCGCCGACCAGGCGCTCAAGGAGGTTGGGAACTCCTCGTGGGACAATATCGCACGTCATTATTTCGAGGAGCTGTACCAACCACTTGTATGAAAATGTCTATCCTCCACAATCTGCGAGAGGAGCCTTGGGGTGGTGGAAATCAATTTTTAAATGCACTCAAAAAAGAGTGGCAGCGACAAGGTGTCTACACAGAGCGCACAGATGAGGCTGATGCGATTCTGTTCAATAGTTACCCGTTTGGAGCCGAATACTTGTTTGATCAGGCTTTCAAAATCAAAAAACAATTCCCTCAAAAGCTTTTCATTTATCGCTTAAATGGACCCATTTCAACCATTCGAAATACGGATAAAGAGGTTGATCAAGTCATCGCAATGTTTAATCAGCTCCTGTGCGACGGAATCATCTTCCAATCAAAATGGTGCCAAAACGAAAACAAAAAACAGTTCGGGATCTCCTCAGTATATGAAACAGTTATTTATAATGCACCGGACATGGAGATCTTTAACCAAAAAGGACGCGACCCAAATGCAAATCGTACGAAAACAAAACTCATCGTAGTCAGTTGGTCATCAAACCCACGCAAAGGATTCGATCTCTACCAATATTTGGACGAAAAACTGAATTTCAACAAATACGAGATGACTTTTGTTGGAAACACGAATATTCCATTCAAACACATACACACAATTCCTGCTGTTGGTTCGATTGAACTGGCAAAACTTTTGAAAGAACATGATATCTTTATCACAGCCTCCCAAAAAGACCCTTGTTCAAATGCACTCGTCGAAGCCCTCTCTTGCGGACTCCCAGCCGTTGCCCTAAACGATGGTGGCCACCAAGAACTTGTTCAAACAGGAGGAGAGTTGTTTGCCACACAAGAAGAAGCATTGAAAAAAATCGACGTTGTCGCAAACAATCTAAATCTCTATCAATCGCACCTCCCAAAATATGATATACGAACCGCAGCTAAAGATTATCTTTCGTTTATTGAACAGGTCTGGCGGGAGACACAGAAAAAAAGATATATGCCCAAACAATGTCATCTGATCGGATTGACACGACTAAAAAGTCAAATCCTCATATGGAAAATGAAAAACAAAGTTCGTTTCGCTATCAATCTATTGACTAGATAAAAGAGTTTTGGTGAATTATGGAAAAAGAAAAAAAATTTACAAAATACGAAACAATGGGCTCAGATTACCATTATCGACAAATCGAAAAAAATGTGTTTCGGTTCAATTCGTTTGTTTTTTCAAGGTATACACAACATGTCAATGTCGTTAAAGATTATCTTAAAAAAAAACCCGGGGGGGATGGGGGTTTAAAACTGTTGGATGTTGGTTGTGGTGATGGTGTATTATTGTATTTACTGAAAAAAACCTTCGGTCAAAACATTGAACTGTTCGGGATCGATTCGTCCGAAGAGGCCATTATGATCGCGAGAAAACAAATCCCGGAAGCTCATTTTATTTGTGGTGATGTGTATCAAATAAAATTTCCTGAAAACCATTTTGATATCGTTGTCTCATCCGATGTGATTGAACATGTTCTCTACCCAAAAAAAATGTTAGCTGAAATCCAGCGTGTGACAAAAAAAAATGCTTTTGTGAGCATTGGAACTCCGATTAGATTCACAGAATATCCGATAGATCTAAATCATGCCCATGAATTTTTTCAAAACGAATTTACGGAAATCATGAAAGGATCTTTTGGAAATTGTCATCTGATTGAAACCCATCCGCTGCTTTTCTCTCTTCTTTACAAACGAGCCTTTCCCTGTTTCGGAAAAAACATACCTCTCTTCAAATACGTCATCAACATCTTGCACATTTATCTAGGGATAAATTTGTTTGAACCCAATAAAACACTCGACTCACGATCCATGTCTTATATGATCGCTGTTTCAAAAAAAGAAGAAGCATCCCAAGTGTGTTATGAACATATTTAAGCAAATTCGCTATTATTTTTGCGAAAGCTATCGACGAAAGCTCCTGGATCAATATCTCGATAAACATCGATCACTTTTTTCTGGAGTTGTTTTAGATATAGGCGGAAGAGGCCGAGGACGATTCGTAAAACCAAAAACGCAGGTTCAAAAATGGATTTTTGCTGATATCAATCCAGCACATTATCCAGACATTGTTCTAGATGTTGCACAAATGGACTCAATAGAAATTGAAAGCATCGATGTCATCTGTGCTTGCGAACTATTTGAGCATGTAGAAAAAATTGAAGCTGGTCTGGATGAATGCACACGGGTTTTGAAAATAGGCGGAAGGTTCATTATCTCTGTCCCATTTCTTTACCTTGTCCATTCCGATCCACATGATTATCAAAGGTGGACAGAAACGAAATGGAAACAAGAGTTATCAAAAAGAAATTTTCAAATTGAAGTTTTTTCCATCATGGGAAGATACTTTACGGTACTGGCGGATCACTTGAAATTATTCATAAAAGCAATGCCAGAGCCAATTCGGTTGATTCTCTATTTGTTTCTTCCTCTCATAGATGTACTCATCCTTCTTGATCGAACCCCCATTGTTTTGTCATCACCCAATCTGCGAAATGCACACGGTGGATACTTCATCATTGCGACAAAATCGGCATCGTAAAAATTTATGAAAAACATCTTTGGTTTTCAAAAAAAGGAAATCCCGATGGATCTGGAACGCTCGGATCCAGTTTTTGTTGATCTCTATCATCAATGTAGTAAATTTACGATGACTTCTGTCGAACGAATGTACACTCTGTTTAAAAGTGTCGAATACATCTACAAAAACGCTATTCCCGGAGACATTGTAGAGTGTGGCGTTTGGAAAGGAGGAAGTGCGATGCTCTGCGCTCTCGCACTTGAACACTTCGGTGACACAACAAGAACAATCTATCTGTATGACACATATCAAGGCATGACGGAACCGACAAAAAATGATTTTCACGTATCTGATCCAAAAAGAAATGCGTTCACAAAGTGGATTCAGAACAAAAAAGACGATCATAATGACTGGGCCTATGCCTCCATCGAGGAGGTAAAAAACAATCTCGCTTCGACTCACTATCCCAAAGAGCATATCCAATACATCATGGGTGATGTGAAAGAAACGATCCCATCAACGATACCAAAAGAAATCGCCCTCTTGCGTCTAGACACAGATTGGTATGAATCAACCGCGCATGAACTGACACATCTCTTCCCACTTCTGTGTATGAGTGGAGTGCTCATCATAGATGATTATGGACATTGGGCTGGAGCAAAACGCGCTGTAGACGAATATTTTTCAACGGAAAAAATTTTGCTCTCTCGGATTGATAACACGGGGAGGATTGGGGTCAAAACAACCAACTAACACCGAATGCCATTATGGATTGGCTCTCTGGATTAAAAAACAACCTCCCTTTTTTTCTTGATCACCAACGGGATGGAACCATTCCTGGCTATTTTTCTTATTCCTTTTCGGGAGATCTGTATAAAAAAAAACGAACCTCAAATCTGGCCGGAAGTATCTTTGCGCTCAAACTTTATCGCCTGATTGGTGAATCAGATGAAAGAATCATCAAACCGATTGTCGATCGGGTTCTTTCGTTTCAACAAGCGGACGGGACATTTCGAGATCCACTCGTTTGTCGAAAACGGCTTCTGAGAAACATTCTTTCAAACCTGAAGCACGGTCGACTGACGCAAATGGGCAATGAGCAGTACATCCGAGCTGAAACTCGACAAGCCTATTCTGCGCTCATGTTGTATGACGTGCTTCCACAACAGATGACTCTTCAGATCCCAATCAAACCAAATGATGTAGAAAAATTTTTGCGTTCACTTGATTGGTCACATCCGTGGGGAGCTGGAAGTCATTTCAGTCACTTGATGTTTTTTTTCTCTCTCCTGCGACGGACTGGACAACTGCACGATCAAAATTTTTTGGAAGCTCACGATGCGGCACTGACGTTTGTCTGCTCAATCCAACAGGAAACTGATGGCGCGTGGTACACGGGGAATCCTTCACACAGACAAAAAGTAAATGGGGCTATGAAAGTCATCACTGGATTGGCGATTGATGATCTGCCATTTCAATATTCAGAACGACTTATTGATCTGTGTTTATCTCAATCACCCACAAAAACGGCCGACGCATGCGATCAGATCAATCAAATTCTCGTTCTTCGCTACGCCGACGAGTTATGTCAGCACTCATACAGACGCAGCGACATCGAACGATTTTGTCTGGACGCTCTTGATGTATGGCAGGCATACTATTTTCCATCACTCGGAGGCTTCTCTTTCCACAAACATCACGCAAACGATCGTTATTACGGTGCGAAAGTCAGTCTGAGTTTGGATGAACCAGACATCCACGGAACAACCATGTTCGTTTGGGGACTCAGCCTGATGAAACATCTTATCCAAATCGATGAATTGAATTTCCTTCACGAAATCAAAAGCTGATATGCAAACAGTGATAGCATGGTTACGTGACAAACAAAACGGAATCGTTTCACTGTCGTCGACACATCTGATCAATATCGGCGTTGCAGTTTTAACGCTGCCCATTATCCTAACGAGTCTTCCCATTTCAGAATACGGACAATGGCAATTCATTCTCGCATTGCAGTCCTGGGGCCTTGTCATCTCTGCCCAACAAATCACCGGCGGATCAAAGCGGGGTTTAGCGCTTGGGCAAGACGGAACGTTTTTTTACGCACTGTTTAAACGTGGAAAACTCCTTCTTCTTTCTTCCCTTCTTTTTATTCTACTCGCTCTCTATTTCTACAAAACCGATCGGATGACACTCTCCTCTTTGAGTGGCCTTAGCGCCATCTACCTCTTTTCAAACATTCTGATTCAGACATGCATCGCAGAATATTTTGTTGCCAAAAAAGCATTCTCTGCATGGGGATTTTGGGAGATTCTCTCAAGCCCAGTGGCGCGCATCGGTTCCAGCCTCGTCGCATTTTTGACTCATAGTGTTGTCTTTTTTGTCCTGTTTCAAATTATCTTCGCATCGAGTATCTCACTGGTTGCCCTTTGTATTCTTATTTCCAAAAGTGGGCTCTGGCAACAATATCGTTTAAAAAACTATGACGTCGCTTGCGTTAAATACGGGCTGCGTTTTCTGCCGATCGACCTCTTGGGAGCGATTTCCAATCGAATGGTTGAAGTGTTGATTGGAGTTTTCTTTGGATTTTCCAGTCTTGCATTCTTCTCGGTCGCACGCGAATTAAGAAACCAGGTTGCAAACATTCTAAAAATGGTCAGTCCACTGTTGTATGGGGACTTTGTTAAACAACCGATCGAAAAACTGACAGAAGGTATTCGAAAACGATTACCTCAGATGATTGTAGCAAGCTCGCTCCTGGCGCTCGTAGGTGTTGGTCTTGGCATCGTTTATATTCTTTTCTTCTTGCCGGACTCGTTCCATGCGTCGCTCAATCTCTTTCTCATTTTAAGTCTCGCTTTCCCGATCGGAATACCAACCATTCTTCTGCACACGATCCTCGATGCTCATTTTCGCTACAAAGCCATCGCAGCGGCAACGGTGATTCCAAATATCATAGAAATTATCCTTGTTGCTTTATTGGGCTGGATTTGGGGAATCATCGGAATGACTTCTGCCATAACGATATTTGGTTTCATCAGCTTTTTGTTTTATTATCTGACAACTGTCAAACGCGAAGCCTTTAAAACATTTCTTGAAAAGAGTAGTCTCATACGAGCCATCGCGAACAGATATTGAGATGGTAAAATGCAAACACTGTGCGAAACTCACAAATCATCAACCAGCTTTTTTATCTGTGGTGTTTCGTGCAAAATCGAAATCCTGATTCGAATCTCGACCCAAAATTGCACAGAAAACAGTTCACGCCTAAGCTGAATGGACTAGAAATAAATCCACAATCATCTCCAAGTCGAATTCTCTCTGATTTATTTTGGAAAGAACTCCCGTGGAATCGAATCGTGGATGAGCTCGGTTCCCTCTTTGCTTTCGATACGGGATGTGGTTCTGGTCGTTATGGCTCCTATCTCAACGTAGTCTCACAAGGATGCGTGACTCAATACAAAGGAGTTGATATATACGAACATCCGAATTGGAAAAAATTGCGAACGGATCCAAAACGGACTGTTGAAAAATATGACGGAAAAAATATCACTTCCTCTCTCCCACCAGAAACAAATTTTTTCATGAGCCAGTCGGCGATTGAACATTTTGCAAACGACCTACACTATTTTGAAGAGATCAATCAGTTCGTCCAAACACATTCTCAACCCATCATTCAAGTCCACCTCTTTCCATCTGTTGCATGCATGAAACTCTACGGCCGCCACGGCTACCGCCAGTACACACCACGCACGATCTCAAAAATCACGCGCCTGTTCCCAACGTCCCAGTGTTTTCTTTTTGGATTGGGAGGTCCTGCGTGCAATGAGGTGCATGATGCTTACATGACAAAGCCGCTTGCAACAGAGGGAGTCGATTATCGAAAAACCAAACCAGAGGAATATCAGCAACAGGTTTTGAACGCGATCCAGGCAGACAAAAACATCGCGCCAACCGATCCGAGTTTTTGGGCGCTCGTGATTTGCTCGAACTGGAAAAAACCGTTTGTCGTATGACGAAGCTCTCGATCCTCATGTCTGTCTGGAACGGTGAGCGATACCTGCGCACGGCCGTCGAGAGTCTCCTCGCACAGACGTATCGAGATTTTGAATTGCTTGTCGTGAACGATGCATCAACAGATCAGACCCCCACGATCTTGAGCCAATTCGCACAGCAAGATCCTCGCATCCGAATCATCACCAACTCAATCAACCTCGGGCTCACAAAATCACTCAACCGCGCTCTGAAAGAGACTCAGAGTGACTTCATCGCCCGCATGGACGCAGACGACATCGCTCTCCCAACACGGCTTCAGAAACAAGTCGCGTTTCTGGATGCACATCCAGACGTCGGCATCGTGGGAACCGCGTATCAATTTATCAACGATGCGGGTGACCTTGTCGGTGAGAAACATCCACCGACACAAGATCATGCCCTTCGCCGCGCCCTCATCCGCTTCAATCCGTTTCTCCACAGCTCAGTCATGGTGCGCAAGACTCTCCTTGATCGCGTCCATGGCTGGGACGAGACGTACCGCCGCGCACAAGACTACGATCTCTGGATGCGCGCCGCTCCCCTCACCAAACTCGCAAACCTCCCCGAGGTACTCATGCAAAAACGATTCACGATTGGAATGATCTCGTACGCAAAAGAGCGAGAACAGATTCGATCGGCTCTGCGTGTGCGTCTGCTTGCCATCCGTCGTAAACAGTATCGGATCTGGTCCATGATCTTTCTCGTGAAACCATTTCTCGCGATCATCTTGCCTGCCTCGGTCGTACGGTTTGTACGTATCCATCTATTCAAACAACACCTGTACAAAAAACCTTCATGAAACTCTTCTTTCTCATCACCAAATCCGAAGCCGGTGGCGCGCAGACGCATGTCGCGCAGCTCACCAAGTTTTTTGTTGCGCGTGGTGATGACGTCGCGATCATGAGTGCACCCTCCTTCGCCGAGGCTTCGGAGGGCAGGCCAGGAGGATGGCTCGAACAGGAGGTACATAATCTAGGTGCAAAATTTTTCCCCAATCCTTCACTCTCAAACTCCGCCAATCCTCTGCGACTCTGGCGAGCCTCACGCGCCCTCTCCTGCGCCATCCGTGACTTTCAACCTGACCTGTTCGCCTGCCACTCAACGATCGCCGGACTCCTGGGACGCTTCACGATGAGAAACCGCATCCCGACCGTCTTCACCGCCCACGGTTGGGGATTTCTGCCTGGCGCTCCTCTGCTGAGACGGCTGATCCTCCCGACCCTCGAGCGCGTCGCTGCAAGATTCTGCTCAAGAATTATCTGTGTGTCACAAAATGATCTTGCGCTGGCGCGGCGGCATCGAATCGCGCCTGAGTGCAAGCTCGTCCAGATTTACAATGGCGTAGAAATTCCGTCCTCAGAGTCGCAGAGATCCCTCCGCTCGTCGTCGGACTCCTCAGTCGGGATGACAATGGGAAACAACATCAACATCTTCTTCATCGGTCGCCTCGCGCCGCCAAAAGATCCATTCTTGTTGATCCGCGCTGTGGCACAGCTTCCTATCGCACTCCGAGATCTCGTTCGCGTCACCATCATCGGCAATGGTCCACAGATGCCAGCGTTGCGAGATCTCATCCGTGAGTCACAGCTAGAAAATCACGTGAGTCTCCTCGGTGCTCTCCCACGTGTGGAGGTTCTCCGTCGACTCGAACAAGAAGCCGACATCTTCGTCCTCATCTCCCACTTCGAAGGTTTCCCCTATTCGATCTTGGAGGCGATGGCACGTGGTATTCCTGTGATCGCGAACAATGTCGGTGGCATCAAGGAAGCTGTAACCACGAACGTTGGTAAACTCGTTGATGATCAAGACTCTCTTGTCCACGCTCTCACGCGAATCATCCAGGATCCAGCTGAACGTCTACGACTGGGCGCAAACGCACGCACAAAATCACAAAATCAATTCTCCGTCGAGACCATGTGCGAAAAAACGCTCGAGGTCTATCAGAGTCTCATCTGATATACTAGGGCTATCGAACCCAGGCTCCCACCGTCGCTTCCGCCGTCGCCAAGGCTATGGCGGACAAGAAAGCTACGGCGGGCGGGGAAAGCCTGGGGCTACCAAACTTATGGTGAAGGAGGACGTTCTTAAAAAACTCATCGCACAAGAACCTGCACTTGCCTTTGTCGATCTGTTTCTTCAAACACATTCAGACGCTCAGTTGTATCTCGTCGGTGGTGCAGTGCGCGACAGACTGCTTAGGAGAAAAATGGCGGAGATGGATTTTGATTTTGTGATTCGTGGATTATCCGCCGAGGATGTTCAGACATGGTTTAGTACGCAAGGCGAAGTGAATCTCGTCGGACAACATTTTGGTGTGTTCAAATTCATGCCACGTGGATTCTCGTCTGATCGCATTCCCTTTATCGACCTGGCTCTTCCACGTACAGAAGCCGTCGCAGAAGGATCCCTGGGCGGCTACAAAGATTTTGACGTGCAATCAGATCCTTCCCTCCCGATCGAAGACGACTTGGCACGGCGCGACTTCACGATGAATGCCATCGCGTTTGATGTCCGAGATCGTCAACTTGTTGATCCATTCCAAGGTCAAACCGACCTTGCAAACAAGATCATCCGCGCGGTTGGAAATCCGGAAGATCGATTTCGCGAAGACTTTACACGCATGCTCCGCGCCATCCGATTTGCTGCCGAGCTTGGGTTTACGATTGAGGATCAGACCATGGACGCAATCAAAATGCTCATACCTAAAATCAATCGGATGAGAGAAGCGACGGGAAAGCTTGAATTCGTCGTTCCTCGCGAAATCGTAGGCGAAGAATTAGCCAAGGCTCTCTCACGCAACCCTCACAGAGCGATCGATGCCCTGCGCAACTCAGGCACTCTGAAAGAATTGTTTCTCGGTATTGAAGAATCCATCTCTCAAAAAGATTATCTCGAACCGCTCACACGCACACAGCCGCACGAACTTCTGGTCGTCGTTGCGCTTCTCATACGCGGACTAAGTGAGGAACAGGTACGCAACGCTATTCATCTTTCAGGACTAGATCGTCTCCCCAAAGACTCAGAGATCCGAATCGATTCAGGAGATGTCTTGTGGCTCACCAAAGCGCTCCAGACAAACCTGTCTGTCCACGAAGTGCAAGGTCTTCCAGGATCTGAATTCGAACGTCGGTTCATGAACGGTCGTGGAGCCGCGCTTGTTCGCTGTCTAGATTTACTTGATCAAAAAAAAATCGCCGACGTAGCACGTCGACGACGGAAAGAAATGGAAGATCGATGGCTAGTGGATCACGACGAAACCATCGCTCCCCTGCTCTCTGGTAACGATGTGCTCTCCGCTGGGATCCCTGCTGGCCCAAAGGTTCGTCTCTGGCTGGACGGCATTCGTGATCTCCAACTCGACGGCAGGCTCATGACCCGCGAAGCCGCGCTCAGTTGGCTCAAGGACAATCTTCCTCGCCTGTAATTTCTAGCCACGCTGGCAACGTTGGATCATCAAGATAGCGACCTGGAAGTCTTGCTCGTGCCCAATTCCATTCCTGCCATTCCGGCCCAGCAAAACTATCGGGAACGAACAGACTACCCAGATAAAAAGAATTGAGCATCTCTCGCTGATAGAGTCTTTCACACACGGTATCGGCGACCTGTGTCGGATAAAAATTCTGAACCTCACCCTCTGACGCTCCATCCAAAAACGTCTTGATCCTTGGATACGCCTCCTCACTCAGGGACAAGAACAACAACGCGTCCACTTTGCAGTTGCTCAAAGTTTCAAGACACACCTCGTGTCTTTTTATGTTGAGCAACACCGCGAGCTCATCTGATGGCGTCCAAGCAAACAACAGTCCCGAGATTCCCAAGACGATCAACCCCTGGCGCATCAAACTGGACTGCGAAGATTGGCGTACAACACTCACAAACAACAAGACAAGCAGAATCCCAAGCGTGTCCATCACAAAATAACCAAACAGTCGATCTGGTGTGTAGCCGTAGGCCTCAACGTAGAGATTGAGACGAGTGAACGCAGAGAAAAGCACGAGCAATGTCTCTCCAATCAGAATCGCGTGGAGCGCAGTGAGGAGTTTATGTGTGCGCTCACTGTGCATGAGTCTGAGCGTCAGTACGATTCCAATCACCAGGATCGCAGAGATGACGAGCTGAAAAAATCCCTGCCGGGCGTACTCTGCATACGTCACGCCCGTCATTTGAGCGAACGCAGCCTCGCCACCAAACAACGCATAGCCTTGAACCAAGAGAAACGCAGCGAACAAAACGGCAATGCCGCCGACGATCACCTGACTCTCAAGAATGAACCTGGGTTTGATTTCCTCCAGTGCTGAGTGGGTAAAACGTTGCCAAAACGCTGCGGCAAAAATCGTGGAGAACAGCACACTCCAAAATCCGACGTACACAACGTGACCCAGCCAGTACTCAGGCTCAAAGATCACGTTGAGCGTTGAAAAAACCTCATCGGTGAACGATCGGAACAGAAGATCAGCACTTGCAAACAGTGCGATAAACAAAAGAAGGATCGGTAGCAAGATGATGACGCCCTTCACAATCGCATTCTGACGCAGAGTGAAGCGCTTGGAACGTAGCTCGCGAAAAATTGACAAGCGCGACAAGAGCTTCCATCCAAGTTCAATCGTTCCGGTTGCAAGAATATCAAATGGATGCCGCCACTGTCCGTGATGTCCCAGAGAAAAGGCAATGAACAAAAGGTTCGAAATAAAAAATCCCAAAAACGCAATCGTGAGTCCGAAGCTGCCCGTCCACACGGCGAACACAGCGCTGTAGGCCAGGGCAAATCCAGCCGCGATCCAGGCACGGCGTGGCAGCTTGTGCTTGGTCCACTTGGCCAAGCCAAAACTCACGGCCAAAAAAAGAACCTGCGCTAAAGGCAAGTTGATTCCAACGCGCATCATCTCAAAAAATAAATAATCGAATATAATTCCGAGTCCAAGTGCTGACAGAAAAATTTTGATAGGTGTTGTCATAGATTTACGGAATCGTAATCGAATAAAACAATCCATAGAAAAGAATCAAAATGGCTGACGCCATGATGAGTGCTGTGAGTCCGATGATGCCTTCTCTGTCTTGTCTTTGAACCGCTTTTCTCATGAAAAAAATGCTCACGAGTAGCAGGCTAATTCCGATGAATAGGAATGGCATAGTGACTATTGTTGGTAGGCGCGCTTGGATTCGAACCAAGAACCACCGAGGTATAAGCTCGGTGCTCTAACCGTTGAGCTACGCGCCCATTTAACTGTCCCTTTAGTATATCACCGAGCTCCGTCAACCATGCTATACTTTCACTATTATGGACCCACAACTGATCTCTCTTGTCATTTTACTCTCGATCTTCTGGTTTCTCGCTTATTGGGTTTTGGGAGGTGTCTTTTTTGCAGTGATCACTATCCTGCGTCTTGGGAAAATCCGCATGGTGCGATTTAGTTGTTTGTTTACCATCTTGGCTCTGCTGCTTGGCGTGAGCGCAAGTTATTTCGGAATTGCGCGCTCACAGCAGAATGTCATCGCGTGTCTTGAAGACGCACAATCAAACGCCGAGATGGTCATGGCTGTATTCGGATGTGGGTTCGCAAGTATCTTCGGCATCTTCCTCATTGGCGCGGCATTTCTCACACTTGGTGGATTTCTCATCATGACCATTTCCAAAAGTAAAACCAAACCGTGGATTATTTTAGAAGAGCCTCATGAAGACACGCAAATTCAAAATCAACCAGAAAATCCAATCACAGAATCACCTGTATCCACGAGTAAATTTTTCTAAAGTTGACGCACGCTCTACTTTTTTCTATCATGCCTCCGCTCTCTACGGGCGCATAGCTCAGTTGGTTAGAGCGTCACATTGACATTGTGAAGGTCCGTGGTTCGAATCCACGTGCGCCCACCAGCCGTCGCTCTGACAGAAGTCGGAGCTAGGGCCGACAAGCCAAAAGACTCCAGATCCTGGAGTTTTTTGTTTAGTCTGCTACTATGCGACTCATCTATGCCAGAAATTCATGTAACAGCGGAAGCAGAAGGCAAGCGACTCGATCATTTTTTGACGTCGAACATGACATCGACACGCTCACAGATTCAGAAGCTCATCGAAGCAGGAAGTGTGCTGGTCAATAAAAATGTCACAAAATCCAATAGACGCTTGGAAACAGGCGATGTGATTTTTTATCCAGCGTCGGAAATAGCAACGCACACAAAAACCGAGGTCGCTCCCCTGCTCGAAATCGTCTATCAGGATGATGATCTATTGGTCATCAATAAGCCTGCGGGCTTGCTTGTCCACGAAGCATTCAAAGACGAAATGCGAGCAACGGTCGTGGATGCTCTTCTTGAATCCTTCCCTGAGGTTGCAGAGGTTGGTGACGATCCAAAACGTCCAGGCATTGTGCATCGGCTGGACAAAGATGTCTCTGGTCTCATGGTGATCGCCAAAACCCAAACAGCGTTTGAACATTTGAAACGACAGTTCCAGGAACGAACGCTCACAAAAGAATACCTCGCCCTAGTATACGGCTCGCTCCCAAAAGATCACGACATCATCACACTCAAGGTCGCGCGTTCCAAAGCCAAAGGCCGTATGGTCGCTCGTCCTGAATCGCAAGAAGGTAAAGAAGCACACACAGAGTATGATGTACTTGATCGACTTCCCACCACGACGTATGTTCGCGTAAAAATTCTCACAGGCCGCACGCATCAAATTCGCGTGCACTTCCAAGCCATAGGCTATCCGGTCGTAGGCGACAAAATCTACAAAGTGAAAGGCATGAAATTTCGTCCCATCGAACTTGATCGATTATTCCTTCATGCGACCAGACTGACCGTGAGACTCATGAACGGAAAAGAAAAAACGTTTGAGGTAGGACTGCCGGATGAGCTTGAACGCCTGCTTCGCTCACTGAAAAAAATATGAGAGGAAAAATCTTTATCATCACCGGACCAAGTGGAGTTGGCAAGACAACTATCGCGAACGAACTCCTCAAGCGACGCCCACAGCTCAAGAAAGTCGTGACCTATACAACGCGTCCATCCCGACCTGGAGAAACCGACGGCATCTCCTATCACTTTGTCGATGAAGCAACACTCACTTCCTTGCTAAACGCTGGTGAGCTTTTCGAATCTGCTCGCGTCTACGACACACTCTATGGCAGCAAAAAATCAGACGTGGAAAAACTCCTGCTAGCTGGCAACGACGTCTTGTTTGTCATCGATGTCCAAGGCGCCAAGACGATTCAACAAGAACATCCAGAAACGATCGTGATTTTCATCGATGCGGAATCAGACGAAACACTCATGAAGCACCTGACAGCTCGGGATCAAGGCAAGACGGTCAATCTTGAAGAACGGATGCGGGCGATCAAAAACGAGCGTGATTACGGAGCGTCCTGTCGATATCGAGTCGTGAATCAAGAAGGGAATCTTGAAAATACCGTAGAAGAGGTTCTGAGGATTATGGATTCTCTTGTCACGTCACTCGCGAGTGACGTGACTTGACGAAAAAAGCTGAATTCATTATAGTCTGGCCACTATGGAAGAAGAAACACAAACAACAGCCTCAGCAGAGGAAACAGTCACTCCTGTGGAGCCTGTTGAAGCTCCTGCCGAGCCTGCCAAGAAGGTCGTGGCAAGTAACGTGCTCACAATCGATCAGCTGCGCGCCGGACAAACCGTGCGACTCCACGAGCGTATCAAGGACGTTTCAGCCAAAGGCGAAGTCCGCGAGCGCGTTCAAATTTTTGAAGGCATCATCCTGGGCGTCAAAGGCGCCGGACCTTCCCGCACCCTCACCATTCGCAAAGTCAGCGACGGCATCGGTGTAGAAAAAATCTATCCCGTCCACTCGCCACTCATTGCCAAAATCGAACTCGTAAAAACGGCTCGCGTGCGCCGCGCCAAACTCAGCTTCCTCAACAACCTGAAAACACGTTTCAAGAGAAAGCTCGAAGAGACGTACGTGAAATAAAAAAAATCGGTCCACATCGGACCGATTTTTTATGCTGCAATTGCTTGCATCTTGTATCCGATTTTTTGCGCTGACTGTTTTACCATCTTTGATGCCTCTAAGACTTCAATAAGCACTGGCATATTTTTCTTTGAAAAGTGGACGACGATATTCCCCATCTCTGTTGCATGAGAAATAGGCGCACGTGACGCTACGTCCCAGCTCAACACATCGGCATCTGGATCGTAGGCGATATTGATTTTACGTTTCATATTGATTTTTTCGTCCTGGATAAAAAGTGATGATAACTTTTGTTTGGCCTTCAACGCGATAGACAACACGCAGCACATGATCTCGATCCAGCACACTTTGCGCAATCAGAAGTGGAAGACGTGACCGATCAATGTGACCAGGGTTGATCAGAGTCTGGATGACCTTTTCTCGTAAGATACCGACTCCATGACGTTTCAACATCTCGAACTTATCCTCCGCGTGTTTTGTGAAACGAAGTTCCATATGTTCGTTGCTTCTTTTAAGAATAAAGCAGCTGACAACAAAAAGCAAGATTGGATTTTCTGGTTCACAAGAGGGAACAAAATTTCGTCTATACGAAAAGATGTCCCCATAGTTGTTCATGTAGAGCTGACGACAAAAGTTCTCATATGAGAAAAAGCGTCGTCGGGTTCTGGCAACTGGCTGTCCCTAAAAATAATACCCACCGTGAGAGATGGGTCGTTGTACAGGCGCGCGAAATATCTATTCGATGACCTCGACGTCGATGGTCAGAAGTGATCCGGCCTCGTACATCCCGAACTCGTACTGACCTGGAGAAGTCTCCTCGGTCCAACTGTGTCCGGCGTAGACCATGATGGCGAGCTTGTCGCGCTCGTCATCCCACACTTCGTCGATTTCCGACGGATCGTTGAAACCCGGAATCTCGAACTCAATGTAGAAGTCCTCCTTCGGACTGACCACGAGGCCGTACTCCGTGAGGTCCATCTCCCAGTGCGGGCCGCAGAACGGCTCACAAGCGGTGCCGACGGACTCGTAGGAGCCCAGGTCGCCCAGTGTGCTTTCGACCGTGAGTTCGCTACCGAACTTCTCGATCCACTCCCCGTTGTCGTAGCTCGCGAGGGAGAAGGTAAGGAAGGTGATGGGCAACTCCTCCTCTTGTGTGGTGTAGATATGAAAGGGTGGGATCACGAGGCACTCAGCAGTGACTCGGATGTATGCGCGCTCCTCCGTCATCCAATCCACGTCGATGGTGCTCTCTCCCTCGTCCCAGTCAGTGTCGTCTGGAACGCCCAAGCCGAGATCCGAACAGATGTCCGTTTCGATATCCTCGACAGTGGAATCTTCCAGATCGAGAGTGCTACAAGCGATTAAGAGTAACTGTAACATGAACGCTCCTACAGCAAAGAGGTTATCTTCCCACATCTGAGAGCCAGGCTCGCAGGTGTCGAAAGGCAACGGAGAGATGAATAGACGCCCCGTCCGTCTCACAGATGTCGTGTCTGCAAGGACGTACGGGGGTCGCGTGATACGTCGTTCGCGAACGCCGTGCCGTGGACCGTGACGGTCAGAAGTACATGTCGGCGAAGGCGACGAAGTGAGTGCCCGATGGACAGAAGTTGCCGGAAGCAGAGTCCCGCGGCGGGGTGTACATCATCAGTCGGACGTCGCCGGTGAACGCCGCTTGCTCGATCCTGCCCCCAACCTCGAGGACGCAGCCGTCATCGAAGTTGAAGTGGCGGTCGAGATTGTTGACGCCCGCGCTGTTGACGACGTGGATCTCTCGTACACCGGTCACCATGACCGT
Organism: uncultured Gammaproteobacteria bacterium; assembly: GCA_964359095.1. Classification (GTDB taxonomy): domain Bacteria; phylum Patescibacteriota; class Patescibacteriia; order UBA9934; family GWF2-40-263; genus JACRJW01. The sequence goes on along the minus strand of CAYHRJ010000002.1, from coordinate 7,034 downwards.
ATCGGGGAGACTCATCATGTAGAGTCCGATGCCGAGCATTGCGCCGAATGCGAGCATCCAGTACAGGCGGAAGAAACGATCGACGTAGGAAGACATGGAATCTCCTGAAGGGACTCTGTGAAATACGGGATGTCCAACACGGATCTCTACGGTCTTGCTCGTGGCAAAACGACAGAAGCCGGATTGAACCACTTTGTCACATATGTGACCTTTCTAGTCGTGGGAAAAAGTTGTGAGACGCCCCGTCCGTCTCACAGATGTCGTATCTGCGGACGGACGGGGGTCGCGTGACACGTCGTTCGCGAACGCCGTGCCGTGCGGTCGTGGACCGCGAGTCAGTCGCTGCGCGACGGAAACGTGGGAACGGATGGAGCGATGTTGGGACGACGAAGATCCTGCCAAAACCCATGAACGAGGAGCCCATAAAGGTATGAAGTGGTCGCCGTCATGAAGAAGCCGACGGCCGCGTACAACGCCATCACCAGTTTCATCGCGACGATGGAATGGAAGGCCGCTACCACGAGATAGACAGCCGTTACGCCCATGAAAAGGCTCACGGACACGAAGATCAGCAGGAACACGGTCATCAGACTCGTCCTCACAACCCTGCCGACCTTGTAGCCGACCGTCCTGAAGTTGATGCGAGACATGATTCCTCCTAGTTGCAGTCGATGACAGGACGGGTGACGATGAAGTAGCCGGCGTCGCCGTAGCGAGAACTCCCGTCGCCAGCGACCGCCACGACCTCGAGGGTGCGGCGGTGCTGCTTGATGAACTCCGACAAGGCGTTGCCGAACTGCATGCCACTGGCATCGAGGTAGTAGACGCCGTTGCCGTAGTCGATCACCTCGGCGCTTGAGACGCCGTTGGTGACGCTGACCATCTCCGCCGCCGGAGGAGGAGAACAGGCCAGACTGAGAAGAAGAGCGAGCATGACGGACTCATAGGCGGAACGAACGTGGGGACAGGATGTCCAACACGGATCTCTGGAGTCTTGGTCAAGAGTGATAACCACCCCTATCCCCTCCTTGAAAAGGAGGGGGACCGAAACTCCAGAGGCTGTGTTTGAATGTTAGATTGATCGCACATCGTCGCCCGATGCAACGTTTGCGCCTTTGCCGTACTTCCACAGAGCCGTGTCATTTACCTCGATGATACCTTGGTTCCAGTCGGAGCCATAGATTTCATCGGCGACGGTCTCGGAAGTGATCCAGTGGAGATCATAATCTGATCCTACCACGTAGACTCGCTCTGAACTTACGGCTTTCACGCGCGTGCCAGGAGCAAACTTGAGATCGCCCTCGTAGTCAGAAGTTTCCAAGTACACGTTGATCGTGGCTTGGCTTACCTCGACAACTTCATCCCAGGAATCAAACCAAGTGAAGTACACCTGCTCGCTTGGGATGAGCCACATCTGGTCACCACTTACGAGATAGATGCCTTCTGAGTCGTAGGCGCTAAACGCTTCGACTTCATCACGCACGAGATCCAACAGTGGAGAGAACGTGACTTCATAGACGTTACCATCTGTTCCCTGCCAGTAGGCGTGCTCACGATCTGAGAGAAGTGGCGCTTCGCCGAATCCTACGTTCAACAGACGACCATTGGTGGTATTCTCGTACCAGACGTTGCCGTCTTCGTCGACACCCACAACGATATCCTCGTAGCTATCCGTCACATGAAAGGCTCGAGACTCCCAGGCAAGAGTTTCAAAGTTATAACCAACGTACTCGTCCTCATCATTTTGGAAGTAGATGGTGTCATCAGTAAGATTGAAGATGCCGCCCATGGCAACACCCAACTTGTGGACGCCTTCAAGATCAACAACATACAAACCGTTTTCGTCATCGATGTAGGCCATGCGGTCACCGACAATCTGGACAGCGTCCTCAACATCTACCAACCAAGAGAGGTAGGCGCCACCTGCATCCTCAGGCGTTTCATCAACGCCCTGCATGTAGCTCCACAAACGGAAGTTACGGAAGTACACAATGGATCCGTCAGAGAGATAATGCGCGCCGACAATGTCAGCACCAAGTTCCGTCCAAGTATCAGGAATCGCTTCAACGGAACGCGCGGTTTGATTCACAATCCACAACTGCTCATAGCCGCCGTCAAACGTGGCCTTCACAAGTGCCTGCCCATCTTGCACATCCACAATCTCTTGAAGCGGTGCAGAGAGCGCATAGGTAAAATCTTCACGCTCGTAGCCTGAACCGTAGTCGTAGACCGAGAGCGCGCTTTCTACGTCGCCTGTGTCTTCATCAGACTGCAAGGTTGTCGTATAGATGCGGTCGCCGTCAGTGGCAAATGACAGAAATGAAAGACTGTTGTCACCACGCGCCACATCGAACAAGGTGGCGATGGTGCCACTGTCCGTGTCGTATTCGTAAATGGTTCCCCATGAGTCATCGGAATCCGATGGGACCATGTAGATGAACCGACCATCTTGTGCGGTCTGAGAAAATGCGTCCGTGACAACATCTGACACAGAGGCAATCTCAAGCGACTCGCCATCTTTGAAGATGGTCAGGTCGACTTGATCGCACAAGGATGTCTCGTCGCAAGACTCAGCGGTCTTCACAACGAAGACAACGTCGTTAAATGTGTAGGGGCCAGAAGTGTCCGAATCAAGCGACAAGCGCTCAACGCGGAAGTAGTCGTAATCCCAAGCCGCTGTGGCGACCGGGGTTCCCCACTCGCCGGAGTCCGCAAAGACCCTCGGAAGCAAAGGAGAGATGGCGATTGCAAGAGCAACCGCGAAAATAAGTGTTTTCTTCAACATAGTTTTTTGGTTAGTTTAAGGGCGCAATCTAGCAAAAAACAGCCGTTTTGTCAATGGCTTATCCTCCTGATTTTGCTAATTTGAGCGAAATCCAATCTCAATTTTGCCATGCTCATCCTCTAGCAACATCCTTCGAATCGCATCAAATACCATCTTGAACTGCTCGTCATATTGTTTCTCCATCACCTCAACCTTACGGCGAAGATCGTCATTTTCTGTCAGCATCTCCCTCAGACGAGTGAAGGTTCTCATAATCTGAATGTTTACAGCAATAGCACGTGGACTGCGAAGAACAGTTGAAAGCATGGCGACTCCAAGCTCAGTAAAGACGATGGGTTCCTTACGAAAACCTCCGTGTGAACTTGATATCACAAATTGTGATATCAAGTTCTTCGCTTCAACCAGCGATAATTTGAACATAAAATCGTTTGGAAACCTTTCTTGATTGCGCCTTACCGCCTGATTCAATGCTGCTGTGGTAACCCCATACAACAAAGCAAGGTCTCGATCTACCATCACTTTTTTACCACGAACAAAATAAATCTTTCCTTCAATGATCGTTGAAGGCACGAGTGGTTCTGGATATTGCATACGTTTGAAAATAATAAAATCCCCGTCAACACGTGTCGGGGAGTTCATGTGTCTAGAATTATTTCACCAGACTTTTTTGGTCTTGTCAATCAAAATCAGTGGATAACTTTAACCAATCGCTACAACAGAGCTTTGAGATACTGCCCTGTGACGCTTCTCTTCATCTTCACAATATCCTTTGGCGTTCCAACGGCGACGATCTCCCCGCCTTTGATTCCACCGTCTGGTCCCATGTCGATCACCCAGTCAGCACCTTTGATCACATCCAAGTTGTGCTCGATGATGACCACGGTGTTTCCCTTATCGACCAGCTGATGAAGCACACCAAGCAAGCGCTTGATGTCTTCAAAGTGAAGTCCTGTTGTAGGTTCATCCAAAATGTAGAGCGTGCGACCTGTGGCGCGACGAGAAAGCTCAGTCGAAAGTTTTACACGCTGTGCTTCCCCACCCGAGAGCGTGGTTGCACTCTGTCCCAAACGGATGTAGCCGAGTCCCACCTCGTGAAGGACGTTCAGCTTATCAAAAATGCTCGTTTGATCCGCGAAGAATCGACGTGCTTCTTCGACCGTCATGTTGAGAACGTCTGAAATCGTTTTCTGTTTGTAGTGAACTTCAAGTGCCTCATGATTGTAGCGCGTGCCGCGACACTCCGTACATTCAACATAGACATCAGGCAAAAACTGCATTTCTATTCTGCGCATTCCGTCGCCACCGCAAGCCTCACATCTCCCACCACCTTTCACGTTAAAACTAAACTTGCCAGCATCGTACTTACGCATCTTGGCTTCTGGCAAATCCGCAAATAAATCTCGAATCGCAGTGAAGACGCCGGTGTACGTGGCTGGATTTGAGCGTGGAGTGCGGCCGATGGGAGACTGGTCCACGGCAACGACTTTGTCGATGTGTTCGATTCCCTTGATCTCCTTGTGCTCACCAGGATACAGCTTCGCACGATAAAATTTTCGACTGAGCGCTTTGCCAAGAATATCTAACACGAGCGTGGACTTTCCCGATCCCGACACTCCTGTGACGCACACAAGACAGCCTAGTGGAATATCCACATCGACATTTTTCAAATTAAATGCAGTGGCGCCCAAGACACTTATCTTCTTTCCACTGCCCTTGCGATATTTTTTTGGAAGTGGAATGGATTTAGCGCCTGAGAGATATTGTCCAGTGAGAGAATCCTTGTCTTTTTCAATTTGAGCGGCCGTACCTTCTGAGACAATCTGGCCGCCGTACTCACCAGCTCCTGGTCCCACATCAAACACATAATCAGCGGCTCGAATCATAGCCTCATCGTGCTCGACCACGATCACTGAGTTGCCAAATGCTTTGAGGTTACGAATCGTCTCGATCAAACAGTCGTTGTCGCGTGGGTGCAAACCAATGGACGGTTCGTCCAAAATATAAATGACACCCGAAAGCTGACTGCCAAGCTGTGTTGCTAGACGCACACGCTGAGACTCACCCCCTGAGAGGGTCATCGCAGAGCGATCAAGTGTGAGATAGCCAAGTCCTACTTGTGTGAGCTGATCCAAACGGATGTGAACTTCTTTTGCCACGCGCTCTGTGACGAGGAGTTCGTCGGAGGTGAGTCCACCTGAAAGAGATTGCTTCGTCACCCTCGAGGAGCTTGGGTTCCTCGCAATGACAGAAGTAAAAAACGCTTTCACGTCCTCCACCGGCAAATTCACGACGTCGGAAATCGACTTGCCATCAATCGTAATGGCAAGCACAGCTTTGTTGAGTCGTCGTCCGTTGCACGAAGGACAAATCATGCGGCGCATGTAACCTTCTAGTTCTGCCCGTACATATTCGGAATCAGTCTCACGATATTTTTGTTCAAGCTGCATGAGGACACCGGGAAATGTCACGGTCTCGCCCTTGAAACTGTACGTGTCGTCACCTGTTCCGTTTAAGACCAACTCCATTTTTGCTTTTGGAATTTTCGCAACTGGCATGTCCATGGGAATACGGTGTTTTTTCCCGACGATCTGGAGCAAGTCCAAGTAGCTCGTCTGGTTCCCGGCGATCTTCGTCCATGGTCGCACCGCGCCTTCTTCAAATGTGAGGCGACGATTAGGAATCACAAGTTCTGCTTCCAAAACTAACTTCTCTCCGAGCCCTGTGCATTCCTCACACGCACCGGCAGGCGAGTTAAACGAAAACAAACGCGGCTCAGGCTTGGGAAGATTGATTCCGCAATTGGGACACATGAAACTTTTCGACAATGGGAATTCATCACCCGTTTCATCATTCACGAGCAGGACGAAACCGTTGCCGTACTCGAGAGCCTTGCTCACTAAACTTGTTACGTGTTCAGATGAATAGGTCGTTCCTGTCTCAAACGCAAAAACGAGCACGTCAATGTCATGATCTTTCTTTTTGTCCTTGCGCATCGCAAGCGCCTCTGTGGTGTCGATGAGAAGTCCATCAAAACGGACTTGCGTGAACCCGGCGTTCAGTGCTCCTTGTAGGACATGCTTGTGTTCGCCTTTTAGTTGATGAACGACAGGAGCAAACAACAATGTACGGTCTCCGGCGGAGCCGGACCCGGCCTTCAGGCCGGGTTTCCCGATCATCGTCGTGACACGCGTGACAATCTCTACGAGCGTTTGTTCTCCAACACCTTGTCCGCATTTTGGACAATGCGGTCGACCTGCGCGCGCAAACAGCACGCGTAAAAAATCATAAATCTCCGTCACCGTCCCCACGGTCGAGCGAGGATTATGCGACGAAGATTTTTGATCGATGGCGATCGTGGGCGAAAGACCCGTGATCTCATCGACGTCTGGCTTATCTTGTAGTTCTAAAAATTGACGCGCGTAACTGGAGAGCGACTCCATGTACCGACGCTGTCCTTCTGCGTAAATCGTATCAAACGCGAGCGAAGATTTTCCTGATCCTGAAAGTCCTGTAATCACCACGAGCTTATTCTTAGGAATGTCCACGTTCACGTTTTTCAGATTGTGAACACGCGCCCCGCGAATGGAAATAAAGTTCGACATAATCGGAAAATCTTTCAAAAAATCAACACGCTGGCAAGGCTATCACAAAACAAAACACAGGGCAAGTGATTGACCCTCTGGTTGGAAAGCTCGTTAGTGATAGATGGAATGATCTCCTACAACGAGGAGCAAGGCACGATCGTCTGGTAAAAAGCGGAACACGACACGAGTTTTGTAGTTGACCGAAAAACTATATCGACCTTCCATGCGTCCTGATAATTTATGAACGTGTAACCGATCGTGATTCGCTTTTTCCGTAAAGAGTTCGATAGCTTGTTTCACTTCCGCTTGTAATCCTGGAACCAATTTTTTATAGGCACGGATAAATTTCGGTGTGTACGTCACTTGAACCATACACCTAGATCGCCGCGGCAAGTACGTCAAGATCGCCCGTCAAAATCTTGCCGTCTCGCGCCTCCTGTTCCGCCTCCAACACCTCATTCACAGCCTGGTCTTCAGCAAATTTAATAATGGCCTTACGCACGAGTGCGGCCTTGGATTCTGCAATGCCATTTTGAACGAGATGTTCGATCATCTGTTCAACGGTCGGTGTAAGCGGTACAGAAAGAGTAGACATAAAGTGAATGACTAACTTATAGCATGAAAGTATCACACCTGATCGTCTTCGTCAAAACACAGGGCAAGTG
>CAYHRJ010000001.1:0-62498 GCA_964359095.1 uncultured Gammaproteobacteria bacterium | reverse complement strand
GCAGGCCACGTCGGTCGCGACCGACGTGGCAGGCCTTCGCAAGCGACGTGCGAACTTTGGTCGCGATGAATCTCTAAAGAGGGCGGACGAAACCATTCCAGGTCTTGGCCAGCTCCGCGAACTTCGTCTTGAGGTCGTTGAAGCCTTTGAAGGTTAGAACTCTTTTCATTCACCAAAACATCGATTTTCAAACCTTTTCGTTTGATATGCAAGGACATTGCTATGCAAAGACTTGACAAAAACCTACAAGAGTATTATCTTGCTTTTCTGGAATCTGTGTGTTTGTGGAAGAAAATCGGCCGGGTGGGCAGGCGGCGCCAGAATGCGTAAAGCACCAGCCGGTCACAGCAAACAGATTTTCCGCATTGGTGACCCGTCCAGACGGGTGTGGAATAGGGTGAAGGTCCGCCAACCTTCATTCGAGGTTTGCCAGAGTCTCGGGTAAAAGAGCCCGGACTCTGGCAAACCACACCTTCCCTTTATCTAGCGACACAGTCGCTGCGAGCCCGTAGAACGAAGAAGCAAACCTGCTCTCGGTTCTACGGGTTGTTTCTTTTTTCGAACAGAAATTGGATTAAGAAGTTTGCTCCTAATTGCATGCCATGGTCAGATCTTGAATCTTGAGTTCACTCTATCACGGTTCTTTTGACTTTGGAGAATGTAAAAATACCACATAAACAAACGTCGCCCACAAACGACGTGATTTATCACTCAGTTTAACATGAGTGGCAGGCCACGTCGCTACACCAGAAATAGAAAAACGTCCTACAGAGGACGCTTTTCTATTGTCACGCTGGCACGACCTTTAGGCCCACTACTCGAACTGAGTGGCAGGCCACGTCGGTCGCGACCGACGTGGCAGGGGAGCCGGGGATCGAACCCGGGATAACTCTTTTGGAGAGAGTCGTGATACCGCTTCACTACTCCCCTATAGGAGGTCATTGCCGATCGCATGATACAAAGCATCAAGCATTCGAGCAAGATGAGCGTCATGATACCGGACGGAAAGGCAACCCTGATAATTTTCACGTTTTCCGCTCTAGGCCATGGGGTCAACCCTGATGTAACGATTGTTTTCTGAATAATATAAATGCCATCGTTCCGCCCAGCAGTCCTAAGAGCAGATCCGACATCGTGTCTTGTAATGAGACTTGTGAGCGCGGCCAGTCCAGCCAGATGGCGAGTGTGTTGTCGAGGACGTACTCGTGAAATTCCCAGAGCACTGCGATGAGGATCGTGAACCCAATGACAAATAAATACCGATACCAAACGGAAACGTGCTTCGTGTGTGAGCGTGTGATTTCAAATCGGTGGACAGCGAGTCCCAGCATGGCCATGACAAACCCACCAGCGAAATGCATCGGATCGTCGATTCCTTGAATCAAAAAATAGGCGTCTGTAAAAAGAAACACGATGTGGAACAGCACGACCACAAGGATCGCATAGAAGGCTCTGGTAAACGTCATAGGTTTGATACACTGTAGCTGATATCAATAAAATCGTGAACCCTATGTTTACTCTTCCAGACCTTCCATTTGCAAAAGATAGTCTGGCTCCCTGGATCAGCGTGCAGACGCTTGAGTTTCATTATGGCAAGCATCATGCTGGCTATGTGAGTAAGTTAAATGACGCCGTTCTCGGAACGGAGTTTGTGAACCAGAGTCTTGAGGAGGTGATTAGCAGCTCGCGCGTTCGAAACCAAAAAGTGTTCAACCTCGCGGCACAGCACTTTAATCACAGCTTTTTTTGGAATTGCTTGACCCCCAACGCTCCAACCCCCAACGCTCCAAAACTCTTCGAGCTCATCGCCCGCGATTTCCAATCTCTCGATGCCTTTCGTGAACAGTTCACTGCGGCGGCCACCGCGCACTTCGGTTCCGGCTGGGCATGGCTTGTCCAAGATGCGGCTGGCAAACTCATTGTGAAAGACTATCACGATGCTGAAACTCCCGTCGGCACAGAGTTTCGTCCTGTCTTGACTCTGGACGTTTGGGAACACGCCTACTATCTCGACCACAAAAACGACCGCGCCAGCTTCATCAAAGGTTTTTGGGAGGATGTGAACTGGGAGTTTGCATCTGCTCAGATAATTTGACGCGATTCAGTTTCTCTGATATAAAATCCTCACTAATATTTTAACGCCGAAACGCGCTATGACAATCACAACGCAAATCTACATGCGCATGGCCGCTGATACTGGTTTTCCAGTCTCGGACATCTATTTTGTTTCGGCGTGGAGTCTCAAGGTTTAAGCAAAAAACTTGAAACGCCCCGCTGAGGTGGGGCCGTTTTTCGTTCATTTCATCCCCCCTTTCGCGAAAGGGGGGATCATCTACACACCAGGAGGGAATCGTGGACGACGACATTCGTTTGTACAAAACGGATACAACGCTCAAGGACTACGTAAAATCCATGGGTGAGACGGTGGACGTCTTGAAGTGGTGCGCGTCTCAGTTCGTGAATCAGACGGCATGGCACTACATTCGCGCCGTGTTTGTCTGGAGCACGTTTTCCCGCATCACGAGCCTCACTTATCCCTGGTTCATGGGGCTTGGGATCGAGGGACTCATCACGCACAATGCGACACATGCGCTTACGGCGGTTCTGGGGATCTGGTTCTCCTACATGTTCGGATCAGTCTTTGAATGGCGCGCCGGACATTTCATCGAGCTCACGCTTGGAGAAAACTTGGCGACCATGGCCAGGCGTATCAATGAGCTCTTCTTCGAGAAAGATCTCGGCCTCCATCTGGAGGAAGGAAGTAAGCTCACCTCGGATAACATGGAGAAGGGCTGGAATCGGTTCAATGAAGTCCAGAAGTCCCTGCTGTTCGTTGGGATCGATTCGGGTCTTTCCTTTGCAATCTCCTTTGTGATGCTGTGCGTTCTGAGTCCTGTGTGTGGGATCATCGTCCTGCTCATCTTGATCGCCAACATCCTGCTCTCCCTTCACCTAAATCGTTTCGTCACGGTTGCCATGGGTCCGGTGGAGTCACGATTCCGTGCTCTCCATCGTCGACGCGGTGAACGCTGGCTCGGCGTTGAGCGCGTGGTGACATCAGGTCGCCATCAGGCTGAGGTCGAGGAGATGGATCAAGAAGAGCGTGCCGTGTGTGTCGAAGATCGCAAGATCTGGCTGCCGTACATCCGTGGCACGATGCCACGCTCGATTCTCTCTGGCTTTGCGGCGACGGCCACGGGCCTGTGGGCCGGGTGGCGCGTCTGGTCAGGCGAGATGAACGCCGCAGACATGATTCCGATTCTCACCTGGGTTGGGATGGCGACGCAACAGATTCGATTCCTTGCTCGTGTCGAGAGGGAAGTAAACTGGTGTGCGCCAAGCCTTAAGTCTCTTCGCGAGGCACTTACTCTTCCTGTCCGTGTGATTGAGTCTCCCGAGGCGCACGTGCTCAAGGACGAACCGATCACGATCGAGATTTCCGATGTCGGACATCGCTACGAACACGCTCGGTCCAAAACGGACGGCGGGCAAACGCGCGTCCTTCAGGGTCTCAGTTTCACCATTGAGCCACGGGAGAAGGTCGCACTCATCGGGCCAAACGGTGCTGGCAAGAGTACGGTGACGCGCCTGCTTCAGAGGTACATGGATCCCGAACACGGAACCATCTCTCTCAACGGTCACGATCTTCGAGGAGTGAGTCTTGCGTCGTGGCGACGGCTCGTGGGGAACATTCCTCAAGCGCCGAAGCTTTTCGACGGAACGCTCAAGGACAACCTCATCTACGCCATGACGTCAGAGCAACGTGCTCAACTGACAGACGAACAGATCTGGGAAGTCATGCGACTTTTGCGCGTGGATTTCGGGCCACGACTGACGCACGGACTTGCAACACGCGTTGGCCGCAACGGCGTAAAGCTCTCCGGCGGAGAAGCACAGCGGGTGATGATCGCCTCGGTCGCCCTTAAGCGTCCGCGATTCATGATCATTGACGAGGCAACGAGTTCGCTCGACGCAGAGAACCAAGCCGCGGTTCAAACTGGCCTAGAGTCGCTCCTCTCAAGCATGGACGCAAGCGCACTCATCATCGCCCATCGTCTCTCAACCGTGATGGGCTGTAACAAGTTCGTCGTCCTCAAACCAGTGGACACGCTTCAAAACGGCAACAGCCAGATCGAGTGCATCGCGCATTCCAAAGAAGAACTCTTCGCCACATCGCCGACCTTCCGCCGGCTGGCAGACCTCGAGGGTGTCCGCCTCGCGGTCGCCTAGTCTCTCGCGCCCCACCTCTCACCGGTGGGGTTTTTGTATATAGCGCGGAAGCTTAGCTCCCGACGGAGGTCGACTTTAAGAAACGATCTCGTTTAAGAGTTCTGGCAGTTCCTTGATGAGGAATGAAAAATGCCCCATGTTTTTAAGTTTGATCACATGTGCATCCAATACCTCCCCGTACATCTCGACGGCTCGCAGAATGAAGCTCTCATCATTCGAGACAAAAATAACAATTTGCTTTTGAATTTGAGATTTCAGCCTAGGAGTGATTTGATACGTGTAAAATTCATCCTCGTTTGGAAGTTTCGGTCCGTTGTTCCGGTCCATTCCAGGTGCTCCCGGTGCAACCAAGATGACCTTTTTTACTTTTTTACCCGTCTCACCAAGATAGCGAAGGAGGGCATACCCTCCCGCACTTAAACCAACCAGCGTTGCGTTTTCATTGATGGTCAGCCTGTCGAGTTCCTCTTTCCATTGTTGATATGGTGCTTTCCAGACATCAATGATGACGGGACATGTTACTGTGTAGCCTTTTTCTTCTAGCTTCCCTTTTGTCCACCCCATCCAGTTACCTTCGTTGTTTGGATCACAAAGCGGGATGTCGGCGATACGCACTTCCTGTATTTTTTCCGGGAACCTCCCATGGAGTAGTACGACGTCTCCGCGGCTTCTGAGAATCCATTCTTTCAGGTCCGTGTGTCCATCCACACCGTATTCTAAGGAAAGTCTTCTCAGATTCTCACAATGATCCACCGAAAATTTTTTTGGTTCGAGAAGACACATGAGGTAGTCGCGAACGACAAGCATCTGACGTTGCTTTTCGTGGTTGGGACTCGAGACAGACAGAAATGATTCACAAATCTGTATCTGTTCGGAAATTTTTGTTTTTTCTAAGGTCATATTGTATGTGGTTGTCTAGGATACAGATGTGAGTTATAATGCAGTCAAAGGTTCCACTCCGCCGACACGAGCCCCCGGGCTCTTTCCGAAAGGGATAGGTGGAGTGGTCATTTTTTTAGTAAAATTCATTTATTCCTGTTCTGAAGATATCGAACATGCTTGCAATATGGGGTCGAATAACTGAAAGCGGTCTTTGTTCGTTTCGCGTCACGCTTACATAGATCGCCCAGCCGCAGTAATCTGCGATTTGGCAGTTGATGTCGGAACACGCAGGATGAAAGTAAATTCGGAACGGCTTATCGAATGTCTTTTTTAAGAACTGCTTCAGACTTTTTAGAACATAGCCCTGTTTCGTCGCATTAAAAAGCGATCCGAGCACCACAACGATTTGGTCGATATCCTCACGTTTGTCATAACGGTTAAAAATGTACTTTAAGAGTGTCTGCGAAATAAGTCGATAAAAACTTTCCTCAGTTCTTACGGTCTTGATATCTTGTTTCTTTGGGTCGTGCTGGAGGACGATCTCACGTTTGATATACAACGACGGGTTCGCTTTGTTTTTTTGTGCAATGATTGCATCAATTGAAAAATTATCTGTTCGTCTTATTTGTTCGAAGATAGCATCTCGAACCAGCTGAGAATCTTCCGTGGCGTGAAAGCTTTCTTCGCATAAGCCATCCTTGAGCATCTCGTATTTGAGTTGCAAAAATCGTTCTCTACTCAGTGAGGGTTCGGTCGTCGATACTGCAGTGAGAACAAAATACCTCGTCCCCTTAAGGCTGAAGTCAAAATTTCCAGATTCGTCGATAAAAATGTACAAGGTCTTGTTCACAGATAGCGCCATCCTACACGAGGATTGAAGTGATAACAAAACATGAAGATCACCAAAAACAAAAACCACCCTTCGACAAACTTGGGGTGGTTTCTGAAAGCTTATTCAGCTTTTGGACGAGCGAGGGACACGCTGATGGCGCGGCCTTCGATCATCATACCGTCGGCGCCTTCGATGGCGGCTTGAGCGGCGGCGTCGTCAGCATACTCGACGAAGCCGAATCCGCGGCTGCGGCCACTTTCCCGGTCTGTGACGACGCGAGCAGAGGTGACTTCACCGAACTTGGAGAAGATCTCCATGAGTGCGGCGTCGTCAGTTGCCCATGGGAGGGAGCCGACAAATAACTTGTTCTTCATAGCAAGAGAAGTGACAAGGGGAACCGAAGTTCCATCAAAGAGTTAGAAGCTTCTCTGACCACAAAGGGAACAAGAGGAAGCAAGAAAAGTATCTCATGAAAGTTGAGCGATGTCAACCCCGCCTTTCGCGAAAAGCGGGGTCAACCCCTCCCTTCGCGAAGGGAGGGGTCAATGGGTCTGGTCTCGAGTATACTGGGTACATCTATGTTAAGGCGATCCAGCATCTTGATCCTATTGGTCGCGTCGGTCCTCTTGGGAGGATGTGGACAACCTGTTGCGATCAGTGAGGAGATGACCATCCCTGCCGAACCGAGTTTTGTGGAAGGTTCTTTGTATCAAAACACGCGTTTCGGTTACGAGTTTACTGTTCCTGACGGAGTATCCGTCTACGCTTTGAATTTTGAGGATCAGACCGCGTATCTTGCCGGACCCGAGGACGAGATTGTCTTTGTCGCTGGAGAGGGGACAAACGTCTTATCCATTCGTGGGGTGCAGAGCGAGGAGTCTGCGCATACGTGGCTGACGAGCCATGTTGGATTTTTTTATCCAAACGGTGAAGCTGCGCAGCAGATTGATGGGCGCGGTGGTCAGCAAACATTGTCGCTGTATGGCGACGGGACAAGTGATTCACCTGCACGTCTTATGGTTATCGAAAACAAGTCACAGCTTCTCGTGATTACGTTTGAACAGGAGGACGCCATTTTTGACACGATTCTCTCTTCGTTTTCGCTTACCCTTTGAGCAGTTTTCTCGTCTCCGTTTTATACAATTCAACTTCTGGTTGATCAAACGCGTTGACGTTCATGAGCTGTGCGAGATACATCACCTCGATCATGCGCCATTGAAGGTAATAGCCAAGCTCATACGGATTCACGCCTTCAAGATCGATTTCGACATACGGTCGCTCAAGTTTTTCGTACGTGGCTTTCACACCACCAACAATCGCCTTCATGACTTGCTCAAGTGATTTATTTTGAATATCTGGAACCAAGCCAGGCAGGGCTGGATGCTGTGGAACTTGGTTAACGTCACCACTCATGGAGTAGAGGAGACTCGTGTATTTATCGTCTGGGCCAGCGAAATAGAGCTGTGCCTGCGAATGTAAATCAGTGCTGCCGATCGAAACAATTGGCGTGATACCTTTTCCGTCCTTGCCAAGACTTTCGGCTATTAGTTGTCTGTACCACTTTCCAAGCGATTCAAGTTTTGGCGAGAAAAGAAAATTGTTGTAAATCGTCCGACCGGCACGTCGGTGATGATCAGTAATGAGAGCGCTCACGAGTGCTGTGTTGATCGTGAGATCGTCGTTTGTATTATCTTGCACAGCTTCCCGTGCTCCATCAATGAGGTCGTCTACATTGATGCCAGAGAGAAAAAGAGGAAGCAAGCCGACAGCATTGAATACACTGTATCTGCCACCAATGATTGACGGAATCGACAGGCGCGTTATTTTTTTCTCGCCAGCCTGGTTCCAGAGTTTCGAACCTTCATCCGTGATGGCGACAAACCGAGAGCGTGGGTCGCCGAAGTGTTCCTGCAAAAACACCCACAGGACTTCCGTATTCACAATCGTCTCGGTGGTCGTTCCAGACTTGCTGATCAGGATCACGGCGAAGTCATCTTTTTTTGGGAGCCGTTCAAGCGTGCGAGTCACGGCCGTCATTTTTTCATCGCTGACCGTGTCCAAGAACAGCAGTTTTGGGAGTCGATCGACAAGCAGATTCATCGATCCGGCGACGGCATCATACACGGCCTGAGTGCCCAAGTTCGATCCTCCAATGCCAATCACCACCACGTACTGGAGTGTGTTGGTTTTGATCGAGGTCGTAACGCGCTGAACCTCCTTGAGGATCTGCTCGTCAAAAGGGAGACGAAGAGAACTCTCAGGTTGTGTATAATCGATTTTTTGAGCAGCATCTTTCAGTCGTGCTGTGTATGCTGTCAAAGACGCAGCTCGATCGTGGAGCACTGACGCAGGAATGAGGGCGCCAGGTTCGTAGGAAAATTTCATAGTATGTTCATGATATCAGAGGGACGTGTGGATAACCATTTTCCCGTTCAGGTGAGCAAAATGCTACGATAAATGCATAATTTATTTTTCTTTGCAGTTTTCAATTGAAAACTGTGTCATCTATGATGAATGCATCAAAGTGCGGCATCCATTGTGTCGCCTGGTGGCTCCTTTGGGTAGGAGGCATCAACTGGGGACTGGTCGGTCTTCTCGACTGGAACCTTCTTGACACACTGCTCGGCGGCTGGCCATGGCTTGTGAAGCTTATCTACATCCTTGTAGGTATTTCCGCTCTGCTCGTTCTGCTTGAGAAAAAGTGCACGAAGTGTAAGTAACGCAACAGCCTGGTAGCGTTATCCTGAGGCCAGATCAAATGCCGAAGGATCACAAAAGCCAAGAAAAACTTCTTGGCTTTTGTGATAAAATCAGATAGTTTTGTCATTCTTTTCGCATGGCGCGTGCCATCTGTTCAAACTCTTCTCCAAGTTTTTTCTGCCGTGCTGGCAAAATTTGTCTGTAGACTCTCTCTTGATCAGCCTTGATGCGTGCAAGTCGCATTTTGAAAAACTTGCCTTTCTCTCCAAACAGTCGTTGTAAGAATCCCAGTGAGGCAAGTTCTTTCTCTGTATCTTTCAGTTCCTGTGCGAGCACCGTCCACTTTTTTTCTAAAAGCATCTGGGCTCTTTCTTCTGGATTTTCTTTCGGTTTCTCTTGTGTTGATTGCGTTGGTTTTTTTTGTGTAAACTCGGTTTCATGCGTTCCACCGATTCCACCAGTTATTTTCAGTCGAGCGTCCAAAAGCGCACGCTGAGCCTCGCGCATTTCGCTGAGTGAATCAGGTTTTTGTTCTAACTCCTTCAAGGCATGCATGTACATCTGGTGTGGCAGGACTTCTTTCGCAGCAAAAAGCTCTACGTCCTTGTCATCGACTTCCTCCATTTTTGTCTCCAGATCAGATTGAATTTCTTTTCCTCGTTTGAGCAAGTAAGACACATTCGCACCGCTTGCAAGCTGAGCTAGGATTTTTTCTCGTGCGTCGAACGTCGCCATGGCCTTGAGTTGATTTTCAAGATCCCTTGTTTGCATGATGTTCTCTCTTTTGAGTGTTACTTGTTTCTCTGCATCGAGATCCTCCCGCAACTCAAGTAATTCACCCATTTGGCCAAGAAGGTGGCTTCGATACTCGTCCATGTCCGCGCCCATTTTGATTCTCGTTTCAATGAGTTCTTTGGCGTTGCCTTGTTGTCGCTCCATGCGCCGCCGTTGATTCTCTTGGTTTGGAATCATCCAAATTTTTCCGGCTGTATCTACGACATCGTCGGGTGTTTCCATCTGAAACTTTACAGGCTTTGTGAGTTGTTCTTGTTCAACTTGCTGTTCTCCATGTGGGCTCATAGATTTTTGATGTAACAATTACATACTGAGTATAACCTGGTCGCACTCTTGACGGCAAACGCAAGTGGATAAAAACACATGGTATAATCCCACAGTATGAAGGTCATCCTGCTTGCGAGCGTCAAGCCGCTTGGAAAAGAGGGGGATGTGGTCGAGGTGTCCGATGGACACGCACGCAATTTTTTGTTTCCACAGAGCCTCGCTGTGCCAGCCACGGCCGAGGCTCTCCAAAAGCGTGAGGAGCGTGAAAAAGTTGCAACCAGTAAAGCCAGTCGTGCCTTGTCGCTTGCAGGTGACTTGGCCGGAAAACTTGAAGGTCATGAAGTATTCTTGACCGAGAAGGTGAGTGCGGGCGGAGTGTTGTTTGCGTCTGTGACAAGCAAGATGATCGCCTCAGCTTTGAAGAAAGATGGCTTCGACGTTGATATGGACTGGATCGAACTTGTGAATCCAATTAAGGAACCAGGAGAGTACACAGCTCACATTTCGCTCCCTCACGGTTTTGAGGCAGATATAAAAATCATTGTCGAAGAAAAGTAAATAGGGAATAGGTTTTATTCACCCTACTCCCTAGTTCATTTATGAAACATCGTTATATTTTCGTGGTTGGTGGCGTGATGTCGGGTGTTGGTAAAGGCGTAACCACAGCTTCCATCGGCAAGATTCTTCAGTCGCGTGGAGTGAACGTGACAGCCATCAAGATCGATCCGTATGTGAACGTCGATGCTGGAACCATGAATCCCGTTGAACACGGAGAAGTGTTTGTGACGGATGATGGAGATGAGACTGACCAGGACATGGGGAATTATGAACGGTTTCTTGAAGCGGATTTGACGAGCACGAATTACATGACCACGGGGCGTGTGTATCAGACTGTGATCGAAAAAGAACGCAATCTTGAGTACAAAGGGAAATGTGTGGAAGTGGTCCCGCATATTCCGCTGGAAGTGATTCGTCGTATAAAAACGGCTGCGCAGAAAGCCAAGGCGGACATCACCATGGTTGAGGTTGGTGGTACGGTTGGAGAGTATCAAAACATTTTATTTTTGGAAGCCGCACGCATGATGCATTTGGAAGATTCCGAGAATGTGCTGTTTGTGCTGGTGAGTTATCTGCCTGTGCCTAAGCATTTGGGAGAAATGAAAACCAAGCCGACGCAGTATGCGACGCGGACTCTGAACAGCGCAGGAATTCATCCAGATTTTATTGTTTGCCGTGGGGAGCAGTTCATGGACAAACCTCGGAGGGAAAAGCTGAGTGGTTTTTGTAACGTGAAACCTGAGGCTGTTATTACCGCACCTGACGTTTCTTCTATCTACGAGATTCCTGCTTTATTTGAGTCTCAGGATCTTTCTGCGACGATTTTGAAAAAGTTTAGGATGAAGCCACATGAAACCGATTTGATTAAATGGAAACGGATGGCGTCTGTTCAAGTGACAGCAAAACGAACCGTCAAGATCGGAGTGGTTGGAAAGTATTTTGCAACGGGCGATTATACGTTGTCTGATTCTTATATTTCCGTGATTGAAGCATTGAAGGCTGCAGCGTGGAGCAATAAAGCAAAGATTCAGTTGGACTGGATCAACTCGGAAGATTTTGAAACGCATCCGAAATCCATCTCTCGTTTGAGAGACTACGATGGCATTCTTGTTCCTGGTGGATTTGGCACGCGCGGCATCGAAGGGATCATCGCCGCGATCAGATACTGTCGCGAGAAAAAAGTTCCGTATTTCGGATTGTGTTATGGAATGCAACTTGCCTGCGTGGAATTTGCGCGCCATGTGCTTGGCAAGACCACCGCTCACACTGTGGAGGTTGATGAAGCCACGATCGATCCGATTATTCATGTGAGTCCTATTCAGTTGAAGAACATCCGAGAAAATCGCTACGGCGGAACCATGCGTTTGGGGGCGTTTGACTGCAAAGTGAAGTCTGGAACGCTGACAGCCAAGGCATACCGCATATCCGTCATCTCCGAGCGCCACCGTCATCGTTACGAGTTCAACAACGACTACGCACAAGCGATCGAGAAAAAAGGCTTGATGATCACCGGCGTGAATCCAGGCTCCGGCTTGGTTGAGATCGTGGAGTTGAAGAACCATCCATTTTTCATCGGCGTCCAGTTTCACCCAGAATTTAAGTCGCGACCGTTAAGTCCACATCCATTGTTCAAAGCGTTTATCGCCGCAGCATTGAAAAAGTGAGCTCCGCCGGCAGTCTAATCGTGATAGACCTGTCAGCAGCTTTCTCCGGTATCCGTTTGCCAAATAGGCATGTGTTTTTTTGACAAGGAAGTCAGAATTCGATAGGATGAGAATATCAAATAGATATACTTATGAAATCAGCAACTATTTTATTAAAAACAGACCCACGTTTGAAAGCAGACGCTCAACAGTTGGCCGAGATGTGCGGAATCTCTCTTAACGCGGTGTTGTCGCGTTCTTTACAATTGTTTGTACGCGATCGCTGCATTACGTTCGCGGATGATGTGCCAGCAGTTGTTCCAAATGGTAGAACGGCGAAACTGTTGAAAACTCAATTGGCTGATCTCTCATCAAAAAAGAATTTGAGTCGCACATTTCGTACCGCTGATAATGCCATTGCGCATTTAAAATCGGTATGCAAGTGAGGTTTCATAAAAAGTTTGAAACGCAACTCAAAAAATTTCCAGAATCGATTCGCGAACAATTTTTTGGACGACTCAATTTTTTTTTATCAAAAAAGCTTCAGGGGCAGGTGAAGGAACGTTTAACGTTGTTTACGCTTGATCCGTTTCATCCACTCCTGAATAATCACAAACTTTCCGGAGAATATCGCGCCTATCGGAGTATCAACGTAACAGGTGATTTTCGAGTCGTGTATCGTCATCTTCACGAAGAGACTGTTTTTTTATCACTATTGGGACACACAGCGAGCTGTACAGCTAGCTTAGATTGACAGTCTTTTTCCTCTCCGCTACACTAGACCTGTTGCCAAATAATCTTATGCCTGCAAAACGTCATATTCGGCTGCAAGCCATTTTCGAAAACCTCAAAATAGCTAAGGCTATTCTTCGGTTTCCTCAAACGACTTTCGCTCGAATCTGACATTTTTCGGCTATAAGCTTATTTGGTAACAGGTCTACTCTTTCGAGTATTCCTACTTCCTCATTCCTCATTCCAAATTCCCAACAATATGGCACATAAAAAAGCAGGCGGTTCTACACAGCTCGGTCGTGATTCCGCAGGACAGCGACTGGGCGTGAAGATCGCCGATGGTCAGTATGCACTCTCTGGACAAATCATTGTTCGCCAGCGCGGCACCAAAATCCATCCAGGGAAAAGCGTTCTGCGCGGCAAGGACGATACGCTCTACGCGGCGGTGAAAGGCATCGTCAAGTTTACTCAGAAAAAAGTGGCAAATTTTCACGGAGTCATGAAGCATCGTAAGTTTGCAAATGTGAGCGTTCAGAAGTAATCCAAGAAAACATCGTTCGCGCGATGTTTTTGGTTTTACGAAATGAATTAAAAAAGCTATCATGATCACTATGGCTGAATCGATAGAACAACAAATTGAAAAGGTTCTCGAGCACGTCCGTCCAGCGCTTCGGTTAGATGGCGGTGGGATTGAACTCGTGAAATATGATCCTGAAACGTGTACTGTGCACATGAAGATGCAGGGAGTCTGTGTTGGTTGTCCGATGTCCCAGATCACTCTCAAGATGGGCGTAGAAGCAGCTTTGAAAGATGCCATGCCTGAAATTAAAGAGGTCGTCGCTGTCTGAAATGTGAAACACCATTACAAAAAATCGTTCGAGCAGTTTGGGAAGGATGCGGTGGAACTCTGGCGGTCAAGCGGAAACACACGAGTGGCCTTCATAGTGTCGATCTTATTTTTGGTTGTGACGTTTGTGTTGCCCATCTTGCGGCTGGTACCTCTTGCCTCTGAGGTGCCATTCATCGCGCTTCACTACAACATTTATCTTGGCGTTGATCGGTTCGGTTCGTTGTATCAGATTTTTTTCATTCCCATTCTTGGGTTCTTTTTTTTGCTCCTGAATTGCTTCATTGAAATTTTGTCGTTTCGACGACAGAAAACACTCTCGTGGTTTTTCGCGATCTCCACGCCACTGTTACAGCTCATCCTCCTGATCGCCATGACGCTCATCATCCTCATAAACGTATGAATCTTGAATCGTTTGAAATCGTTCGTGTGCTTCTTCTCTCAGCCGTTGCGTTTGTGGTTGCATTTGCCTGGGCGCCGCTGCTCGTACGAGCGTTGCAAACATGGAACATTGGTAAGTCGATTCGCGCTATGAGTGACGCACCAGTGTTTGCCAAGCTTCACGAAAAAAAACGCGGGACACCAACGATGGGTGGCATTCTCATCTGGTGGACAGTTCTCGTGCTCGCAGTTGTCCTTTACTATCTGGCTCCATTCCTAGCAGAAGACTCACTGCTTTCGCGCATGAATTTTCTCACGCGTTCTGAAACACTGTTACCACTGGGCGCGCTCGTTGCCTCCGCACTCGTTGGGTTTATCGATGACTATTTTAATGTGCGAGGAATCGGTCCCAAGGGAGGAGGACTGCGCATGCGTCATCGATTGCTCATCTACACCGCGATTGCGGTGGTGGGTGCTTGGTGGTTTCGGGTGAAGCTCGATTGGGATCTGCTGCATATTCCGTTTGTAGGCGATTTTAATATCGGATTTTGGTATGTGCCGTTTTTCATTCTCGTGATTGTCTCAACCGCCTTCTCGGTCAACGAAGCAGATGGACTTGATGGTCTTGCTGGTGGAGCGCTTCTCACATCCTTCGGAGCGTATGCCTTGATCGCGTTTGCTCAGGGTCACTACGATCTGGCGGTTTTTTGTGGCGTGGTCTTGGGTGCGTTGCTTGCATTTCTTTGGTTTAACATTCATCCAGCCAAGTTTTTTATGGGAGATACGGGAGCCATGTCCTTGGGAGTCACGTTGGGAGTCGTCGCCATGCTTACGAACTCGGCGCTGTTTTTGCCGATTATTGGTTTTGTCTTTGTGATCGAATCACTCTCGGTTCTCGTTCAACTTTTTTTCCGGCATGTTTTCAAACGGCGCTTGTTCAAATCCTCCCCGTTCCATCATCACCTTGAGGCGATCGGTTGGCCTGAACCTCAAATCGTGATGAGACTCTGGGTGATCTCCATGATCGCCGCGGCCGTGGGCGTTTCTTTTGTTCTCCTTGATGCTCTCGCGAAATAACATGAATCGATCCACTGGTTCAATGGATTACCTCTTACTGGGGATCGTTGGAACGATCATCTTGTTTGGACTCACGATGCTGCTCTCCGCTTCTGCACCAAGCGGGTACACGGAGTTTTCTGATTCATATTATTTTCTCAAGCACCAGATCATTTTCGGATTCATTCCAGGAATCGCTGGGCTGCTGGCTTTTTCTCGCATCCCGTATACGTTTTGGAAATCGCATGCATGGCATTTGCTGATTCTCTCGATCGCTCTGCTGATTCTCGTGTTCATTCCTGGACTATCCGCCGGGATCGGTACGGCTCACAGCTGGATCTCGATTGGCGGTGTGTTCTCGATTCAACCTTCCGAGATCGTGAAGCTGACGTTTTTGTTTTATTTAGCCGCCTGGCTTGGTGGGCGAGATAAGCACGCTGTTCGTGATGTGCATGCAGGATTTCTTCCATTCGTCCTTGTGCTGGGAGCGATTATGTTGCTCATGGGTTTGCAGCCGGACGTGGGAACGATGTCCGTGATTGTGGCGATGTCGCTGGTCGTCTACTTTGTCGCAGGCGCTCCTATGACCCACGTCCTGGGTCTCATCACCGCCGGCATCGCAGGATTGGCTTTGCTCATCACCACGGCTCCCTATCGCACCGCACGTCTCACGACATTTCTCCACCCAGAGCTCGATCCACTCGGCATCGGTTATCACATCAACCAGGCGTTGCTCGCGATCGGCTCAGGTGGATTTCTCGGAGTCGGTTACGGTCACTCGCGACAAAAATTTCAATACCTTCCAGAGGTCGGGAGCGATTCAATTTTTGCCGTGATCGGAGAGGAGATGGGGTTTGTTGTTTGTGTTCTCGTGCTCTTCCTGTTTTTGTTTTTTCTTTGGCGAGCGCTTTCGATTGCATCTCGCGCTCCAGACAACTTTTCCAAATACGTGGTTGTGGGTATTGCTGCATGGATTGTGATTCAGGCACTTGTGAACATCGCCTCCATGGTGGCTCTCATGCCAATGACCGGCATTCCACTGCCATTCATCAGCTACGGAGGAACATCACTCGCCATTTCCATGGCTGCAGTTGGAGTGATGCTGAATGTGTCGAAAGCATGTAGGTTGTAGGTTATAGTCGAAGTCCGGAGTTCGAAATCCGGCTTCCGATCCCTACCACCTAAAACCTATCACCTACTCCCTATGAAAATTCTATTCACCGGTGGAGGAACCATGGGTCCTGTGACGCCGCTGTTGGCCGTTCATGAGGCGTTAAAAAAAATCGATTCACACATCGAGAGTGTTTGGATTGGGACGCCACATGGACCAGAGCGTTCTGTTGTTGAGGGAGCTGGGTTTCAGTTTTTTGCGTTGCCTGTTACGCGATGTCCTCGAGTGCTGAGCTTGGAGTGGTTGTTCCTTCCGTTTAGATTTCTCGCAGCGCTCATGAAGGCGGCGCAGATTATTCGCTTTGAAAAACCAGACGTGGTCGCCTCCGCTGGAGGATACACAGCCGTGCCAGTTGTGATTGCTGCGAAATTGTTTGGCGTTTCCGTTTGGGTTCATCATCAAGACGTAGGGATGACACTCACGAGTCGCCTTACCGCTCCGCTTGCTGCTCGCGTGACAGTTGCATGGGAGGTGAATCGACGCGCGCTTGGACGGAAAGCGCGTCTCGTTGGGAATCCTGTGAGGAAGAGTGTGCTCTCTGGTTCCGCGGCACGTGCGAAAGAGAGATTTTCATTGGATGAAAACAAACCAACCATTGTTATTTTCGGTGGAGGAACAGGAGCGAGTTGGTTGAACGAAATGACGAGCAAGATTGTGGAGCGGCTCCTTGTAAAGACAAACGTCATCCATCTCACAGGTCGAGGGAAGAAATTGTCTTTGCTATCTTTACCGAATTATCTCGTGAAAGAGTTTCTAAAAGATGAAATGTCAGATGCTTATGCCGTGGCTGATGTGATCGTTTGCCGCGCCGGCATGGGAACCATCACCGAACTCGCCGCGCTTGGGAAAGCCGCTGTGATGATCCCGTTGCCACACTCCGCGCAGGTAAAAAACGCAGCTGCCGTTGCCGATGCCTGTGTGGTCTTGGATCAACGATCAACGACAAGCGAGATACTTCTTCAAAAAATCGAGAGTCTCTTGCAGGATTCAGTTCAGCGACAGTCTCTCGGACAAAAGATGCATCACAAACTCAGAACCGATGTCGCAGATGAACTCGCTACGATGGTGCAAGGGATGGCTCTGTAAACAAAAAAGATTCCAGCATGGCTGAAATCTTTTTTGGTGCGCTGGGTGGGAATTTCACACGGCCTCCGGCCTTCCAAGGGGGAACGGCGTTCCCCCTATGGCGCTCGCTCCGCTCGCTGTTACCCCCCCCTCAACATCGACCTATCGAGGGGAACTCCCGTTCCCCTCGAGCACCCCTCCCGTTCAAATTCCACCCAGGGCTCCATGAACAAAAAGACACCAGCAGGGCTGATATCTTTTTGTTGGTGCGCTGGGTGGGATTTGAACCCACGACCACGAGCTTAAAAGGCTCTTGCTCTACCCCTGAGCTACCAGCGCATGTTTGACGCCGGAAAATATAACAGGTTTTGATTTGACAGGCAACTGGTCAGACGATGGTTTGGTTTTGTCTGAAGAGCGGGTAGAATAGAACCACTATGTCTGAATCTCTTTGGTTTCAATACTCGGCTGAGCTCGTCCTTGAAAATTTGGCCACGACATCGCGTGGACTTGATGCGGCAGAAGTTGCTGCTCGAAAAACACAATACGGTCGAAATGCGCTTCCGGAGAAAAAAGGAGATGGATGGACAGCGATTCTTGCGCGACAGCTCTTGAGTCCGCTTATTTTGATTTTGATCTGTGCGGCTGGAGCCAGTGCCTATTTGGCTGAATGGGTCGATGCGGGGGTGATTATGGCGGCGGTTGTTCTGAATACGATCGTTGGGTTTGTGCAGGAGTACAAGGCGAATAAATCGCTTGAGCGTTTGCGGTCTCTCATCCAACCTCGCGCATTGGTGCTACGAGAGGGAACGGAAGTTGACATCGATGCGCGCGACGTAGTGCCAGGGGACATCCTCATTCTACACACCGGTGACCGAGTGACCGCTGACGCACGGTTGGTCGAGGTCGTTGAACTTCAGGTGAACGAGGCCACACTTACGGGTGAATCTGTGCCTGAGCAAAAGCAGGTTGATCCTCTCGACCAAGAGACCGCTTTGGGTGATCGTACAAACATGGTCTATGCGGGAACGTCTGTGGTGGCAGGACGCGGTCGAGCCGTGGTTGTCGGAACGGGAAAGGAGACAGAGCTTGGGAGAATCGCAACGCTTGTCGAAAAAACACCAGAGGCTGTGACGCCGCTTCAGCAGCAATTGAAACAGATGGCTCGGTGGATTGCGGGACTCATGCTTTTTTTGGTTGTCGTGTTATTTGTTGTGGGCGTGCTCACTGGTCGCTCAGCTCTGGAGATGTTCTCTGTGTCCGTCGCACTCGCGGTTGCGGCGATTCCAGAAGGATTAGCGGTCTCAGTCACGATTATTTTGGCGATCGGCATGCAGCGGATTCTCAAGCGCAAATCTCTCGTGCGTAAACTCGTGGCTGCCGAGACGCTCGGTTCGGTGTCTGTCATCTGTACAGACAAAACAGGGACGATCACCGAAGGTCAGATGCGCGTGACGCATTTTGTGACAGCGAACGAGAGCCACGCGATCGAGGCACTCCCAGAGTCCTCATCGACAATTGAGTCGATGCTCATGGTGATGGCTTTGTGCAATGACGCCATCCTCTCGTCTGATGGGGAAGCGCGAGGGACGCCAACTGAGCGTGCCTTGCTCGATGCCTACGTGGGTCTGCGCAAGGATCGTGAGTCACTGCTCACGTTGCATCCAAGAGTCGCAGAAGTTCCGTTTGATTCGGCAAAGAAATTCATGATGACTGTCCACCGATGGGAGGAAGGATCTCGGTCGTTGCTCAAGGGCGCCTCGAGTTCCGTCCTTCCGCGTTGCAGCCAGATGGAGCTTGGGGGCGAGACGGTGAAACTTACGCAGGATCGACTTGCCGGACTTGAAGCACAGGAGCTCACCCTTACGCGCCAAGGTATTCGTCTGATTGCGCTTGCACAAAAGGATCAGTCTTCACCGCAGGGAACCGTCACGGCTTCTGATCAAGTCGATTTTGTGTTTTTGGGATTCGTTGGCTTGCATGATCCGTTGCGCGCGTCGGTGGGTGAGCAGATCGAGGCAGCGACCAAAGCAGGAGTTCGTACGATCATGATCACCGGTGATCATCCAGAAACAGCACGCGCGATCGGAGCTCAAGCTGGACTCATGGCGGGACCAGATTCTGTCGTGACTGGTGCAGAGTTGGATGCGTGGAGTGATGAGGAGTTTGCAAGTCGAGTGAATCTGATTACGATCTACGCCCGTGTTGAACCGCGTCACAAGATCAGAATTGTGAACGCATGGCAGGCACGTGGTGAGGTGGTGGCGATGACGGGCGATGGGGTGAACGATGCGCCTGCTCTTAAGGCGGCGGATATTGGCATCGCTGTGGGCTCTGGGACGGAAGTGGCCAAGCAGTCGTCTGACATGGTGATTCTCGATAATAATCTTGGTACAATCACGGCTGCGATCGAGGAAGGCCGTGTGATCTTCGACAACATCAGAAAGACCACGGTGTACCTGCTCGCTGATTCATTTACGGAGATCGTGCTCATCAGCGGATCGATTTTTATGGGGCTTCCGATCCCACTCCTGCCTGCGCAAATTCTTTGGATCAATCTCGTGGCGGATAGTCTGCCAAACGTGGGACTCACACTTGAACCAGGCGAGAAGGATGTCATGTCGTTGCCGCCACGTCCTCGCCGTGAACCTGTGCTCAATCAAGAAATGCTGACGATTATTTTCGTGATTGGGATCATCACGGACGTCGTCTTATTCATCTTGTACCTGTGGCTTCTGAAGACCGGTGAGAACATTGAAACGATTCGTTCCATCATGTTTGCGGCTGTGGGTATTGATTCACTTTTGTACATTTTCGCTGTCAAAAGTTTTCGTCGCACGATCTTCCGCATCAATCCGTTTTCTAACCCTTGGCTGCTTGCGGGAGTTGGAATAGGATTTGGATTGATGGCTTTGGCACTTATTCATCCATTTTTTCAGTCTGTGTTTGAGATCGTTCCGTTAACGCTCTCTGCGTGGGGATTGCTCCTGTTTATCGGGATGATGAAGCTCGTGGCCATTGAACTTACGAAGGAATTTTTTCTTTTCAAGACTGGAGCTAAACTTCCCGTGGAAGCTTAGCTCCCCACAGACGTATGTCTTTTAATAATCAAGATTATCCATGGCTGTTCCATCGCGACGAGGTCGACTTGTTTGAGGATGAACTTGAAGAGTTGTATGCGAAGTATGGAAGCAGTTCTAAGGGGGAACCCATGAGCGTGGAAGCAGAAATTTTGCAGGAACAGTTAGATACAGAAGAACAATCCGATGCGGAGCTGACACTCAAACTCGGGATGAACATGCTCCACGAGCCTTGCCATACAGCGCACTGCCATCAAGAGGGATCGGAACAAGACGATGAGAGTGAAGAGAGATTTGTATTAAGCATTCGTCAGCATCCCTTGTATCAGCGTACTCGTGTGTGGACCGGTCATCTGCGTACGGTTGCGAAAAATGGATACGATCGTGGTGGTGTGCATCGTCGAAATTTTTTTCGTGTGTACGCGAACGTGAATCTCGTTCCCATCAAAATCTTTGCCGCGCTGTGTGAAGAGATGCACAATGATCGTCTGGGTCAGACGGTGGCACAGGAAGAGTATCTTCTCGCGCTAATGTATCTTGAGCGAATGAGGCAGTCGTTATCGCACGTACTGTATTCTGTTGAGGAGGGAGAAGTCGTGAAGCTTCTTCAGGCACAAGGCGAAGGACTCAAGCAATCTATCCTCTCACAGCTGAGCGCGTTGCGTCGACGAAATACTCTGTTATGAAAAAAGTTGCAGCCATTATTCCTGCGTACAATGAGGAGCCTACAATCGGACAGGTTGTGAAAATTCTTAAGTCCTCACCGTTTATTCATGATGTGCTTGTGATTTCAGATGGATCAACGGACAAGACCGCGGATGTCGCACGAGCGGCTGGTGCTTCTGTGCACGAAATTTTTCCCAACCGTGGAAAAGGCGAAGCGATGAGCTATGGAGTCTCGCAAACCGAAGCGGACATCGTTGTCTTTTTTGATGCGGATCTCATTGGACTCACCTCTCAGCATGTGGAAAATCTTGTGTCTCCTGTGGTCAATGGAACGTATGTTATGAATATCGGCCTGCGAGATCGTGGGCACCTAGTGACAGCGCTCACCAAGCATCTCCCGTTGATTTCCGGAGAACGTGCTATGGAGCGTTTTGTTTTTGAAAGAGTCCCGCAACGATTTTTGAAAGGCTTCATGGTCGAAGTGACGCTCAATTATTATTGTCGTTCAAGGAATTTAAGCTCGGGAGTCGTGAAGCTAAATGGTCTTACGATTCGTCGAAAGTACCAAAAAGTCAGTTTGCTTCGCGCTGTGCTACAATATGTGCGCATGTCTTATCAGATTGTGAAGGCGATGGTGCTAGTTAGGATCGCTAAATTATTCGGTCGTTTCTAATCACCTCATCTACCTTTACCACCTCTTTCACCTCCCCACCTATGCCCCTCGATCTCTCATCCATCAAAAATTTTCAAGACGCTGCAGTAACGGTCATGGGTTTGGGTCGGCACAAAAAGGGAAGCGGCATTGGTGCGGCCAAGTGGCTAATGCGTCACGGCGCGCAGTTGGTCATTACTGATCTCAAGGACGAAGAAGAGCTTCGAGACTCCGTGGAGGAAATCATGTCGGCCTACACTGAGTATCGCACTGCATACAAAGACCGAGATATTTATCAACCAGTGTTTGTGCTGGGAAAGCACGACGCAGACAATTTTACTGATGTCGATTTGGTCATGCAAAATCCCGGCGTGGCTCGTGAATCAGAATTTGTGTTGCTCGCAAAAGAACATGGCATTTCCGTTGAGAGCGACATCTCTTTGTTTTTTCGCTACTGCCCGTTTCCGATTTATTCTGTGACAGGAACGCGTGGCAAGTCCACGACCACAGCACTCTTGGGCGAGATGCTAAAGCACATCCATCCTAAAACGGTGATCGCTGGAAACATCGCACGCTCTCCATTGGAGGATCTGGATTGGTTGTTAGAAGAAAAAACACCTGTGCCCATTGTCCTTGAGCTTTCCTCGTGGCTTCTTGAGAGTATTGAAGGCCTTGGACGTGGACCTGACATCGCGCTTCTCACCAATGCGTATAAAGATCATTTGGATCGTTACGATTCTTTTGAGAGTTATGTTCGTGCCAAAGAATTGATTTTTCAGGAGCAGACGTCTGATCAAGTGGCTATTTTTAATGCGGACCAAGAAATCATGCATGACATCGCTGGGCGTATTCCTTCCAAGCGTGTGCTCTGGATTTCTGCGCGCATGCTTCCAGAAGGTATGAACGGCGTGTACCGAGACGGTGACAATCTTATTCGTCGCATCGGTGGAGAAACAAAGCTGTTTGCACATGTTCATGATTTGAAACTTGAAGGTGAGCACAACATCATGAACGCGATGTGCGCCTCCCTCGCTGCTCACGAGGCAGGAGTCTTGGACGATGATATTCACGCAACGCTCAAGACGTTTGCTGGCCTCCCTGGTCGCCAGGAAATTTTGGGCGAAGTTGATGGTGTGTTGTTTGTGAACGACACAACAGGCACGTCGCCAGAAGGTGTGATGGCCGCGCTCACGCGTTTTGGCAAGGGAGGAAATATTATTCTGATCGGTGGTGGAAGTTCAAAAGGTTTGAGTTTTACAGAGCTTGGAAAAATGATTGGAGAACAGTGCAAGTTTGTGGTTGTGTTTGATGGGACAGCCGCTGACGATTTTGAGCGCGCCATCGGTGACGGTGCTCCGACTGTCCGCGTGGACTCCATGGCCAAGGCTGTGAAGGCAGCCGTGGAGAATGCCAAACTCGGTGACGTTGTTTTGCTTTCACCAGGAACCTCCAGCTTTGGCATTTTCAAAAACGAATTTGATCGCGGTGATCAGTTTGACGCAGAGTTTCACAAATTACAAAAAGCCTCGACGAAATCTTAACGACGGCAGTCTATGTTGAAGTCTGTCATACGAAGGTTTATTCCAGAATCCGTCATTTCGGCGTACCACTACCTGCTAGCTCGCGTAGCGGCTTTTTTGTATGGCCATCCATCTGAGAAGCTCATCGTGATTGGTGTCACAGGCACCAATGGAAAATCTACGACCGTGCAGTTCATTGGTCGCATTCTTAAGCACGCAGGGTATCGCGTTGGGTGGACAACTACGGCGAGTTTCAAAGTGGCGGATCGTGAGTGGGTGAACGACAAAAAAATGACAATGCTTGGACGGTTCCAGACGCAGAAGTTGCTGCGTGAGATGGTGAACGCTGGATGTCGCTATGCTGTGATCGAGACGTCTTCGCAGGGGATCGCACAATCGCGTCACATCGGGATCAACTATGACGTTGCGGTGTTCACGAATCTCACGCCAGAGCATATCGAGGCGCATGGAGGATTTGAGAAGTACAAGGCAGCGAAGGGGAAACTCTTTGAGGGTCTCGGGAAATTGAGGCGGAAGGTGATCGATGGGAATCAGATCGAAAAGTCCGTTATCGTGAATCTCATGGATCCACACGCGGATTATTTTCTTGGGTTCGATGCTGATCGCTTCGGCGGCTTTGCTCTTGAGGAGGCTGGTTCTCTTGCCACTCAACTCAACACGACTCCTGTGGTTGCTGAGCACGTGAGTTTTACTGGATCCTGTACAACGTTCTCCGTTGGCGACGTCATCATCCATCTCAAACCCATCGGACGGTTTTATCTCGAGAACGCGCTCGCCGCGATGGCGACGGTGAAGCTCTTAGGTGTTTCTCAGGTGGAGCTTCAACATGCTGTTGAGTCTCTTGAGTCTGTTCCCGGACGTCTTGAGCGCATGGACGAAGGTCAGCCGTTTTCTGTGATCGTAGATTATGCCTATGAGCCAGCCGCGCTCACGGCTGTCTGTGAGACACTGAAGCTCATTCACCACAAACGACTCATTCATCTTCTTGGTTCTGCTGGTGGTGGGCGCGACGTAGCTCGACGAATGATCTTGGGGAGGATGGCGGCTGAGCATGCGGACTTTGTGATTGTGACCAACGAAGATCCTTACGATGATGATCCCATGGAGATTATCAATGACATTGCTGACGCCGCTCGCGCGGCTGGGAAGCACGAAGGCGTGAATCTATTTAGGATTCTGGATCGTAGAGAAGCCATTCAGTTCGCGATCGATCTGGCTGAGCCAGACGATCTTGTGCTCATCACAGGGAAGGGAAGTGAACCAGTCATGGCGGTCGCGGGCGGAAAAAAGATTCCGTGGGATGATCGTGTTGCTGTGCGTAAAGCTCTTCATCATAGATATGCAAGCACCTAAATTTTTAGAACTTAAAGCTCGGGAAGAAGTACTCGAGGTTGTCCACGGAGCTCTCATGCCTAGGTTTCTAAGATTTTTCTTTTGCGTGATCTGGCTTGTGCTCCCATTCTTTTTTCTGTTCCCCCTGTGGAAGCAGGGGGCGTTCGGCTTCGTCGTCTTTTTTCTTTGGTTAATCTCGGGAGTGATCCTATTGTTTCGGCAGTACATCATGTGGGATCGAACGGTTTTTGTGATCACGGACAGTCGTGTGGTTGACCACGAACAGAAGGGACTGTTTTATCGTGTCGTGACCGAGGCACGGTATGATCAGATTGATGAGGTAAGTTATCAGTTGAAAGGCCTTGTTCAAACGCTTTTTCGCTTTGGGCTGGTGCGTCTCGAACTTCATGGCGCATCAGCGGATATCGTCGTCCCCCACGTCGTGCGTCCTGCACATCTTGCTGATCTCATAAACGACTTACGTTCCTCCTCCACATCATCCCATGACATCAAATAAATCTCCCTTCATGCAACGATTGATTCGTTCACGATTTCTTATCGTCGTGAATCTTTCGGTGATCATTTTTTTGGGGATGTCTCTTGGTCGCGAATGGGTGCGCAGTCGTACGATCGATGCAGAAATTGCTGCGCTTCAAGCACAGACCGATGATTTGGTGACCACCAATCAGGAGATGTTGAATCTTCAAACCGCGATGCAGACGGAATCGTTCATCGAACGTGAGGCACGTTTGAAGCTCGGCTTGAAAAAACTAGGTGAGACAGTGGTGGTGATCAAAGATGGGCAGAATGATTCCCTGGACGAAGATACAACCAATCCGACAGATCCTCTGGGCTACGTGATCGACGAGCAGACAGATGATACATCGTTTGGAGCAGACAACCTTGCGAATCCGCTGAAGTGGTGGTATTACTTCTTCGATCGAAATATTTTTAATGACCTTGTGACGTATGAATGATGAACAACCACAGAAACCTGAATCGCGTATAAAAAAATTTCTTTCCACGAGACGAGGAAGATCGATAGCCGTTGTGGTGATTCTCGTGGTCGCGCTTGGTGGGGCAAGCCAGCAAGTGTACAGCCGACCTGTTGATGATGGGTTTGTGCGCACCATAGCTCAGGTGTTTCCGTTCCCAGCTCTTTCTGTGAATGGTGACACCGTGAGCATGAAAGAATTCTTGGCTGAGTATGATGCACTCAAAAAATACTTTGAGGGTCAAGAAGGCAGCACTCCACCGGCGGATCAGCTTGAGATCGCGATTGCGGACACACTTGTGAACAAAATGGTGATCCGTCAGTTCGCTACAGCACGCGGTCTTGAAATCGATACGCAGCGTGTTGAGAAGTATTATCAAGACGTGCTGGCATCACAGGAATCTGAGGAGGCATTTGTTCAGGATTTAACTGATACGTTTGGCTGGACAGTGGAGGAGTTCAAGAGTCGTGTGATTGAGTCCATTGTGCTCGCGCTCCAAATGTCTGAGGCGATTCTCGCAGATAAAGCTCTGCAACAATCACGACAAGACACCATCGACGCTGCCTATGCGCGGGTAGCTGGAGGCGAGGATTTTGCGACAGTGGCGAAGGAAATAAACGCCGGGTTTGATGCAGGACTAGAAGTCGATCTTGGATACATCAAGCTCTCCATTATTCCAGAGAGTTGGTCTGCGGCTGTGGAGGTACTTGAGATTGGAAATACAACGGACGTTCTTGATTTGCCAGAAGGGTACGCTGTTTTTAAAGCAAAAGATCGGATCGTAGCAGCAGAGGACACGCAGATTCATCTGCTCAGCATCACGGTTCCAAAGGTTACTCTGGAAGAAATCGTGAAGGAGTATTTGGAAACAGCCAAGGTCAAAAGATACGTGGGAGAAAGTTAAAACAAAATATCTCCACATGCATGGAGATATTTTGGAGCCGATGGTGGGGATTGAACCCACGACCTTTACTTTACGAAAGTACTGCTCTACCACTGAGCTACATCGGCTTCAAGTCCCGACCGTCGGGGCTGAGCTACATCGTCGTTCGGCGGCAGAATGATAACAAACGCGCTAAAAAAGGAAAAGACCCAGGAGTGGGTCTTGCGTGGGCTAGGTCGTGAGTATTTCATCCACAGGGTTGCGGTAGAGGATGGCAGTGATCGTGTCGCGCACGATCTCGACCATGGTCCAGTAGAATCGACCGTGCTCGCGGCGTGTGAGAAGGAAGCGAACATCGCCTGAGCTCGGGTTGACCGACGTTCCCTCGATGACTCGATTGCCGTGAATGCGCGTGAGATCCTCCATAATCATGTCGATCTCGTCTGGGATGGGAGCGTAGCCAAGGTCGCGACTCTTGAGTCCCATCCGCAGGGCACCGATGCCGTTGCGCAGATCCACCGCCTGCTGTGTGAGGTAACCCCTTTTCATACCGATCCTCTCGGCATTGGGGTGAGAGAATGGCGAATCCTTATGTGAACTACCGTGCATGAGAAACTCCTCTAAGTTGAAATCCGCATGTCAGGTTACTGGAAAAAACGAGAATTGTCAACAGACCTGTCTTTGACTAGCTGAGATATTACGCAAAAAGAGTCTCCCACACGTGAGACTCCTTTTTTGGCTTGCCAGCCGTAGCTTTAGCGAAGGTTGGAGCGGGATACGGGAATCGAACCCGCGCCTTCAGCTTGGGAAGCTGACATACTGCCACTATACTAATCCCGCGTTGGACGGTATCATAGAGGACAGAAGTAACTATGACAAGATTATTTTTATTATCCTCGATCCTTTTTTTCTCTGGCTTTTTTTCTTCCATTACGTTCGCACAGGAATTGGAAATCATCGTCTCAACGACATTCGATGTCGAAACAATTGTCAAAGGGTACACGCTAGAGTCAAGTGATGGTCTGATGCGCCTCGGCATTCGTCCTGACATACTGAACGTCTCTACACGTGTGGATATCAAGACTCTCGATTCTTCCATCATGGAGGATACGCTTGAATCCTTCCTACCTCCTACTACCTACGGTTCGACCGTCCCGAGCTCACCGTCGAAGGACGACCTAAAACCTTCCCTCTTGGGTAACATCTATCTTTTTGATATCCTGAATAAAGAATCCTACGACATTAGTGATTTCTTTTTTCTTGAGATCAAGTATCCAGAAGCCGAGCAGAATCTCGAGACGCTCCACGGTCGTCGTCGGATATATTATTACAACGGCGTGAAGAGTCAGTGGGAGGAATTGCCGTCATCGGACAATCCAGAGACGCAGTCTGTGCGAGCACTCATCCACTTGCCATATGCGCGTCTTGCAATCTTTGAGGATGACGAAATTCCAGAAGTCGGTGAGGCGAGTTGGTACGGTTACAAAGGTTGTGACTGCGCAGCGTCGCCGGATTATCCAAAAGGAAGTTATCTCGTCGTGACGCGGATCGATGATCCAACAAAATCAGTTACGGTGAAGGTTAACGATTATGGGCCAGATCGCAGCGTCCATCCGGATCGGATAATTGATTTGGATAAAGTCGCGTTTGCGAAACTTGTTTCTCTCGGTGCGGGACTTATCGATGTGCGCGTAACCTATCTGCAATGATTCGTCTTAAAAATGTCTCAAAAATTTATCCACCAAACGTCGTTGGCGTTGAAGGTGTTAGCCTCCATATTCGTCCTGGAGAATTTGTTTCGATTGTTGGAAAAAGTGGCACAGGGAAATCTACGCTTGCCAAATTATTTTTTGCTGAGGAGCGACCGACACGCGGGACGATAGAAATTGGCGGCTGGGAAATCACGAATATTCACGATCGCGACATCCCTTTGTTGCGCAGACAAATTGGTGTCGTGTTTCAGGATTTCAAATTGCTCCCGTTGAAAACCGTCTACGAGAACATCGCGTTTGCGCTTCAAGTAGCTGGTGAGAGACCGCATCGGATTCGTGAGGTTGTTCCAAGCGTTCTCAAAATTGTTAATCTCGAAGGCATGATGGATCGCTACCCACGACAGCTCTCTGGCGGCGAGCAACAGCGTGTCGCGATTGGTCGAGCGCTTGTTCATTCGCCAAAAGTTCTTATTGCCGATGAGCCGACAGGAAACCTTGACACTATCAACACACGTGAAATTGTTGACCTGCTCAAAAAGATCAACGAGTTTGGCACCACGGTTGCGCTTGTCACCCATGATAGGGAAGTCGTGAATGCGCTCAAGAAACGCGTGATCACTCTTGAGGATGGAAAGATTACGTCGGATGTTGAAGAGGGAAGATATAAGTTATAGGTGGAGAGGTGGAAGGGTGGAGCGGTGTTCGGAATCCGGAACCACCTCCCCACCTCCCCACCTCCCCACCTTTTCCACCTATGCTCGTATCCAGTTACCGCGTCACCAAATTCGCTTTTCAAAATTTCTGGAGGAATTTTTGGTTGTCGATTATCACCATTAGCATGCTCATCATGACGCTTCTCACCGTCAACATCCTACTTGTCTTAAACGTGGTAACGCAGCGGGCGATTGGACTAGTCGAGGATCGCATTGAAGTGTCTGTGTATTTTGAGGAGTATGCTGAGCAGGAAACGGTGGATAGCGCTGTTTCGTATTTGCGAGGACTTGCTCAAGTGAGAGATGTTGAGACGATCACGGCACAGGAAGCGTACGATCAATTTGTTCTGCGCCATGCAAACGACGAAGAGATTATGGCGTCTTTGGAGGAGCTCGGTGAGAATCCGTTTGGACCCACGCTTGTCATCAAGGCCAACTCAGTAGGAGATTTTGATCTTATTTTAGACGCGCTGGAAAACCCACAGTTTCGTGATGACATCCGTGATAAAGATTTTTCTGACTACGAGCAGATCGTGGAGCGCATTCGGTCTACCACTGATCGCATTCGTACCTTCGGCATTGCGCTCTCGATTATTTTCTTGTTGATAGCGATTCTCATTGTGTTTAACACGGTTCGGATCGGGATTTTCATCCATCGTGAAGAGATCGGGATTATGCGACTGGTCGGTGCCAGCAATTGGTTTATCAAAGCACCCTTTTACTTGGAGATGATGCTGCTCAGTCTCATCGCGGTAGGAGCAAGCATGGGAATATTGTTTCCAATTTTGGCTTTTCTTGAACCTCAATTTGGCGTCTATTTTGGAACCGAGTCCGCTGGGCTTATGGAATACTTTACAAGCAATGGCCTGGTGATCTTTGGTCTAGAATATTTAGGATTAGTCCTCGTCTCAATTTTTTCAACGATCTTGGCGATGAGGAGATTTTTGAAAGTGTAGGGTTCACCTAATACAACACGTCCAAAATTGGATGCATCGCGCCGTGCTGGAGAAAGAAAATCGCCGAGTCGTAGGTAATCCTACGGTGAGGTGATTTTCTTTCGAAGCACAAGCGAGGCGCCAATTCTGGACGTGTTGTGGTTCGGGGACTTGGAATCGAACCAAGATTCACAGCTTCAAAGGCTGCTGTCCTGCCGTTAGACGATCCCCGAGCGAACGATGGGGGTATGGCCGAGTCCGTAAAGGCCATCTCCCCGAATATATTAGAGTACGCCAAGGATAATAAGCATTCTTGTGTTTTATTTCAAGAGAGCCTTTTGAAACTGAATGTCTCTTCCGTAAAAGAGTGAGGCTAGATGTGAGATCTCATCTTCGTTGGTGGTGTAGTACGTTCTTGAACCAGTTTGTTCAAGTCGATCATTGATCTCTGGATGCTGCGTGAGGTATGTGGCCAGACTCTCAGCCACGATCTTACCTTGCGTCAACACGTGAATGTTAGGAGGAACATGTTTGCGGAACAGGTTTTCGATGAGTTGATAGTGCGTGCATGCGAGAAGGATTTCTTCGATCTGTGGATCTTTGTCAAGAAGTTCGTCCACAAAGTGCTTTACCAGTCGATCGCAGTTTCCGTCTTCTTGTTGTCCGGATTCGATCAGGTCCGTGAGTCCAGGACACGCTAGTTGAGTCACCTTGATGTTTGGATTTAGTTTGTAGAGCTCGTGGACGTAAGCGTTTGATTCGACTGTTGCAGGAGTCGCGAATATCCCCACGCGGCGACCATGCTTGGCGAGATACTCCGAAGCTGGACGGATGACGCCCAGGACGCGATGATCAGGAAATTCTCGAGGCAAGACTTCTTGTTGAATTTTTCGCAGCGCCTGAGATGAGGCTGTATTGCACGCGAGAATCACTAGCGGACAGCCTTTCTCAAACAAAAATCTCACGCCTTCAAGCGTGAACTGAAAGATTTCCTCTTGCGACCTAACACCGTATGGTGCTCGTGTATTATCACCGAGATAAACCGTCGAGATCCTAGGAAGTCGCTCATGAATCGGTTTCAAGACGGTGAGCCCGCCAAAGCCAGAATCGAAAATACCAAGCATACAACACATAGCTTGGCATAGGCGCTGCGTTATGGCAAAATAGAGTGGTATGGTCAAACCAACCTGTCTTTTCATCGGTCGCTTTCAGCCCTATCACAACGGTCATCATCTTGTGGTGCAAGGCATGACCAAACTCTGCGGTAAAATTATTATTGGGATTGGGAGTTCTGACCGATCTCGATCTGCTGAGAATCCTTACTCAGCGCAAGAACGCAAGGAGATGATCCAGGCCGCCCTTCAAGATGAAGATCTTATCCCGATGTTTGATATCAACTTTATCGAATTACCTGATCATGCTGATGACGCGACGTGGGTGAAGCAGGTGATGGAGCTCGCAGGTCATATCAATGCGGTATGGACAGGAAACGAACAAACGAAGAAATGTTTTGAAGGGAAATTGCCGATCAAAGCCATTAAGGAAGTTCCCGGACTCAGTTCAACAGCCGTGCGTACCTTGGTAAAAACAGGTGGGGACTGGTCAAGCAAAGTTCCTGATGAAGTCGCGCGATCGATGCGAGAGATTGGATTGGATAGATTGAAGTAACATGAAACGCTTTTCACGCATGAGGGCTTTGCTCGTCGTATTTGGCTCGAATGAACACAAGAAGTCCGTGAGGTTCTAACTCATTGTTCTTCTGTTTTTTTGATTTTATGTCTGGACACGCATTCCACGTTCGACGATCAGTCGGGATTCTCTTGGTCGTCGTGGCTCTCTGGTACATCTTAAACAAGTTTGGTTTTCTCTCTGTCTCCCCCAGCATTAACGATGCTCAGGGCTTGATTGCCATTTTTTTCATTGGCTTGGTGGCTTCTGTCTCGTCATGCACCGCTATTCTTTCAGGTCTTATTGTTGCTCTCTCAGCCAACCATGCAAAAACACATACAAGAGAATCTATCCATGATCGCCTTCGTCCGCACATTCTGTTTAATCTAGGGCGACTGATCGGATTCGGAGTCTTTGGTGCCGTGGTCGGTGCCATAGGTTCTGTCATAGCGTTGTCCACAGAATTGAACGCCCTGTTTGTGATACTTGTTTCTATTTTGATGTTAGGCTTGGGCGCTAACTTGCTCGACCTTCTTTCCCCTGGATTTTTTCGATTGCATCCACCACTGTGGATGGCCAGACGGATTCTCAAGTTGCAAGATTCACATCATCCCGCTATCCCGTTTGTGCTGGGCACACTTACATTCTTTTTGCCATGTGGATTTACTCAGTCTGTTCAGCTCTTTGCTCTGTCAACAGGAAATCCTAATATCGCCGCGTCGATTATGATTGTGTTCGCGCTTGGAACGCTGCCGGTCTTGCTTGGTTTGGGGACGGCGACGTCGATTGCTCATGGTCGGACACTAAAACGTATTACGCAGATCGCTGGCATTCTTGTTCTCGTCATCGGATTGTCGCAGCTCTTGAACGGAATGACATTGCTCGGCGTTTCGTCGCCTGGTGATGTGACACGGGAGAAACTCAAGGCGGCTGAGCAAGCCGTGATGATCGTAGATGGCAAACAGATTATTCAAATGGAATTGAGTAGTGGCTTCTACGCACCAGATGTGTTGCAGGTCGTCGAGGACATCCCAGTCAAATGGGAAATTTTTGCGCCTGAGTTCATGGGTTGCGCAGAAACGCTTGTCTCACGAGGACTCGGAATCAGCACGCGGTTGAAACCTGGTGACAACCTTGTCACGTTTACACCAAAAGATCCTGGCGAGTACGTGTTTAGCTGTGCGATGGGGATGGTGCGTGGAACCATGGTCGTAACGAAAAGTTTATGAGACACACCACTTTCAAAATTACAGGCATGCACTGTGCGTCGTGTGCTGTGAACATCGAGTCTGAGCTTGGCAAACAACCAGGAGTGAAATCCGCGAATGTAAATTACGCGCTGGCAAGTGCGGCAGTGGATCATGAGGAACATGTTCATGAGGACGATCTTCATACAGTCGTGAAGAACCTGGGATACAGTGTAGCGACCCTCGGCCGTGCCCGTCCTACGGGCGAGGCAGGATCACAAGACTAACATGCGCCACAATTTGACTTTTTGGCTGAAATTTGATATTCTATTGGTCTATGGGAATAGATAATCGCGATGGAAAAAATCAGTTCGCCAATTGGCAGGCACCAGGGAATCGACCGCCTCAGCACCCCGCACGTCCTTTTGAGCATGTTCCTGTAAATAAGGAAGCAGATCGCACACAATTGATGGGACAGATCCGCGAAATTCAATCTCGTGTTGATGAAGCTAATCGAGCGGCAGCACGCCTGCGTCGGGATGGCTTATCTGACCAAGCCTATGCAAAGGAGACAACAGTCAACACACTCAAATTCCAAATGCAAAGATTACAAGGAGATTTAGGCAAGATAGCGAACTAGTCGATAAAACAGCACCGACGTTACGTCTGAGCTGTTTTTGATTTGTCTGAGTGCCCATGATAACCTCCAACAGAGGAGTAATCATGGATGCACTTCTTTCCCGTGATGGCCGAGCTCGGCTTGTGTGTGAGCGAGACGCG
The DNA here is from genome assembly GCA_964359095.1 of uncultured Gammaproteobacteria bacterium. Lineage (GTDB taxonomy): Bacteria > Patescibacteriota > Patescibacteriia > UBA9934 > GWF2-40-263 > JACRJW01. The sequence continues at coordinate 29,195 of CAYHRJ010000001.1, read as the reverse complement.
GCTGTGCAAGCTGTCATCACTGCAATCTACGAAGCCAAGCTGGGAGATGATGTTATCTACGCGTACATGGCGGAAACGTATCCACTTCATCGCGATGCCGAGAATTGGCGACGGCTTTCCGGAACGCGCAACGGTGTGTATGCAGCGTTCTTCCTCAACACCCTTCACGCTTGGAATGCCTGGGTCGTGGATGTGGCTCGGGAGCTTCCCGGAACCATGCTGTCACCGGCTCAGCGTCTGTTCATCGCCTGGATTCAATGTAGGCTTCCGGTGAAGTTCCACTCACGCGCTCCCGAACTTGCTCAAGTTGCTGCGCTTCGTCTGATCGGCGGCCTCACGCACGAGGCGCCGGAGGACATCGCCAATTGAGACAAGCTACTCACGATCACCGACCTCCACGGTGGTCGTTTTCTATTTTCCTCAATAGCTGCGGAGGCTTAGCCTCCGCGCCGCGGGGGTTAAGCCTCCGTGGAATGGGCAGTTTAGTGAGTTAGTGGTATTCTGGTCGTCGTGAAGACCCACCTTCGCCCTGCTGGGCTACGGCGGGCAGGCACAGATTCCACCCCCTAGGACAACCGTTCTAGGGGGAAATTCGCTATGAATTTCAAACTCCTCTCTCCCTACCAACCTGCAGGCGATCAGCCCAAGGCCATCGAACAGTTGACGGCTGGTGTTTTGGGTGGAGAACGTGCGCAAACATTGCTTGGTGTCACAGGATCAGGAAAGACGTTCACGATGGCCAACGTCATACAGAACGTGCAACGACCCACACTTGTGATCGCTCACAACAAAACACTTGCAGCGCAGCTGTGCAACGAGTTTCGAGAATTTTTTCCTGAGAACGCGGTTGAGTATTTTGTGAGTTACTACGATTACTACCAACCCGAGGCGTACATGCCGCGCACAGACACCTACATCGAGAAGGAAGCCATGATCAACGAAGAGATTGATCGGCTTCGTCACGCAGCGACGCAGTCTGTGCTGTCTCGGCGGGACGTGATTATCGTGGCGAGTGTGTCGTGCATTTATGCGCTGGGGAGTCCGGAAGAATATGAGCGGTCAGTCCTTCATATTCAAAGCCCCTTCAGGGGCGATCGTTCGGACGGGCCTGAAGGCCCTTTGAATAGAAATTTTTTACTGCGTCGTCTCACCGACATGCAGTTTGAGCGTACGACCGCTGATCTAACACGCGGCCATTTCAGAGCACGCGGTGACATTGTCGAGGTGATGCCGATGCAGGAGGAGGTCGTGTATCGGTTGGTGTACGAAGACGAGATGATCAAGTCGATGCAAGCGCTCGACGCCATCACGCGCAAAATCCGCGAAGAGTTAAAGGACGTTTGGATTTTTCCAGCCAAGCACTATGTCGTCTCTCAACCACGGCAGGCTCAAGCTGTGCGTGGTATTCGGTTTGAACTTCAAGAACAACTGGATCGATTCGACAAGGAAGGAAAGCTTCTCGAAGCCGAGCGTCTCTCTCGTCGCACACGTTTCGATCTCGAGATGATTCAGAACGTCGGTTATTGCAATGGCATTGAAAATTATTCTCGTCACTTTGATGGTCGCGCACCTGGTGAGCCACCGTACACACTCATTGATTATTTTCCAAAAGATTACTTGCTCATGATCGACGAGAGTCATGTGACTGTCTCCCAAGTCGGCGGTATGTACAACGGTGACCGCGCGCGCAAGAACACACTGGTCGAGCATGGTTTTCGTTTGCCGAGCGCGAAGGATAATCGCCCACTGCAGTTTACTGAGTTTGAGCAGCGGATGGGGCAAGTGGTATTTGTGAGCGCCACGCCAGGGAAGTACGAGAAAGAACATTCAGGGAAAGTTGTGGAGCAGATTATTCGACCGACAGGACTTGTAGATCCTGTGATTACGGTGCGAGGAGTCACATCGAAGGACGACTATCCTGGCCAAGTAGAAGATCTCATTGCCGAGATCGTGAAGCGCGTTCCAAACAAGGAGCGAACCCTGGTCACAACGCTCACAAAAAAAATGGCTGAGGATCTCACGGAGTTTCTTATTGAGAAAGGCATCAAGGTGCAGTATCTGCACTCAGACGTGAAGACACTTGATCGCATCACCACGCTCTCTGACTTGCGCCGCGGAGTCTATGACGTCATTGTGGGAGTCAACTTGTTGCGTGAAGGACTCGATCTTCCCGAGGTGACACTCGTTGCGATTCTGGACGCGGACAAAGAAGGATTCTTGCGTTCCGAAACGTCTATCATTCAAACGATCGGTCGTGCAGCGCGTAATGTGAAAGGCGAGGTGATTCTGTATGCCGATGAGATGACAGGATCGCTCACGCGTGCCATCAAGGAAACAAATCGTCGTCGGAAAATTCAGCTCGCGTATAACAAGAAGCATGGGATCACACCCAAGTCGATCGAAAAACAGATTCACGACATTCGTACCATGCTCGGTGGCGATGAGAAATCTACGGAAGCGATCTTGAAACTTGAGCTGACAGCTGAGCCGCATGAGATCAAAGAAGTCATCAATGAAAAAGAGTATGAGATGAAGGAAGCTGCGAAGAAACTTGATTTTGAAACTGCGGCGATCCTACGTGATGAAATTGTGCTGCTCAGAAAGGAGTTGAAACAGAAATAGGTATGCAAGACAAAATCATTATCAAGGGTGCGCGGGAACATAATCTGAAAAATATCAGTTTAGAGTTGCCGCGCAATAAACTCATTTGCTTTACCGGCGTTTCAGGGTCGGGGAAGTCGTCTTTGGCGTTTGATACGATTTTTGCCGAAGGACAGCGTCGGTATGTGGAATCGTTGTCTGCGTATGCGCGGCAGTTTTTGGGACAGATGGAGAAGCCAGACGTAGATGAGATCGAAGGGTTGTCGCCGGCGATTTCGATTGATCAGAAGGCACATGGCAGTAACCCACGTTCGACGGTCGCGACGATCACAGAGATTTACGATTACCTCCGCGTGTTGTTTGCTCGTGTTGGAACACCACATTGTGTCACCTGTGGGGAAGCCATTCAGAAGTTGACCAATGAAGAGATGGTGGACTTAGTTCTCGAGAAAGCAAATGGAACGACAGGATCTATCAAGATTCTTGCGCCGGTGGTGCGAGGAAGAAAAGGTGAGTACTACCAGATGTTGTACGATCTCTACAATTCTGGATTCGCTCGTGTGCGTATCGATGGGAAAGAGTTTCGATTGGATGAGCAGATCAAACTTGCACGGTACAAGCAGCACACGATCGAGATTGTGATTGATACGATTACGGTCGCATCTTTTTCAACCACACCCAAAGATGCGCGCCAGCGACTTGCTGACGCGCTCGAGATTGCCGTGGATCGTGGAAACGATGTAGTGACGATCATCTATCCAGATGAGAGTGAACAGATGCTCTCTGCCAAGTTTAGTTGTCCAAAAGACGGATTTTCTTTTCCTGAAATTGAGCCGCGTTTGTTCTCATTTAACTCACCGTATGGGGCTTGTCCTGAATGTACAGGACTTGGAACCGCGGAGCTGTTCTCCGAAGAGCTGTGTGGGTTGTGCTCAGGAGCGAGGTTGAGAAAAGAGTCGTTATTTGTGTGGTTGCCGGCGCACAAGTCCATTGTCGACATAACGAGGATGTCGATTGCGGAGGCCGTTGAATACTTTCAGAGTCTCACGCTCACAGAGAAACAAACGCAGATCGCTACATCCATCCTCAAAGAAATTCAGAATCGTCTGCAGTTCATGTTGGACGTCGGTCTTCATTATCTGACACTCAACCGCATGGCTGGGACGCTCTCGGGTGGTGAGGCACAGCGTATCCGACTCGCGAGCCAGGTTGGTTCGAAACTCGTTGGCGCCATGTACGTGCTGGACGAACCAACGATCGGACTTCATCAGCGCGACAATGATCGCTTGATTGAAACACTCGAGGAACTACGCGACATCGGCAACACCGTGATCGTGGTGGAACATGATGAGGATACAATTTTGGCGAGCGACTACATGGTCGAGATTGGTCCAGGGGCTGGAGTGAATGGCGGTCACATCATTGTTCAAGGTGAGATGTCGAAGGTGATTGATGACAAGAAATCGCTCACCGCTGCGTATTTGCGTGGGGACAAAAAAATTGATGTTCCAACAGAACGCCGTGCTCCTGGCAAGGACGCGATCAAGATCAAGGGCGCCTCACAAAATAATCTGAAGCACATCAACGTCGAGATTCCGTTGCGACGGTTTGTCTGTATCACAGGAGTTTCAGGCTCGGGAAAATCCACTCTCGCGTATGAGACGATGTACAAGGGAATCAGCAAGCGACTCTACGCAACTAAGCACACTCCAGGCGCACATGAGGCGTTGCTCGGAGTTGAGTATCTCGACAAGGCGATCTTGATCGATCAAGGAGCGATCGGTCGCACGTCACGATCCAACCCCGCGACGTACACCGGCGCATGGGATCCGATTCGCGACATGTTTGCTTCGACAGCAGAGGCTCGCTATCGTGGGTACAAAAAAGGACGGTTCAGTTTTAATCGTCCTGGTGGCCGGTGCGAGAATTGCGAGGGTCATGGACTGATCGCCATCGAGATGCATTTCTTGCCGACCGTGTACGTGACGTGCGATATTTGCAAAGGTCGAAGGTTTGATCGTGAGACGCTCGAGATCATCTACAAGGAAAAAACAATTTTTCAGGTTCTCGAGATGGAGGTGATAGAGGCCGCTGTTTTTTTCAAGGACGTCCCAGCTGTCTCTGATAAACTTGAAACACTTAAACGTGTAGGGCTTGGCTATGTGAAGCTCGGCCAGCCCGCACCGACACTCTCAGGCGGTGAAGCACAGCGCGTGAAACTTTCCACAGAGCTGGCCAAACGTCAGACGGGAAAGACGTTGTACCTCTTGGACGAACCAACGACAGGACTCCACTTCGAGGATGTGAAGAAACTCCTCGAGGTTCTCCATGAACTCGTGAGCAAAGGGAATTCAGTCATTGTAATTGAGCACAATCTGGACGTGATCAAGACCGCGGATTGGGTTATTGACCTTGGACCTGAGGGTGGAGATTTGGGTGGGGAAGTCGTTATCGCAGGGACGCCAGAGGATGTTGCGCGGCATGCGAAGAGTTATACGGGGCAGTATTTGAAACGGGTTCTCAAGAAATGAAAAAACGGGAAAGCCCGTTGTGTCATTGCGAGGAGTCTTCGACGAAGCAATCCCGGAAGAGATTGCTTCGGTTGTTGCAACCTCGCAATTACAGATGATCTTTATCAAAATCTTTATTCCACAATCAGCATTCCTTCCATCCCAAACGCGCGGTGGGAGCCGATGTCGCAGTAAATGGGATAGGATCCTGGTTCCGTTGGTGCGGTGAAGTTCAGAACTTCGCCTTCCGTGACAGTGAAGTTTAAGTCGATCTCATCGATGACGAAGGTATGGAACCCCGAGTTCTTGGTGAAGGTGATGCTGACTCGGTCACCAGGTGAGACCTTGATTTCTTTTGTGTCAAAGAAAAAGTTTCCTGCTTCCATGTCGACTTCTACGTCTGCTTGTGCACCGAGCACGACCTCGAAGACGGGCACGCCGTTTTCATTCGTCGTAGATCCGGTCTCTACATCTTGTGTGATCAGTTCCACATCGACGGTTCCGTCTGTTGTGTCTGTATCACCAGAGTCAACTTCCGACGGCTCGCTGATATCTTGTTCAACGACCTGCTGTGTGTCCGCGTTTGCTTCAGCAGATGTCTGTGAATCAGTTTTGGCAGTGCATCCGGCGCCGACAAGCGCAAGGACTGTCAAGAAAGAAAGGAAATATTTCATATGCAGGAAGGGTAGCAGGCATGTTCTTGAATCGCAAGCCACGTCGTTCGCGAGCCACGTCGTTCGCGAACGATCGTGGCGAGCGACGTGGCAAGAGTCATGATAGGATTTTGAGTATGATTCCAGCTGAAATCAAATTGAAAAACGGTAAACTTCCTGATGGCCCGGGTGTGTATTTTTATTACGATCGTGCAGGTCATCTGCTTTATATTGGCAAAGCCACGTCCCTGAAACGACGAGTGGGTTCGTATTTTGTAAAAGCTCACGATGACAGAATCGGTGAGATGGTCGCACAGATTGCCAGAATCGATTATCACCAGACGCCAACTGTGATCGAGGCATTGGTCTTGGAGGCCAACGAGATCCAAGCGCGGCGACCCAAGTACAATATCCTTGGCCGCGATGATAAGACGTTTTTGTATCTGGTGATCACGGACGAGCCCTATCCGCGTCCGCAGTTGATTCGTGGACATGAACTCACGTTGGGAAAGTCCCGCCTAAAGGCTGGATCAGGCTCCGCCGGAAAAAATTTTTTGCGCGTCTTCGGTCCGTATACCAGCAGTCGTTCTTTGAAAATGGCCTTGGACATGATCCGTCGCGGTATTCCTTGGTCCACGTGTGAGCCTGGACAGCGTCGTCCATGCTTCAATGCGCAGATCGGGAAATGCCCAGGAGTGTGTACTGGGACGATTAGCAAAACGGATTATCGACATGTGATTCGACAGCTGATTTTATTTTTTGATGGGAAGAAGGCGAAGCTCGAGCGCGAGCTCAAAAAAGAGATGACGCTCGCCGCCAAGAAACTTCAGTTTGAGAAAGCTGCTGTGCTTGTTCGTCGGCTGAGCGCGCTGACGCACATCCAAGACATCGCGCTCATCTCTCGAGAAGATTACGAGCTGCCGTTTACCAAGAAGGAGACAGACGGCACCGTCAATCTCATGGGACGCATCGAGGGCTACGACATCAGTAACATCTCGGGAACATCTGCCGTGGGATCGATGGTGGTGTTTGTGGAAGGGAAACCCGCGAAGAACCTCTATCGCAAATTCAAGATCAAGACGGTCAAGGGAGCCAACGACGTGGCGTGCATGGAGGAAGTGATGAGAAGACGCTTGAAAAGAGCCTTCCCCCCTGCCCGACCTGTCCGCCGAAGCCTTGGCGAAGGCGGAGGGGGGATCAAGGGGGGTGGGAGTGCAGTGGGAGCCTGGGAGCTTCCTGAGCTCATGATCATCGACGGAGGAGAGCCGCAGGTGAATCGCGTGCAGGATGTTTTGGACGAACTTGGCGTGGAAGTGCCGATTATTGGTATCGCAAAAGGATTTGATCGCAAGCAAGATCGACTCGTGTATGATCATGACAATCAAGATCTACAACGCGTCATCTCACGAGGCAAAGAACTGTTCCAGCGCGCGCGTGATGAAGCGCACAGGTTTGCAGTGAAGTATCACAGGACGTTGAGAGGAAAACAGTCGATTGGAACATGATAGAATGCTGACAGTATGAAAACCATTTTTTTCGTCACTTCAAATTCTGGAAAAGTAGCGAACGCTCAAGCAACGCTCAAGCCGTTTGGAATTCGTGTAGAACAGTTGAAGGTCGATCTGATCGAAAGTCGATCGGAAGATCCTGCCGAGATTGCCCTTGAGAAGGCCAAGCAGGCGTTTAAGAAATTCAAGAAGCCCTGCATGGTTGAGGACTCAGGATTTTTTATCGAGGAGCTCGGTGGGTTTCCCATGACGCATATTAAGTTTTCGCTCAAGACGCTTGGCATTGACGGGATCCTTCGAGCGCTCCGAGGAGCAAAGTCTCGAAGATGCGAATGGCGCATGACCGTCGCGTACGTCTATGGTGCAGGCAAGCAAAAGTTGTTTACATTTATCGAGAAGGGCGTGATCGCCGAGAAACCTCGGCCAATCAAACGAACGATGATGTCCGACTACTGGCGACTCTACGTCCCCAAGATGCTCGATGCGAAGAACAAGAAGGCGTTATCGGAGATGATGGATCAGCAAATGGAGGAGTGGCTAAACTATTTTTCCGCGCATAATCAATTTTTGCAGTTAGGTCAGTGGCTAACGGTAAAAAAGTAGATATGGCCATGGAGCTCACACATGTTCGTTTTGCTCGTGACTTGAAGGATCGTCTTGGAGTCGTTGATGAGGCGGCTTACTACGCTGGGACGATTTATCCAGACTCGCGATACATGACGAAGATCGATCGGCATCTCACTCACGCAGGTACCAGCCCTCATGATCCTTTTGCTGTGGGACTTTCCGATTTTGAGAAAGGTTGGGCCACGCATCTGCTCTATGACCATCACGCTTACCCGCACTATGTCGGACTTTCTCCGTGGCCTGAAGAAAAAGCAGAGCAAGGCAATCAGGTATGGCAGTTCATTTCCGCTGCAAAGGTCGTTGAGGATATTCAAAGTTACCAGGCGATGGACGGGAAAGTGGAGATGATACTTAACATTCAGTTTCTTAAGCGACCGCATGATGAAGATCCTGAAATCATGCATGCGTATAGTCAGATTCAGAAAACGCTTTATCAGCAACGACCAACCCTTGATCATTACCGGGATTTTTGGATGACGTTGAGCGCGAATGCTCAAGTTATTGATTTGGTCATGAGTCATGTTGAAAAGATACTCAGTGATGAACGCATGCAAGAGGGAATTGAGTCTATTTACAAACGAGTTTTCGACGGATTAAGCTGAAAGATTTTTTCTGTTTTAAGGACGTTATCATTGCCCAGGGTCCTGGGCTTTTTTGTTTGTGAGCTGTGGGTAAGTTTGGTTGACCCGTGTCATCGAGTGGTTTAGAATGGTGATAGGTGGAGATAAGTGGGGATCGATCGAGCATGGTCTCGATTGGTGCTCACTTTTGTTTAATCCCACCCAAGCGGCCCAGTATGTTCATAGGCGAGTATAAACATACAATCGATGAAAAAGGACGTCTTGCGATTCCAGTAAAGTTTCGCAAAGACCTTGCAAAGGGGGCCGTTGTCACGCGAGGTCTGGACACGTCGCTGTTCCTGTTCCCCAAGGAGGAGTGGGGTAAGCTCGCGCAGAAACTCGCAAGTTTGCCCCTGGGGCAATCCAATAGCCGCGCCTTCGCCCGTCTCATGCTTGCGGGTGCCATGGATGTGGAAATGGATAAACAGGGACGCGTCGTGTTGCCGGAGTATCTTCGTGTGTACGCCAGTTTAGAGAAGACCACAGTCGTGGCCGGCCTCTATAATCGCGTCGAGATTTGGGATGAACAGCGATGGGATGCGTACAAGAAGAAAGTTGAGAGCGACGCAGATGCGGTCGCTGAAAAACTGGGTGAGCTCGGAGTGTAGTTTGGGTGCGCGGTTTGGAGTGTGTCTCGTGGTTAATGAACCTTTCCACGAGAAGCACTTCAATCCCGGCATCCTAACAGGGGGCGGAATTTTTATGCACCAACCTGTCCTCCTTACCGAGGTGATTGAAAACCTCAAGCCGGAGCCGAACGACTTTTTGATAGACGGCACAGTGGGGCTGGGGGGACATGCACAAGCATTGCTTGCGCGTGTCTTCCCTGGCGGCCGTCTGCTCGGCATTGATCGTGATGCCAAAAATCTCGAGACTGCGCGTGAGCGGCTTTCGGGGTTTGGTGATGCTGTCGTGTTGGTGCGCGATAGTTACTCACACGCAAAGACTCACGCCGCTCATCACGGTTTCGATCGTGTGAACGGAATTCTCCTGGATCTCGGATTCTCGTCCGTTCATGTGGACGATCCGACTCGAGGATTCTCGTTTGTGAACGACGGTCCGCTTGATATGCGCTTCGACCAATCACAAATGCTCACCGCCGAGGTGATCGTGAACGAGTGGTCGCAAGAGGAACTCGCACGTGTGTTCCGACTCTATGGTGAGGAACCAAAAGCTGCGCAGGCAGCAGAGGCGATCGTCGAGTGTCGAAAAGTCGCACGGATCGAAACGACGGCTTCCCTTGTCGAGTGTCTTTCAAAGGCGCTTAGAAGACAGGGGAGAACGCACGGTGCAACCCGAGTGTTCCAAGCACTCAGGATCACGGTGAACGACGAACTCGGAGAGCTCGAGCGAGCCCTTCCAGACTTCGTCGACCTGCTTGTGCCAGGCGGGAGAATCGCCATCATCAGCTTCCATTCTCTGGAAGATCGCCTGGTGAAACGGTTCCTCAAGTCTCGTGCCGATCTGAGCCTCGTGAACAAGCACGTGATCACTCCTTCCCAAGAGGAGGTGAGAAAGAACCCTCGCGCTCGCTCAGCCAAACTGCGCGTTGCCGAGAAAACAAGGTTGTAGGGTTTAGTGATTAGGTTGTAGGTTTTCGGAATTTTCCAAAACCTAACACCTACCACCTAAAACCTACTACCTTCATAACTAAGACATCCCCACTGTCTGTATGTACTCGATCCCCGCACAATCTGTTCTTTATTCTGGAGAATCTTTTTCACAAAAAAAGAGTCTAGGAATTTTTCTCGGCGAGCATGTCGTTGGTTTGAATATCGCGTCTCTTGTGATCGTTGGCTTGCTCCTCATCACTCAGATTATCCAAGTGAACGCCGCGACCACCAAAGGCTATCAAATGCGCGAGCTAGAAACCCAAATCAGCGAACTCTCTCTTTTGCAACAAAACTTACAACTCGAAGCGCGCAAAGTGCAGTCACTCGATCACGTCGCCCGCTCCGTGAAGATGCTCGGCTTCGTCGAGTCCGAGATGCCAACGTATCTCTCTAGCTCCACACCGTCGGTCGCCATGGCTGAGTAAAAGCTAGATCAGAGAAAGCAGCTGAAAGGCTGTTTTTGTTTGATTTTGAGAGAGCTGAGATTGACAACTACGATCCAATATGTTTGAATCCTGCTAGGAGATCATCATGGAAATCACCGGTGCCGATCACGCAGAGCGACTGCTTGACCACTTTCGATCAGGTGGAGATATTTCGGACGAGGAGCTCGATGCCCTCAGTGCATACCTGACCAAGGATGTGATTGTGGGTGAGTCCACAGAGACAGTTGGACCAGAAGCTGCAGAGCGCGGCCGCCGACTGAAGCTGGCCCTTCGATGGCACGCTTTGCTCGATGAGACTGTTAAGGGTTCGCCACTCTCCGCCCTGCTCTAGCCATCCTCGCTCGCCCCGACCCAACCTCAAGGCTTGGCACGGGGCTATTATTTTTTACAGAAGAATTTTCCACAGATCAGCTTTGACAAATGATCTAGGACGTGGTCTACTGTAGCTACGACTAGGGCATTGCCCTCACAGTGTCGGTGCTAACAATAAACTCCCTCAATACAAAGGCCATTTGGTCTTTGACGTTGGGGGATTTTATTTTTCCCGGGCTCATGGGCCCGTGAGGGTAATTGGTAACCCTAGTCGAGTTAGCACCGACCAATACGGGTGTTGTTCTCACTTCGTTCGAACAGGACGGCTGCGTCGTTCGAGAGAAACTGAGAAAAATCAGTCTCTCTACTCACTGTCCTCGCCGTGCAAATCCCGTCGGGTCCACCACGTCGTTCGCGAACGACGTGGTCCACCAGCTGTAAATTCAGCGAGCCCGGGTCCAAACAACATCCGCCACTCAACGGCGGGTTTTGTTTTGGTGAAGAGTGGCTCGTTCTGTTATCCTTCACTCATCGCTATGACGAAATTTATCAAACCAACTACTTGGGAGTCTGTCTTCCAAGACTGGAAACAACGTGAGGGAAACGATCCTGGGTGGATTCATTGCGCGACCACGATCAAAGGTTGGGATTCTTGGGAGTCGTGGAGACGGTTCAGTGCCTCGCAGATTCAGGCAGAAGATCGTGACTGGGTGATCTACGAATTCACCGATCCCATGCATGACATCCCTGCCATGTTGGTTGGTCCATTTACGGGCTGGCAGTCGCGATTGCCCAAACCCAACGTTCACTCGTTTGCTGATCTTGTCGCTATTCCAGAACAGCGGACATTTTTCAGCGACCATGAAAAAGTGTCCGGCATGATGAAGCAGTTTCCGTCATCGACGACGTTCATTGGATTGAAGCGCGAAGACTCTGGCGCGATCGTGTGTTTGGAAGGCCATCATCGAGCGACAGCTGTTGCATTGTCTGCACAGGATGGGACAGAGATTGATTTTGGTGGTCGTGTGCAGATTGCGTTGGCTACGCTCAATGTTGACGATGTCAACCTCCTCGACCGTGTTCTCGCTCGCGGATCCTCCAAGAACATCAAAGACGGGAGAGTCTGACCGTGATATACTGACAAGCAACAAAGGAGGCTATGCTACAAACCGCCATCTTCGATCAAGCTGCTGCGCAGAGGGCACTTGAGAGCATCAACTGGCTCAATCCAACCTGGGATCTCTTTATCCTGATCTTTTTTATTGTCGCGTCTCTCATCTACGGCATCTCGCTTGGTCGTGATCGCATCATCGTGATTCTTGTCTCGATCTATATGTCGCTTGCGATCGTGAATTACATTCCGTTTGTGTCGGAGTTCAGTGCGAACATTTCTGTGAACGATGCGTTTGCGTTGCGCGTCACTGTGTTTCTTGGTATCTTCATCCTCTTATTCTTTTTTCTCTCACATTCAGCTCTCATGCGCACTCTTGGTCATGGCGCGACGCAGGGCAAACTTTGGCAAGTCATGATTTTTTCGTTTCTTCACGTGGGACTGCTTGTTAGTGTGACTCTTTCTTTTTTTCCTACCGATCTTGTGGATGTCCTTTCTCAATTCACGCGAGCATTATTTTTGAGCGACATCGCTCGAGCCGCTTGGGTTCTGTTGCCGGTGATCGCCATGGCTCTCTTTGGTGGAGGAAAAGAAGATCGAGGATACGGACACTACTCTTGACACGTCGCTCGCGAGCGACGTGTCTTGACAGACTTACCAATTTCGATTATCCGTGTATAGTCTGTTGTGACACCTGTCATGGATAAACGGTCCTTTGAAGCATTTTATCAAGCGAACCTTGACCGTATCTATCGATACGTTTTTTTTCGCGTGGGTCGCAATGAAACCGTGACGCAAGATATCGTGTCGGAAATTTTTATCAAGGCTCTCCAGCATTTTGAAAAATACGACGAAGCCATTTCTCGCTCAGCTTGGATTTATCGCATCGCACATAATCACCTCGCGAATTATTTCCGCGACAAGAAACCGCAAGTGGATCTCGAGGATGTCTCGTTTACGCTTGTAGGAGAAGACGGTCGTCGATCGATGGAGGAATGGGAGGAGCACACGAAGCTTGAGACTGCGCTTGGCAAGCTCCAGATCGAAGAACGCTGCCTCGTAACACTCAAGTACATCGAGGGGTATGCATATGCAGAGATGGCGGAGATTCTAGGACGATCGTCAGATGCACTCAAAGTCGCCACACATCGAGCTGTTCTCAAACTGAGATCACTTTTGAAGGAGGCCTAATATGTTTTTCCTCAAACGACAACTAAACCGTCTTGCACGAAAAGGACAACCTTCCAAAGCATTTCGTGATGCCCTGTGGTTGAAGCTGTCCCAGGAGCACGCCTGTTTGTATCCAGAGACGTCTTTTCATTCAAGCTCTTTTCGTTGGAGTGCTGTGGGACTCACGGCACTCGTCGTTGTGTTTACGATGGGAACCGGAGTGTATGCCTATGAAAGTCCTGAGGTCGTTGAAGGTCATCCTCTGTATCAGGTTAAACAGTCTATTGAGTCCGTCGAAAAATCACTCGCTCGCACACCGGAAGCACGAGCCGAGTTTCATTCGCGTATGATGGAGCGACGTATCTCAGAAGGGGAACATCACCTTTCACGTCAGCCTGAGCAGGTGCAGGAGGCGCTTGATGCCGCAGCAGATCAACTAGAGCAAACCGTAGTAGAGTTTGCTCCTGAGATTCAGGATCCAGCACTGCGTGCACAGATGATTGAAGAACTCTCCATTCACAACGCCCGTTACGTCGAGCTGTCTGCGCGTGTACAAAAGGGTGAGGCAAAGAGTCGAGAGCCGGCACACCTTCGATCGCGCGTCGAAGGACATGGGCTTTCAGAAGATGAACAGGTTCGTTTGTTTGAGAGAAAGGCGCGTGCTAGCGATCTCGACACTCGACCATAACCATTTTTCTTATGCAAACAGCGACACTTCGATCGTTAAAATATCCAGCAGCTTTTCTTGCGCTTGCTGCTCTAATTCTGCTTCCAAGTTATTTCGTCTTCGCCAATGAAGATGAGGAGAAAGAAAAGTGTCATCATGAAGGCAATGGCAATCGTCCTGGTCTTGCTGTGGAGATTGTGAGTGTCTCTGTTTCTGACGACGATTCAGGAACAATCCAAGCAACGTTGATGCGCGTTCCACCGGAAGTGAGTGAGGAACAAGGTATTGACGATGGCGACACGGTCACGATCAGCGTCACTGACGAAACGAAGTATCAGCTAGGAGGTGAAGATGCAAGCGCGGATGATCTTGCCGCAGGCGAGGAAATCTTTGTCCGAGGCGACGTGAATCTCGAAGAGCTCACGATCAGCGCAGAATTTATCTCCAACCGACCGCCACAACCGAAGTTCCATGTCGGCGAAGTCGTCGAGATCGACACGAGCGCCAATACGATTCTCGTGAAGGCGATGCGACCCAAGGATAGTGAAGAAGATGATGAGGAACAATATATTTTCATCACTTACAACGATGACACCGTCATCAACGAGGATGGTGAGGAAGTGGACGAATCAGCCATCGAGGTCGGTGACAGAATCCATGCAGAAGGAGATGTGAACAAGGATTCCAATGAGTATTTCACTGAGATCGATGCAGACCGCATTCATCTGTTCGAGGAACAAACACCTCGCGAGGTGAAGAGGGAGCATCGACAAGAGAATCAGGAAGGTAACTCAGACATTCGAGAATAAGCAAAAAGTCCGCCCTAACTCATCAAGGGCGGCTTTTGTTTTTGTGAATCAACCGATATACTGACCTTGATATGCTTCATCTCTACAACACCCTCACGCGGCAGGAGGAGGAATTTAATCCGATTCATGAAGGCAAGGTTTCGCTTTATGCGTGCGGTCCGACGGTTTATTGGTTTGCTCACATTGGGAACATGCGCTATTTCTTGTTCGTGGATGTTCTTTCGCGTGCATTGAGAGCAAATGGCTATGAGGTAAAGCAGGTTATGAACATCACCGACGTTGGACATCTCACGGGTGACGTGGACGAAGGTGAGGACAAAATGATAGTGGCGATGCGGCGGGAAGGGAAGACCGCACACGAGATCGCGCAGTTTTACACAGACGCGTTTTTGAAAGATGTGGATCGGTTGAACATGAAGCACGCGAGCATCTATCCAAAAGCCACAGAGCATATTGCCGAGCAGATCGACATGATTCAGGCGCTCGAGAAAAATGGGTTTACCTATAAAACGTCTGACGGGATTTATTTTGATACGGCGAAGCTTGAGTCCTACGGGAGGCTTTCTGGACAAAAGAGTGAGGACAAACTCGCGGGAGCTCGCGTCGACATGGGAGAGAAACGAAACGCGACAGACTTTGCGTTGTGGAAGTCGAGCCCTTCGACAGGTTCGACAAGCTCACTGCAAGCAAGCTCAGGACATTTGGCGGTGCGTGAAATGCAGTGGGATTCTCCGTGGGGAGTTGGTTTCCCTGGCTGGCACATTGAGTGTTCGGCGATGTCGATGAAGTATCTCGATGTTCCGTTTGATATTCACACAGGCGGCGTGGATCATATTGGTGTTCATCATGAAAACGAGATCGCGCAGACGCAAGGTGCGGAAGGTGAGCTTGAAGCCAACGTGTGGATGCACAGCGAATTCCTCACCGTCGACAATGGAAAGATGTCTAAGTCGCTTGGAAACCTCTACACGATCGATGATTTGATTGCTAAAGGTTATGACCCGCTTGCGTTTCGGTATTTTGTGTTGGGAGCGCATTACCGTTCACAGATTAACTTTACCTTTGAAGCGCTTGATGCTGCAGCAAATGCGCTTACGAAACTCCGAGAAACCGTTCGCGGTTGGGATGAGCCTGATGTGGGTTGCGCAGAGATCGAAGAAAAATTTTTTGCAGCCATGAATGACGATCTCAATACCCCACAAACCTTGGCGGTTGTATGGGAATTGGTGAATGCGGATCTTCCAACGAATGCTAAGGCGGAGTCGATTTTGCGTATGGATCAGGTGCTGGGTCTGCGGCTAAAGGACTATGTCGGACATGCTCTTGAAATCCCATTGGAGGTTCAACAGCTGGTGAACGATCGCGAGGAAGCTCGGAAACAAAAGGATTGGAAGCGTTCAGACGAGCTGAGAGTGGACATTGAGAAGCTCGGATATGTGATTGAGGATACAGCCGATGGATCGAAAGTGAAAAAAGCCTAAAGACCGTGGGGATAACCCGCGGTTTTTTCTTTTTGTGGTAAAATAGACGCGATGAATACGCCTCTGCAAACAAAAGAAGCGAAGGTTGGATCTCAGGCTGAATCGCCGGACATGGTTAAAATTCCTCAGGAGCAAATCCGCACTCCTGAGCCGATCGAACGAGCTGAGCCAGCCAGATCTGAAGCAACAGTTGCGGCTGAGTCCGAGGGAGGACAGGCTGAAATTTCCGCTCCTTCCTCACTGCGTGTCACTCCTGTCCAACCAAAAGCCAAGATCGACCGACTCGCAAAAGAAATCGAGAGCATTTTGTCGGAGAATCTCACAGACATCTATCTTGCAATGCCGCCTGACAAGCAGCAGGAATTTAAAACAAAAGGCGAAGAAACGGCTTCAAAAGTTCGTGAGCTTGTTCGGGCTGTCAAAGTAAACGCTAAGAAAATTTTTCAGCTCATTCGTGACTGGATGAAGATCATTCCAGGAGTGAATCGATTTTTTTTGGAGCAGGAGGCAAAGATCAAAACAGATAAAATTCTTCTCATAAGTGAGGAGGAACAAAAACAACACAAGGAGGTGTGATGAGTTTATTTCAATTTGGATTGCAGACAAACACCGATCCTGTGCGAGTTGTGACACAGGGGGATCTTTATCTTTCTGGATTGATTTTGTGGTTCATGGGCGGTCTGCTGATCGTCATTGGCCTTTTGTTTGTGATTCGTTTTTTTCTTCGTCGCTACGCACGCGCCAAACAAGCCACGTTTAATCGCGTGACGCTGTTGGTGACTCTGCCAAAATTTCGTCGTGAAGAAGAAAGCAAGAGCGGGGGAACAAAAGAACAAGTCAAAGAAGCTGTCGCGGCGGCTGAGATTTTTTTCTCTGCCATAGGCGGACTCAAGGCACAGCACGGATTTCACGCATGGTTGTTTGGACGTTCTGACGAAGTCTCCTTTGAAATTGTCTCGCAAAAAAAATTGATCAAGTTTTACATCTCGGTTCCGTTTGCAATGCGCAACCTTGTTGAACAACAAATCTCGGCTGCCTATTCAGATGTGTATATTGAGGAAGTTGAGGACTACAACATCTTTCAGCCCAAAGGTGTGATTGTCGGAAGCCATCTCGTGTTTCGTCGACAAAATGCTTTTCCGATCAAGACGTACACCACCCTTGAAAAAGATCCGTTGAGCGCGATCACGAATGTTCTCTCGAAGATTCCGGAAGGAGACGGTGCGGCGTTTCAGTTCCTGGTGCGATCTTCACGTGGTTCGTGGCGGAAGCTGGGAATCAAGATAGCCTCAAACATGCAGCAAGGAATGAAATTAGACGAAGCGATCAAAGGGAAGAAGGCAAAGAAAACCGATTACTTGGAACTGGCAGGATTGGGTGGAGAGAAACAAAAAGAACCAGAAAAAGATTATCGTCTTTCTCCACTGGAAGATCAGATGGTCAAGGGTCTTCAGGAAAAAGCGAGTAAGGCTGGTATGGACGTGTGTGTGCGTTTGGTGAGTGCATCCTCAACGGCAGATGCAGCACAGACGCTCATGCAAAACATGTTGAATGCCTTTGCTCAGTTCAACATCTACGAGTATGGCAACTCATTCGTGAAGGTTGTTCCGCATCGGAAGAAACGCATCATTCAGAATTTTATTTATCGGACGTTCGATGAACGCAACACGATTGTGTTGAATGCCGAGGAGATGGCGAGCGTTTGGCATTTGCCAACGCCGTGGACCGAGACGCCCAATATTCAATGGTTGCTCGCTCGAAAAGGATCGGCTCCGTCGAATGTTCCTGGTCCTGAAGATGGCGACATCGAACTTGGTTACAACATGTTCCGCGGGATCAAGACACCTGTATGGATGAAGTCGCTTGATCGAACGCGACACACGTATATCATCGGTAAATCTGGATCGGGTAAGTCTCAGCTTATTGCGAGCCTGGCTCTGCAAGACATTCGCGCTGGTCACGGCGTCGCGGTCGTCGAGCCGCACGGCGATCTCATCGAGCTGATCCTTGGCAACATCCCCAAGGAGCGTGTCGATGATGTGATTGTGTTCAACCCATCAGACGTTGACCGTCCCATGGGTCTCAACATGCTGGAAGCCAAGGACGAAAGCATGAAAGATTTTGCTGCTCAAGAAATGGTCGCGATTTTCTACAAGTTGTTTCCACCAGAGATGATCGGCCCCATGTTTGAGCACCACATGCGAAACGTGATGCTCACCCTCATGGCGGACACGGAAAATCCAGGCACGATTGCGGAAATTCCACGCATGTTCTCCGACGTGGATTTCCAGCAGAAATGGCGAGCAAAAGTTACCGATCCAGTCATTCAGTCCTATTGGATTAACGAGGTAGACAAGACCTCCGATTTTCATAAATCAGAAATGCTTGGGTATCTGATTTCAAAAGTCGGTCGATTCGTTGAAAATGAAATGATGCGAAACATCATTGGTCAGACACGATCGAGCTTTGACTTCCGTGAAGTCATGGATAAGAAAAAGATTTTGCTCGTGAATCTTTCCAAGGGAAAAACAGGTGATGTGAACGCGGAGTTGCTTGGACTTATCATTGTGTCCAAGCTCCAGATGGCAGCACTGACACGCGCGGATATTCCTGAGGAGCAACGTCATGATTTTTACTTGTATATCGATGAGTTTCAAAATTTCATCACGGATTCGATCGCGACGATTTTGTCCGAGGCACGCAAATATCGTCTCAATCTCATTATTGCTCACCAGTACATCGGACAGCTAGTCAAAAATAATGACACGAAAATTCGCGACGCGGTATTTGGAAACGTGGGAACAAACTTTGTCGCGCGCATTGGACCAGAAGACGTGGAAACGCTCGAGAAACTCTATGCGCCGGACTTTTCTGGATATGATATGATCAACTCGGATAAGTTTACATGGTACGTGAAAATGATTGTCGACAACGCGCAGATCAAACCATTTACGCTCAACTTCAAACCGCCGCCGAAAGGAGATGTCGAACTCGCAACCGCGATCAAGGAGCTTTCGCGCCTCAAGTACGGACGTGACCGCGCGATTGTTACGGCAGATCTCACAGAGAGGATGCAGATGGTGAATTTGGGGCCGGTCAACACCAGGCCAGGTGAATTCTAATTATGTACACATTTTCGGATGAAGAAATTGAAGAAGAGACATTTGAAGTGGAGCCTGATGTCTCGCTTCATGCCAATCGCGCGGAGCATGGTGAAGTCCGTGGTCGTTTGGCGCTGCAGATGTTGAAGGCTGTGCGAGATAGCATGAATCATGTTATTCAACTGCTCGAAGAAGGCGATACCACGCGTGCAACGCGACAGATGGTTGACTTTGTATCCAACAAAAAACGGACAGAAGCCGAGCTCGAGATTACGGCGGGATCTCGAGTGTTGGAGGGCGTGTTTGATGGGCAAGCCATGGTCGGTGCCGATGGTGCACGCTATGCCGTGCCAGAAAATTACGCTTCAAAATCTAAGCTCGTCGAAGGAGACATGTTGAAACTCGTCATTCGTTCAGACGGCACGAGTGTCTTCAAGCAAATTGCGCCGATCGCACGCACCCGTTTGGTGGGAAGGCTCGCCGTCGATGCTTCCACACAGGTGCCGGTTGTGATGTGCGGGGAGGACGTGTATAACGTGCTTGCGGCGAGCGTGTCCTACTTCAAAGGAATCCCAGGAGACGAGGTCGTCATTCTGGTTCCAGCAGGAGGGGCGTGTGGCTGGGCTGCCGTGGAACGAATAAGCCATTAGGTTTTAGGCAGTAGGTTGTAGGAATCCAATTTCGAATTCCTCCTACCACCTAAAACCTACTACCTACAACCTCCCCAATATGTCCAAAGCGATTTATCGCATCTATCGACCAACAACATTTGAAGAGGTGAGTGGGCAAAACCACGTCGTAAAAACCCTTCAAAATCAATTTGGCTCTGAGTCCTTGACTCACGCTTATTTGTTTACGGGTCCGCGTGGTGTTGGTAAAACCACACTCGCGCGATTGTTAGCGAAACTCGTGAATTGTTTGAATCCAAAAAAAAATGAGCCGTGCAATGCCTGTACCGCCTGTAAGCAGGTTATGTCTGGAACAGCACTCGATGTGTTTGAGATCGATGCAGCTTCCCACACAGACGTGGAGCATGTGCGAGAGAATATCATTCAGTCGGTTCGTTTTGCTCCGAGCTCGCTCAAAAAAAAGATCTACATCATTGACGAAGTTCACATGCTTTCTGGTTCCGCGTTTAACGCGCTTCTGAAAACCTTGGAAGAACCACCTGAGCACGCGCTTTTTATTCTTGCCACAACAGAGATTCACAAAGTTCCTGAGACGATCATCAGTCGCTGTGCGCGTTTTGATTTTAAAAAAATTTCATCTGAGGAACTGGTGCGTCGAATGGAGGGAATTGTAAAAGAGGAAGGCGTGAAGGTGGACGTCGACGTTCTTCAAGCGATTGCCAGACACAGTGGAGGCTGTGCGCGCGACGCGGAGTCCCTGCTTGGACAAGTTTTAGCGCTTGGGGAGAAACAGATCACCATGAAAGAAGCATCGCTTGTTTTGCCCGCGACACAGTTGGTATTGGTCGAGGAGTTTGTTGGTGCACTGGGGAGGCTCGACGCCTCAGGTTCCATTGCATTGTTGAACACATATCTTGATCAAGGCGTCGATCTTCATCAGTTTCTCGCAGACACGACCTCTTGGTTACGTGATCGGTTACTGGAGTCGGTCTCTCAAAAAGAAACATCATTCGACCCTGTGTTCCTCTGCCGAGCGATTGAGGAACTTCTTGCCGCCGAGCGATTGATTCGTTCAGAACATATCCCACAGCTTCCTGTGGAGCTCTCTATTATCAGAATTTGCGGAGTAAGACAAGAAACAAAAAATGATTTTCAGAAACAGGAGGTTGATTCGAGTCGAGTTGAGACTATTGAGGTAGCCCCAGGCTTTCCTGCCCACCGTAGCTTTCTTGTCCGCCATAGCCTTGGCGACGGCGGAAGCGAAGGTGGGAGCCTGGGTTCGATTGAAGAGGTGGTTCCTGTCCCCGTGCTCCATCAAAATGACACATCCGAAACAGTCTTCGACACAATTCCCGTCATCAGCATCGAAGATGTCAAAGAAAAATGGCCGCAGGTCTATGAACAGATCAAGTCGTGCAACGCGTCTCTACCTTTGTTTATGCAATCGTGTGAAGTGCGTGGTGTAGTGGACGACAAAGTAGAACTTGGGTTTGAATATGACCTGTACGTTCAAACCGTGAATCAGGATAAAAACAGAAAGACCATCGAGGATGTGTTTGAAAGAGTTTTGGGAAGGAGGATGAAGATCAAAGCCATCCAGTCCAAGAGACCAGAGGAGGCAGCCGTGCAAGAACTACTCGCAGAGTTTGGAGGAAGCGTGGTGTAAGAAAAAACAACTCCGACGTGATGTCAGAGTCGTTTTTTGGTTCCCGAGCAGGGATTCGAACCCCGATTGACTGGTTCAGAGCCAGCTGTCCTGCCTTTAGACGACTCTGGAATATTAAGGTGGCAAAATTATATCCAGGTTGAGGTCGATTGACAAGGAATATGTATTGTAGAGACCTCTGCAGCGTAATGAATGATTGCTCCCGCAATGTCCACGCCCGTTACCCTCTCTAGCTCTTTGAATCCGGGATTCGAATTTACTTCGAGCAACAATGGACCTCTTGATGAACGGATGACATCCACGCCAGCAATTTCGAGAGCAAAAATTTTTGCTACCCGTTCAGCGAGATCCAGTTCCTTTTGCGTGAGCGTTGTGAGAGACCCTGTTCCACCGTTTGATGTATTGGCGCGTACATCTCCCTCTGGCGCTTCCCTTTCCATTGCTGCAAGGACGCGTCCACCAAGCACAAAGATTCTCAAGTCCTTGTTCTGCGCCTCGGCAATGTACTCTTCGATGATCATCGGATTGCCATCGCGGATGGCGAGGTACTCGGCGATCGGTTGAAACGTCTGAGCATCAGGAGCGAAGAAGACACCTTTGCCATGCGTCCCAAATGCGACTTTCAGAATCACTGGAAAACCTATGTCTTGTGCGATCCTGAGTGCGTCTTCTGGTCGTCGACACACGCCCCATCGTGGACAGGGAAGATCGTGCTCAGCAAAGATAATATGCTGAGTGATTTTGTTTTTAGCTGAGGCAACACTTGGAGATGCATTGATGATTTTGTATCCAGCTGTCAGAAGCCTCTGGACGACATAGGTTCTGAGACTCGGTTCCTCGATAAAGTTTGGTCGAGAGATAATCACGTCGAGGTGAGGGAGTGGTTGGTTCTCATGCAGGATTCGCTTACCGAAAAAAGACAAAAACGGTTCGTAGATTTTTACAAGCTGATGACCAGAAGAAGCAGCCGCTTGTTCAAATCGTTCAGCGCCGGTGAACTGTTCCATGGATGGATCAGAGAAAATGAGGAGGCCGAAAGTCATAAAAAAGGTGGAAGAGGTGGATCAGGTAGATGAGGTAGCCGCAGGCTTTCCTGCCCACCGTAGCTTTCTTGTCCGCCATAGCCTTGGCGACGGCGGAAGCGACGGTGGGAGCCTGCGTTCGTGGAGCGAATTATTTTGTCATGAACACACGTTCAGCAGCGACGGGGTTAACTGCGTCGCGGTCGCTGAGGGCCTCGTGCAGAAGTCCATCCAAGAGAATCTCGTTGAGAATCTCGTGCACAGCTTCAAGTGTTCCTGCTGTGTGGAGTCGTTCCTTGAACGGGCGAGCTCCTGGCACACCGCGGAAATACCAGGAGAGATGTTTGCGAAACGTCACAACTCCTTGAACACCATATTGTTCCAGATGAAAAGCGAGGTGTTGCTTAATGACACGGATGCGTTCCTCGAGTGTGATTTGTGTTGGCGCCTTTTCTGCGAGCGCGTCCGTAATCTGTGAGAAGATCCACGGGTTGCCCAGTGCGCCGCGAGCGATCAAGATACCGTCTGTTTGAGTTTGATCGAGCGCTTTGAGACTCAGTGGCGCTGTGTGGATATCGCCATTGGCGAGAACGGGAATCGACAAAGTCTTTTTGAGTTCGCCGATCAAATTCCAATCAGACTGTCCGGAGTATCCTTGAGTTTTTGTTCGTCCGTGAATCGTGATCATGTCAGCTCCTGCTTCCTCGATGACTTTTGCAAACGCAAAGCATTCTCGTGGATCATCCCAACCTGTGCGAATCTTAATCGAGATGGGAACCGTGATCGCCTTTTTCATTTTCTTGATGATCTGCGTCGCGAGTTCCGGTTCTCGCATCAACGCTGCGCCGTTGAAGTTGTGGACGATCTTGTAAACAGGACAGCCCATGTTCACATCAAAACCCTCAGGGTGATGTTGTTCCTCGATGATGCGTGCAGCCTCAGCCATGGTGTCAGGATCAGAACCAAACAGTTGCTGAACGATTGGTCGTTCGTCTTCGTGGATATCGGTCATGGCAAGCGTCTTGTTGTTGCGTCGCACGACCGCCTCAGCACTGACCATTTCTCGAAATACAATAAGTCCAATAGGACCGATAGGACTCATTGGACTTATTGACCGAACCGTACGGCAAAATGCCGAATCAGTCATGTCGGCCATTGGTGAGAGAGCGATAATCGGTCGTGGGAGATTTTTCCAGTCTAACTTCATAACGAGCAGAGGATAGTCGTCTTTTCGTTTTCTTTCAAGTATAATAAGGTCACTATGAAAAATTCCAAATCAGCTTACTATCTCTACGGCGCGGCTGTTCTTGTGGTCGTTGGACTCATTGCGTTTGCGACTACGCAAGAAGCAGCTCCATCTCCCTATGATAGCTTTGCGCAGTGTCTCACGGACGACGGTGTGAAAATGTATGGCGCGTGGTGGTGTCCGCATTGCCAGAGCCAGAAGAAACTTTTTGGAAGTGCGTTTGATCGTGTTTCGTATGTTGAGTGTTCCACAGCCAGCAAGAGCATGAATCAAACATGCACAGACGCAGGCATTGAAGGTTATCCCACGTGGGTATTTTCTGATGCATCCCGATTGAGTGGCCAGCAGAGTCTTACGGCTCTCGCAGAGAAAACAGGCTGTGAGTTACCAGCATCTGAGTAGTCTATGTCAAAGAAGCAGATTATCACCACGTTGTTCGTTCTCTCATTATTGGGACTTGGTGTTTCAATTTATTCTTTGTTGCACAATCAAGGGTTTGCTTCAGGTGAGTTCTGCACAATCGGTGAGGAGTTGAATTGTGACGTTGTGAACAAAGGGCCGTATTCGATCATGTTCGGGATCCCTGTGTCGCTCGTGGGTGTTATCGGCTATCTGTTTCTTGCCGTAGCAGCCGCGATGAAGCTCAAGAATCCTCAGGATAAAAGTCTCACAAAGTTTCTCACGCTCGCATCGATTGGCGGCTTTCTCTTCGCCCTGTATCTCTCAGGGATCGAAGCGTTTATTCTTGAGACCTGGTGTTTGCTATGCCTTGTCTCACAAGCAACGATTCTCACGATCGCGATTTTTTCCGTCTTGCTTACCGTTAATGAACATAAGGTTGTATGAAATTAACCTTCCACGGCGCGGCGCGAGAGGTTACAGGGTCATGCCACCAGGTTGAGGTGAAGGATGCAAATGGCAAAATCCGACAGTATCTTTTTGACTGCGGGATGTTTCAAGGCGAGCACATGTGCGGATCAAAAAATAAAGATGCGTTCGCGTTTGATCCCTCGACGATCGAGGCGATTTTTGTCTCTCACCCACATGCAGATCACACTGGACGTCTTGCCAAGATTGTGAGTCAAGGATTTACCGGAACGATCTACATGGTCGAGCCGTGCGTTGGTCTTGCCAAATTGGTTCTCGAGGACGCGCATCACATCATGAAAGAGGAAGCAGAGAAGTGTGGCTCTGAAGTTTTGTATGAAATGGAAGACGTGAATCGCGTGTTTGAACAAGTGAAGGCCGTCAGTTATCACGAGCATCTCGAGGTTGCGCCTGGCATCGTCGTCATGTTTCATGAAGCTGGACACGTGCTTGGATCGTCTTATATTTCTCTTGACGCTCCCGCCGTCGCTCCGAATGGAGCTATGGTGGGCGAGGAAGGAAAACGTCTTGTGTATTCAGGGGACATCGGAAACGATAACGTACCGATTCTGCCAGACACGGAACCGATGTCTCACGCAGACGTTGTCATCTGTGAATCTACGTACGGTCATCGTGAACATGAACCTATCGAACAGCGCTCCTCGATGTTGCGCGATGCCATTCAGCACACCATCCACGACCGTGGCGTGCTCATGATCCCTGCGTTCTCGATTGAGCGAACACAAGAATTGCTCTACGAGATCGATCAGTTGCTGCAGAAGGATCTCAAAACGAAGATTCCCATTTTTCTCGACAGCCCCATGGCGATCCGTGCGACAGAACTCTATCGCCACTTTCAAAATTATTTGAAGTTTGATGCATCGCTCATTGCGCAACCAGATAAAGATTTTTTCAGCTTCCCCAATCTGCGTGAGACGCTCAGCCGTGAGGAATCCAAAGAGATCAACAACACGACTCCACCGATGATTATCATCGCTGGTTCCGGCATGATGTCCGGGGGACGCATCATGCACCACTTGCGGCGTTATTTACCTGATCACAAAAATCGCGTTCTCATCATTGGATACCAAGCGCAAGGAACGCTCGGGCGCAAAATTTATGAAGGCGCCAAACGCGTCAAAATTTTTGGCGACGACATTCCTGTTCATGCACAAGTCAGCGCTATCGGCGCGTTTTCCGCCCACGGCGACATGAACAAACTCACCCGCTGGCTGCGCCCTGAAGACGGCGTAATTCCAAAAAAGATTTTTCTCGTCCACGGCGACCCAGAAGCCAAGGAGGTCTTCGCTACGCACCTGAGACACAAGCTGGGGACAGAGGTGGTGATCCCGGAGTATCAGAGTAGTCATGAAGTTTAACTGTTTTGTCATCCCGAGCGGAGCGACCTCTGGGAGCGAAGCCGAGGGATCTCGAGTGTCTTATGAGCGATCGTGAATATTTCGTCTACATCATGACCAACCCTTCGCACACTGTTTTATATATCGGAGTGACGAATAATATTCAACGTCGCTCTTTTGAACATCAGCAGAAATTGGTTCCTGGTTTCACGACCAAATACAACTGTACGAACCTTGTCTATGCGGAGAGCTGTGGTGACATTTTGGAAGCGATCGAACGTGAGAAGCAACTGAAGAAGTGGAGGAGGGAAAAGAAAGAATGGTTGATCAACCAGGAGAATCCGGAGTGGCAAGATCTGTCGGAAGCGCTTTAGGGATCCCTCCGCTTCGGCCTGTAGAACAGGCCTTCGGTCGGGATGACAGAATAGACATCGGTCTAGAGATCCCTCCGCTCGTCGTTGGACTCCTCGGTCGGGATGACAAATTGAGGTTCCTCCATTTGTCATCCCGAGCGGAGCGACCTCTGGGAGCGAAGCCGAGGGATCTCGAGTGTCTTATGAGCGATCGTGAATATTTCGTCTACATCATGACCAACCCTTCGCACACTGTTTTATATATCGGAGTGACGAATAATATTCAACGTCGCTCTTTTGAACATCAGCAGAAATTGGTTCCTGGTTTCACGACCAAATACAACTGTACGAACCTTGTCTATGCGGAGAGCTGTGGTGACATTTTGGAAGCGATCGAACGTGAGAAGCAACTGAAGAAGTGGAGGAGGGAAAAGAAAGAATGGTTGATCAACCAGGAGAATCCGGAGTGGCAAGATCTGTCGGAAGCGCTTTAGGGATCCCTCCGCTTCGGCCTGTAGAACAGGCCTTCGGTCGGGATGACAGAATAGACATCGGTCTAGAGATCCCTCCGCTCGTCGTTGGACTCCTCGGTCGGGATGACAAGATCAAGCGCTGCATTGATTTAATTGTCGGTAAGTTCTAGTGTTGAGGCGCCCAGCAATAAAGGAGGGTACGTGTCAAAAGACCTACCCGCATCCGTATCTCCCGAAACCTTCGCGCTTCACGGCGGATATGATCCGGCGCGCAGTGAAGGAGCGGTGAAGCCGCCCCTGTTCGCCACTTCCACGTTTGTGGCGGAATCGGCAGGCCAGCTGGCCCACTGGTTCCGGCAGGCGTACGGTCTCGACGACGGACATCCGACCGCGCCAGATGGACTCATCTACTCGCGCCTCGTCAACCCCGACCTTCAGATCTTCGAAGAGCGTTGGTCGATGTACGAGGGCGCAGAGAAGTCCGCGCTGTGCGCCAGCGGCATGGCTGCCATCATCACGACGCTCTTCACCTTGTGTCGACCCGGGGACATGGTGCTCTATTCCACGCCGGTCTACGGCGGAACGGACTACTTCATGGAGCATATGCTCCCCGCGTTCAACATCCACACGCAGTCGTTCCCGGCTACGGCCTCCAGTGAGGAAGTGGCCGAGATGATCGCCGCGTGTGAGTGCAAAGACCAGAAGGTGAAGGTCGTCTACATCGAGTCGCCGGCGAACCCAACGCTTTTGCTCGTCGACGTGAAGGGAATTGCGCAGGTCGTGCGCGCTCTGGGCGCATCGCGGCCGATGCTCGTCGTTGATTCGACGGTGCTTGGTCCGGTGCTCTACCGGCCGATCGCGCTGGGTGCCGATCTCGTGGTTCACTCGGCCACCAAGTCGATCGGCGGGCACAGCGATCTCATCGCCGGCATCGTGTGTGGTTCCGCCGAATTGATCGCGAGCGTTAAGGTGACGCGTACCATCTTCGGTACCATGGCCGATCCGCATACGGCGTGGATGCTGCTGCGTAGCCTGGAAACGTACAAGGTGCGCGTGGAAGCGGCCGAGAAGAAGGCCGAGAAGATCGTCGCGTTCCTCCGCAAGCACCCGGTAGTGGAAGAGCTCTTCTTCCCGGATACGTCTGGTGGTGAACAAAGCGTGTGCGCTCGCAGCCAGTGCTCGGGACATGGATCGCTTCTCTCTTTCACGGTTCGCGGAGGGCGCGAGGAAGCGTACCGCGTGCTCGACGCGCTCAAGATCGTGAAGCTCGCCGTGTCGCTGGGAAGCACCGAGTCGCTTGCCGAACATCCGCGCACACACACCCATTCGGACATCACTCCCACCGACCTGGATCGCTTCGGTATCTCGGAAGGGATGATCCGCCTGTCGGTTGGGCTGGAGGATGCCGACGACATCATCGCCGACCTTGAGCAGGCGCTCAAGACCGTGTAGTCATCTCGATTCCCGTTTGCATGCAAACGGGATTTTTGTTGTCAAACGGGATTTTTCCTCGACGGTCGGCGCTGTTTCCGTTAGGATACCTTCGATTATGGATCAGTCTCGCATCAGAAATTTTTGCATCATCGCGCATATCGATCACGGAAAGTCGACCTTGGCGGATCGGCTTTTGGAATTGACTGGGACGGTGGACAAACGAAATATGAAGGCGCAGATTTTGGATTCGATGGATTTGGAAAGGGAGAAAGGAATTACGATTAAGCTGGCGCCTGCAAGGATGTCCTACTCCCTACACGCTACTCCCTACACGCTCAATTTAATCGACACCCCCGGTCACGTGGACTTCACCTACGAAGTTTCTCGATCGTTGGCCGCGGTCGAAGGCGCGATTCTCTTGGTCGACGCAACACAGGGTGTGCAAGCTCAGACGATTGGTAACCTCTACTTGGCGCTTGAGGAAGAACTGGAGATTATTCCTGTGCTGAACAAGATAGATCTGCCTGCAGCAGATGTTGAGGCGCGCGCGGCTGAGATGATGCAACTCATTGGTTGTAAGCGCGAGGAGATTTTGAGTGTAAGTGGGAAGACGGGTGAAGGCGTGCTGGCATTGTTGGACGCGATTGTGACACGGATTCCTTCTCCCTCTGGTGATCCTGCTGCTCCAACACGCGCACTCATCTTTGATTCTTTCTACGACGACTACCGCGGAGTGATGGCGTATGTTCGTGTGGTGGACGGCGCTCTTAGAAAAAGACAGAAAGTCAGGATGATCGCCACGCACGCAGAATTAGATTTACTGGAAGTGGGTGCTGTGACGCCAAACGGACTCATCGCGGCGGACACACTCGAGTGCGGACAGATTGGCTATGTCGTCACAGGACTCAAAGAGATCGG